>CACXGK010000253.1 GCA_902767115.1 uncultured Ruminococcus sp.
CCAGTACATCGTAAAACCACCAGAATTGTGTTCCCATAGATTCAGTGTTCCCCCATTATTTGATATTGACCCGGTTGATCTTGTCGTATCCGAGCAGATAGAAGTATTTGCCGTAACGGAGGATGCGGTCATAGGCATCCTTGACAGTCCGGCTGCCGGTCTCCTCACCATTGAAGGCATACGACCGGATCTGCCCTGCTCCAAGCAGGTAGGCTTCGTTCTCATACAGAATGACGGATTTTTCCGTGGAATCTATGGATACTGTCTCCGGCGCTGTGCTCTTGTCAGAGAACAGCAGGAGCGTAGACTGGCGGCGCTGCTCATTTTGCAGCAGAATAGCGGCTTTGCCGTCTGCAAAATCGTAATCTGTCAGGGTCGCATTGTAGTCATAGCTGCCGACAAGGGCGCCCGTGCTGCTATAATATGCCGCAAGGTCATCCCCAATGACAAAGGCACCGCCCTCCGGGATGGCGTAGAGCTCGTAGCAAAGCGTCTGCAGCGGCTCGGTCTCCCAGATGACCTCGTCATTGTCGAAGGTGATATAGGTGAGCTTGGTCAGCAGCTCGCCGTCGGTCGCACCAACGGTCGAGAAAATACAGCCATTGCCGCAAAAGCTGACATCCGACAGGCGATCCACGCACTCACGGGAATACATTAGCTTGCCGTTCTGGTCAAAGACGTTCAGGCGGCAGGCATAGGTCTCGCTCTCGGTGACGATGGCAGCCAGACCGTCCTCGCTGAGCACGCCAAACCAGATCGGGAGCTCGGTCTCGGTCTCGTAGACGGTGCTGTTCGGGGTGTCCAGGCGGAAATTGGTGCCGTTGTGGGAATAGATCAGCGCACGGTTGCCGGCGATCTTCATGACCGCATTGCTGTAGGCGTGCTGGCGGCTGTCACGCTGCTTGCCGTCGGCGTTATAGATATAGAGGTATTTGTCGCAGAGGATGAGCAGATTGTTGCTGATGAAGCCGGCTGTGTAGTCCACGCCGCCGGAAACATTCAGCTCGAATTCGCCGCCTGCGACAGCGTCCTCGTTCTGGGTGACATTGTTCTGATAACGGGAGCCGATGCCCTCAAGTTTCGGGAACCAGAGGCTTCGCATCTGATAGATCAGTACGCCAAGTCCGATGAATCCCAGGCAGATCAGAAACTTGAACAAACGGCGCCGGCGTGCCCGTTTCTTGCGTTCGAGCACGATATCGACATGATTTGCCACGATGCAGCTCCTCCCTTCTTTTGTTTCTCTTTCTGTATCAGCAGGCTCAGCCGTGGAGCTGCGCCTCGTCGTAAAATACCCGGTTCAGGTACAAGCCATGCGCCGGGGCAGTTCTGCCTGCCTGGACACGGCGTTTGTCTGCCATGATCGCATCGAGCCGATCAACAGGGATCTTGCCCTCGTTGACATCGAGCAGGGTGCCGACCATGATCCTAACCATATTATACAAAAATCCGTCGCCTTTTACAAGCATTCGGACCTGATCGCCGTCAATTTCTACATCAAAGCCATAGACGGTACGTATAGTGTTGGGTTTTTCTGCACAATTTGAACAAAACGCCCGAAAATCATGTGTTCCGACAAAATGCTGTGCTGCCTCGTAAACCAGCTCCCGGTTGAGCTTGCGGCGGTAGTGGCAGGCAAGGTCGGTCGTGAACGGATCCTTGCTCTCGCTGCAATGCAGGAGGTACAGGTACTCCTTGCCCTTGCAGGAGAAACGGGCGTGAAAATCGGGGGCGGCGTCCTCGCAGGTGAGGATGCTGATGTCGTCCGGCAGCTCACCGTTCACGCCACGGATAAAGCCCTGGGGACGGATATTGCTGTTCGTTTCGACATTGAAGCAGAACGCCCTTGCGTGAACACCGGCATCCGTCCGGGAACAGCCGTGAATGGTCACGGGCTCATTCAGGATCTTTGATGCACAGCGCTCCACGACCTCCTGGACAGTGATGCCGTTGTTCTGACGCTGGTAGCCGTGGTAGCGGGTACCACGGTATGCCATCGTAACCTTCAGATTGCGCATATTACGCCTCCTGCGACGGCTCAGGCGCCGTTTCAGACGATGCATCCGGTTCAAAGACCGGCTTGCCGGACTTTTTGCGCTCCAGGATATAGAGCATCACGAGAGCCGCAAGGCTGACGATGGAAATGCAGATGCCCGGTATAAAGCCACGGGGCGAATAGCGCATTTCGATCTCGTGCTCGCCGGCGGTCAGGTTTACGGCGCTCATCGCATCAAAGATCGGGTAGAGCTTTTCCTCCTTGCCGTCTACATAGACCTTCCAGCCCTTGTCATACGGCACGGACATAAAGAGGATCTTGTCCTTGTCAGCGGATACGGTGCCCTTGAAATGCGTGTCCTCAAACTCAGTGAGCTGGAGCTGCCCGGCTTTCAGGCGCTCATAGCCTTCGAGCAGGACGTCCTCATTGAGCTGGTACACGAACATCTGGGCTGTACCGGACTTGTAGTCCTCCTTCATCGGCACCTTGAGGGTGACCATCTCGCCGGCGTGGTAGTAGCCAAGCGGGAAGGTGTAGGGCTGGCGGCTGACGTTGTAGGTGTGGATGATGGCGTTATTGTACCAAACATCGACATTTTCTGCGTCTGTGACCTTGACCAGTCCGTAGAGCATCCCGTCCTGAACGGCGGTGTAGTTGTACTTGAGGAAGCTGTTGTCCACCGGTGCGTCGTCCTGACGGGTGAAGGAGTAATCGCCGTATGCACGGCGTGTCACGTCATAGCCGGAATGTCCGACATGGGTGATGTCGATCGGGGTGAAGATGTCTTTGGTCAGACCCGTCATCTTGCGGAACATTCCATTCTGCTGCTGGAAGGCGTTGGCGGTCTCGTCCATGATATAGAACTCCGTGGGCGTTTCCACCAGGAAGCCGATGCCGAGGTTCAGATTCTCCTCCCAGATGGCGGAGGAACCGGAATCATCGAGCTTCCGTGCATTGAGCGTGTCTGCATTATAGCCGTCCTTGGCGATGATATACTTGACGTTCAGGAGCATATTGTTGAACGGGCTGTTGTTGGCGTAGAAGTAACGGTTGGACGCCTCGCCGGCGGAAATGCCGATCAGACGCATGAACTTCGTGATGCTCTCGTCCGTCATGGAAGAAAACATCGATACACCGTTATAATAGTACAGTGCCGGGTCATTGAGGGTGTACCACTGGGTGATCTCGGTTCGGCTGAACATCGAATCGTCCTGCTGGTCTTCAACATCGAGAAGGTATGCAATCTCCTCCTTGTTGGCAGGATAGATGCTGTAGCCGGAGCTGCCGACGGTCTTGACGCCGTTGACGCTCTGGATGCCCATTTCTGCAATGACTGCAACGGAGAGCAGTACGTGTACGATCTGCTTCGGCGTGAACATCCGCAGGAACAGGATCACAAGGTAAACACCGCCGATAATTGCCGATGCTTTGACAAATTTGTGGTCGTCCGTCTGCAAGCCGGAGGTGTAGCCGACCCACAGGAAGATCGCTCCGACGAGAATCATAGCGCCCCACTGGATGAGGGAGAGCTTTTCCTCCACCATGATGGTGTACGCACGGTAGCCGATGATGAGCAGCGTGAACGAGAACAGAAATGCGAAACGGTACGGCAGCATATTCGGGACATGGAAGCCGTGCCAGATGAAGTTGAGGTAGTTCATATTGCAGCTCACGATCAGGAACACGAGCAGCAGGATGCCGGCGACCTTCTCACGGATGCGGATCTTCTTTGCAACCACAAAGGGACCGAGCAGCAGGAGCGGCAGGAAGCCGCAGTAGAGGTTCGGGAGTCCTTCCTTGGCGGTGACGTCCGTGTAGGGCATCATGTTGGCGATGACATCCTTCCACGCTTCGTACCATTTGAGGGCGGTCGGGAAGGTGTTGTCGGCGCTGTGCGTCAGAAGCAGTGCAAAAAACGCCGGGAGCAGGACAAAGGACACCAGTCCTCCGGACAGCACGGAAATGCCCGTCACGAGTCCCACACGCTTGAAAAAGACCTTGCCCTTGGTGCCGACGAACAGGCACAGCAGGAAGAAGGTGATGACGATATAAATGCACACCATGTAGCCGATATAGTAGCTCGACATCAGGGCAATCGCCAGAGAGATCGCATAGACACGCCATTTGCCTTCACGCACGAGGGCGGTCAGACCCAGCATGATCAGCGGCAGGAGCGCTACGGTGTCGATCCAGATGGTGTTCCAGTAGTAGCCGACCATGTAGCTGCAAAGCGCATACATGACGCCGAATGCGGTGATCGAAATGTCGTTCTTGCCAAAGACATACCGCAGGCACATGGACATGAAGCCGCCTGCGCAGGCGAATTTGAGCATGAGAATGACCATCATGCCCGTGCGCAGCTCGTCCTGGGGCATGAAGAATGCCAGGAGATTCAGCGGACTTGCCGCATAGTAGGACAGGAGCGCCAGGAAATTCGTGCCGAGTCCGATGCGCCAGGTGTACAGCATAGAGCCGCCTTCCGTGAGTTTCTCATGCAGAAGCTGGAAGAACGGATAGTACTGGTGCCAGAGGTCGGTCACAAGGAATTGCCTGTCACCGAACGGATGCATTTCTGCCTTGTAAAAGCCGAATCCGATCAGCAGAAAGGACAGCAGAAAGGCAAGAACTTCCCAGATGTGGATTTTTTGCAGCAGCTGCACGTAATCCTTGCCGGTGGGACGGCGCAGATTCTGTGCGGCTTTTTTGCCCGACTTGGGGGCGGATGTCTGTGTAGCCATAGTTTCGATCACTTACCTCTTTTCTCTATTTGAACAGAATATTGACTGTTACAGATGCCGCTGTAAAGAGCATACAGATCACAAATGCAATATAATCCCTCGGCGCTGCACGGAGCTGGCGTAAACGTGTTCGGCCTTCGCCGCCACGGTAGCAGCGGCATTCCATCGCTGTGGCAAGCTCCTCAGCACGCCGGAATGCGGACACGAACAACGGGATCAGGATCGGGATGAGCGCCCGGATGCGTTCCATCATTTTGCCGCTGTCGAGTGAGGCACCTCTTGCCTTCTGGGCGGACATGATCTTGTCCGTTTCCTCGATCAGCGTCGGGATGAACCGCAGGGCGATTGACATCATCATCGCCATCTCGTGGACGGGGAATTTGATTTTTTTCAAGGGATTCATGAGCGATTCGATCGCATCGGTCAGCAGGATCGGGGACGTGGTGTACGTCAGCAGACTCGAACCTGTGATGAGCAGCACGATGCGCACGATCATGAATACGCTGGTATGCACACCGCCCATCGTGATCTTGATGAATTTCCACTGCCAGAGGATATTGTCATCTGCGATGAACAGGAGATTGAGCACGGCGGTGAACACTAAGATGGGCAGAATGGGTTTGAGGGATTTCCAGCTCATTTTAAGCGGGATGCGGGACAAAAGTTGCGCCATGACCACAAATACCGCACCGATCACCAGCGTCCACAGGCTGTTTCCGGCGAACAGCATCACGATAAACAGCACCGTGCAGATGATCTTGAAACGTGGATCCATGCGGTGTATCACGGAGTTTCCGGGGAAATACTGTCCGAGGGTGATATCCTTCAGCATCAGACCGCCTCCTTCCGGAGGAGTCCGAGAAGGGCATCCCTGGCGGCTTCTACGGTGTAGAGATCCTGCGGCAGGTCGATGCCACGTTTCCGCAGCTCACCCATGACGGATGCGATCTGCGGCACACGCAGTCCCAGTGCGGAGAGTTCCTCGGCACGGCGGAACACCTTGGGCGTGTCGTCAAAACAAAAGAGCTTTGATTTGCTCATGACAAGGAGCTTTTCGGTGAATTCCGCTACGTCCTCCATGCTGTGCGAAACGAGGAGCACGGTGCTCTTGGAATTGCGCTGGTAATCCCGGATCTGCCGGAGCATCAGCGCACGACCCTTGGGGTCGAGTCCGGCACAGGGCTCGTCCAGAATCAGCAGACGGGGGCGCATGGCGATGACGCCGGCAATGGCGGCACGGCGTTTCTGTCCGCCGGACAGCGCAAAGGGCGAGCGTTTCAGCATATCCCTCGAAAGCCCTAAAGCGTCCGCAGAGGCGAGCACCCGGTGCTTGATCTCGTCGTCGGAAAGTCCCATGTTCCTGGGGCCGAAGGCGATGTCCTTGTAAACGGTTTCCTCAAAGAGCTGGTACTCCGGGTACTGGAAGACCAGCCCGACCTGGAAACGCACGTCACGCATCCGGGCTTTGTCCGCCCAGATGTTCTGCCCGTCGAGGAGGACTTTGCCTTCGGTGGGCTTGAGCAGACCATTGAAATGCTGCATCAGCGTGGATTTTCCGGAGCCGGTATGTCCGATCACGCCGCACATGGTATTTTCCTCGATGGTCAGCGTCACATGGTCAACGGCGGTTTTCTCAAATGGGGTGCCTGCGCTATAGGTATAGGTCAGACCCTCGGTTTGTAGTAAAGCCAAATTCTATTCGCTCCTTAATAAAAGCTGTTCGAGTGCGGTCAGGCACTCCCCTTCCGTGATGATCCCGTCCGGGACGGCATAGCCTGCCTGACGAAGCTCCCACATCAGTTCTGTCACCTGCGGCACATCCAGACCCAGGGACTTCATCCTGTCTACCTGGGAAAACACCTTTGCAGGGGTGTCATCCAGAACGACCCTGCCGCTGTCGATCACGACCACACGGTCGGCTTCGGCGGCTTCCTCCATATAATGTGTGATGAGGACGATCGTGATACCCTGCTCGTGATTCAGGCGGTGGATGGTCTCCAGCACCTCCTGCCGTCCCTGGGGATCGAGCATGGCGGTCGGTTCATCGAGTACGATGCAGTCCGGCTGCATGGCGATCACGCCGGCAATGGCAACTCTCTGCTTCTGTCCGCCGGAAAGCTGCGAGGGGGCGTGCTTTCGGTATTCGTACATCCCGACCGTTTTGAGGGCTTCGTCCACACGGCGGCGGATCTCCTGCGGCTCCACGCCGAGGTTTTCCGGTGCAAAAGCGACATCCTCCTCCACGATCGTGGCAACGATCTGGTTGTCGGGATTCTGAAAGACCATACCGGCTTTCTGACGGATGTCAAACAGATTTTGCTCATCCTTGGTATCCAGCCCGTCCACAAGCATCGTGCCCTCCTCCGGGAGGAGAATGGCGTTGATGTGCTTGGCAAATGTGGACTTGCCGGAGCCGTTATGCCCTAATATCGCCGTAAAGCTGCCCTTTTCGATGGAAAGGGAGACATCCTTCAGGATGGGCTCGTTGACAGGGGCTTCCTTCCCGTCCTCCGGTTCGTCTGCCGGATAGCGGAAAATGAGGTGCTTTGCCTCGATCATATCAGCCATAGAACGCCTCCCGTGCGTTATCAGCGCACCAGACAGCGGTCGAACCGCAGGGCAGGCACATTCCCCGGCGCTCGACCGGCAGCCCGATCTCGTCACAGTAGACGTGACCGCCGAAGCGTTCGGTGAGAAGGCTGTCGAGGATATAGCCCATCACAGACGGCGAAAGCCCCGTTGTATAGGAATTGATGAGGAAGAACAGCGGCTTGTCCGAAAGGACATCGGCGCAGGTCTTTACTAAATCGTAAATGCAGTTTTCGAGCTTCCAGACCTCGCCGCCGGGGCCTCTGCCGTAGCTTGGCGGATCCATGATGACCGCATCGTAGCGGCGCTCACGGCGGATCTCACGCTGGGTGAATTTCTCACAGTCGTCTACGATCCAGCGGATGGGTTTGTCGGAAAGTCCCGATAATGCGGCATTTTCTCTTGCCCACTGCACCATGCCTTTCGAGGCGTCCACATGGCAGACCTCAGCACCGGCATTGGCACAGGCAAGGGTCGCACCGCCTGTGTAGGCAAACAGATTGAGCACGGAGATCTTACGACCGGCGCCCCGGATCAGACCATCCATGAAATCCCAGTTGACCGCCTGCTCCGGAAAGAGTCCGGTATGCTTGAAGCCGGTCGGACGGATGCGGAAGGTCAGGTCACGGTACGGAAGCTCCCAGCTTTCCGGCAATTTTGCGTGGTATTCCCACTTGCCGCCGCCGGACGAGCTGCGGTGGTAATGTGCATCGGCACACGTCCAGAGCTTGTCGGTTTTCTTGGTCTTCCAGAGTACCTGCGGATCGGGACGGATGAGGCTCACGCCGTTCCAGATCTCAAGCTTTTCGCCGTCCGATGTGTCGATCACACGGTAGGCTTCCCAGTTTTTCGCTGCTCTCACGATTTCCTACTCCTTTATATATGCCCGGAACCGGGCATGGTATTTCTCTGTTAGCAAAGCCGCTGGCGGATGAGCTCCGAGATCTCCAGGGCAAGCTTGTTGATGCGGTTGAACTCATGACCCTCGATCATGACACGAATGATCGGCTCGTTGCCGGATTCCCGGACGAGGATGCGTCCCTCGTCGCCGAGCTCCTGCTCCCGCTGGTCGATGAGCCCCGTGATGACCTCGTCGTTTTTCCAGTTTTCACGTTGATATTCCGGGATGCGGACGTTGATCATGACCTGCGGGAAACGCTTCATGATCGTGGCGAGCTGGCTGAGCTTTTTGTTCGTGCGCATCATGATCTCCAGGATCCGCAGGGCGGAAAGCTGTCCGTCACCTGTGGTGGCGTCGTCGAGGAAGAAGATATGTCCATTCTGCTCGCCGCCGAGGTTGTAACCGCCGTCGAGCATCTTGTCGAGCACGTAACGGTCGCCGATGTTCGAGGTGACACGGCGGATGCCGTTGGCTTTGGCAAAGGACGTGAAGCCGAGGTTGGACATGACTGTCACGACCACGCTGTCCTTGTTCAGGCGCCCCTGCTCCTTCCAGACCTTGGCGATGATTGCCATGAGCTTGTCGCCGTCCACGAGCTCGCCGGTCTCGTCCACGGCAAGACATCGATCACCGTCGCCGTCAAAGGCGAGTCCGGCGTCGAAGTTGTTCTTCGCCACAAAATCCATCAGATGCCCGATGTGGGTCGAGCCGCAGTCGTGATTGATGTTGATGCCGTCGGGTTCAGCGTGGATGCGGTGAACTTCCGCACCGAGCCGGTTGAACAGCTCATACGCCGTGGTGCAGGTGCAGCCGTTGGCGCAGTCGATGGCAATGCGCAGACCGTCAAAGCGCACGGAGATCAGGCTTTCGAGGTGGGTCACGTAGTCATAAACGGCGTTTTCGTCGTGGTAGATACGCCCGACGTCACGCCCCTCGGCGATCACGATCTTCTTGGGACGGTCGAGGATAAAGGCTTCGATCAGGGCTTCGGTCTCGTCGGAGATCTTGTAGCCGTCGGCGCCGAAGATCTTGATGCCGTTGAATTCGGCAGAATTGTGGGATGCCGAGATCATGACGCCTGCCTGCGCACGGCGTTTCTGCACAAGGCACGCCACCGCCGGTGTCGGCACGACCCCAAGGCATACCGCATCGCCGCCAGCCGCACAAATGCCGGCGCACAGGGCGGCCTCGAGTACATCCGAGGACAGACGGGTATCCTTGCCGATCAGGATGGTCGGATGGAAGTTGCTTGCCTGTCCGAGGACGAAGCTCAGTGCCTTGCCGATTTGCAGGCACAGATCTGTCGTCAGTTCCTTGACCGCAATGCCACGCACGCCGTCTGTTCCGAAAAGTCTGCCCATGTCTGTTACACCTCTTTTACGTAAAGTTTATGCCGGATCGTCAAGCAGGCTCATCTGCGCAGGATCCGTGCTTTCCGGCAGGTTTGCCGGGACGGGGTACCCCATGTGCCGGTAGGCAAGCGCCGTAGCACAGCGTCCACGGGGGGTACGGGAGAGGAAGCCGAGCTGCATCAGGAACGGCTCGCAGACATCCTCCAAAGTGACCGCTTCCTCGCCCAATGCGGCGGCAAGCGTGTCCAGTCCGACCGGGCCGCCGCCGTAGCCTTTGATAATCATGTTGAGCATCCGGCGGTCATTGCTGTCAAGTCCGAGCTGATCGACTTCGAGGCGGTCGAGCGCTGTCCGGGCAATGGCCTCCGTGATCTCGCCGTTGCCGAGGACGTCCGCAAAGTCACGCACACGCTTCAGGAAACGGTTGGCGATACGGGGTGTTCCACGGGAGCGCTTGGCAAGCTCCATCGCACCGTCGAACGTGCAGGGGATGTCCAGAATTTGGGCACTTCTGCGGATGATGTCCGCAAGCTGCTCCGGAGCGTAGAGCTCCAGACGCTGCACGATACCAAAACGGTCACGCAGCGGTGCCGAGAGCTGTCCGACTCTGGTCGTAGCGCCTACGAGTGTGAATTCCGGCAGGTCCACACGCAGCGAACGTGCCGAGGGTCCCTTGCCCACAATGATGTCGATGGCGTGATCCTCCAGCGCCGGGTACAGGATCTCCTCGACTGCACGGGACAGCCGGTGAATCTCGTCAATGAACAGCACATCGCCCGGAGACAGATTCGTCAGGATCGCCGCAAGGTCGCCCGGACGCTCAATGGCAGGCCCCGTGGTGATGCGCAGATTTACGCCCATTTCACGGGCGATGATTGCCGAAAGCGTCGTTTTGCCAAGTCCCGGAGGGCCGTAGAGGAGCACATGGTCAAGAGCTCCCTCCCGGCGCTTTGCAGCTTCAATATAGATGGCAAGGTTCTCTTTGACCTTGTCCTGTCCGATGTATTCCGCCAGGGTCGTCGGACGCAAGCCGCCCTCCAGGGCAGCGTCCTCCTCCGTTTCCTGTGCGGTCACAAGTCGGTTGTCGATCTCAAAATCGCCGGTTTCGATCATGGTTCTAACTCACTCTCTGTTTATTGGTAATATTCTCTTTCCCACGTCACGCAGATTGCCTGTCCCTCTGTGCCGTCCTTCATCACGGGCCTTACGAAACACATGAGCCCCGGAATGGAGGAACCGGATGTGAGGTAGATTTCTCCATCTCTCTCTTCCGAGCCGCAACGATACAAATTAAATTCCTTTCCCTCATTGTCTTCCGGTGTGAGAACATAGGCGCCAATGTAGCACGAGTCATAGTCGCCGGACAGATGCAGGTAATAATCATACCCGTCCGCAAGCTCCATCGTACCGTCGCCGTCGTAATCAACGTAGACCTCACGCTGCTCGATCCAGCCCTCCGCATAGGGAGAGGGAGCACCCTGCTGCTGTGGTGTGATGCCCTGCCAGCCTTCGAGCGTGTCCGTGCCGCCGGCACCGGTGAAGGCTGCATACTGCAAGATCGTTGCGGCATCGCCGGCATTCACATTCCCGTCACGGTTGACGTCACCGAACAGGTCTGCGATCGCTGTCACTCCGCCGCCCTGTCCGACAGCAAGTCCGAGTACAAACGTCACTGCAATGGCGAAAACGCCTGTCAGTTTCTGACGTGTCATGGCAATACCTCCTTATCTCTCAAAGAAACGCTTCTTTCTCACATAGAACGGGCTGACGCCGTCCACTGCCTTCTTGGCAATCTCCTGTTCAAACGAGAGAAAGCACAGGTGATCCTGCGACTTGCAGGCGCCCTTGAGCGCACGGGCAAGGGGGACAAACAGCTTTCTTGTGTTGCCCATCATGTCCACAACGATCAGAACCTGCGGCTTTTCGCTGCCACGGGTCATCTCCAGAATGAAGGCACGGTCAACGTTCGGCTGCTCCTGGAAGAATTTCGATGCCGCACGGGTGATATGCGACAGGCTTCTCTGCGGCAGACGATAGCTGATGGTCTCGGCTTCGTTGTAGGAAATCGCCTTGATATGGAGATTTCTGGCAATCATCAAAATGCTCTTGATCTCACTGGAGGAGAATTCCTTGCCGTAGGAATTGGGGTTGAGGACTGCTGAAACGTTCTGGATGAGGTCAAACAGTCGCAGGCAGTTGAGCTTGTAGCACTCCACATAGCGCTTGGCAAACTGCTGGAGCGCCCGGTGGCTTGTGAAGAACGGAATGAACAGGTCGCCGTCAGGGTTCTGGATCGTGATGAGATCCATCTGCACGCCCTCGCCTCGTTCGCCGGTCTTGACCGGGTTCTTGCAGATCACGTACACGTCACTCCGGATGAGCGTTTGCAGGAAAATGCTGCGCTGTGACGGGTCGCTAATGGCAGCTTTCAATAATTCGTCAAGATTCATGATGGTTTCCTCCTACCTATATAAATGTCCGCAGACAAAAGTGACTCTGTTCTTATTTTCGTTTGCCCATTTCCCGGAGCGTCAGGCGGATGAGCTCCTCGGCGCCTGCATCCTCCGGAAGTCCGGCAAGGATCGGGAGCACCTCCTCCTGTCGGTAGCCAAGCACCAACAGGGCTGCAAGGGCTTCGGACAGCTCGTCTGTGCCAACAGCGCCGGCGCTTGCAGGCATTTCCTTGATCGCCGGGTTGGATTTGGCAAGCTTGTCCTTGAGGTCAACGACGATGCGCTCGGCGGATTTTTTGCCGATGCCCTTGACCTTGGTGAGCGCCGAGCTGTCGCCGGATGCGACCAGCAGAGCGAAACGGTTCGGCGTGAGGTCGGATAGAATGGCAAGTGCCGCCTTAGGTCCGACGCCGGAGACCGTGATAAGCAGTTCAAAGCAAGCCAGCTCATCCCTGTCCGCAAAGCCGAACAGCTCCATGGCGTCCTCACGGACTGCCAAATGTGTAAACAAAAACGCCTGTTCACCGAGCTTTCCGAGCTTGGAAAGGGTGGTCTGGGTCGTGCGGCAGGCATAGCCGACGCCGCCGCATTCGATAACGGCAAGGTTCCCTTCCTTATGGATGAGCTTGCCGGAAACGGAATAGATCATAGCTTAGGTTCCTTTGCGTGTGGGATTTCGGGAGTTACCGGTACTGCTTTTGCAGTCCGGGCAGTCCCCTGCTGCAATGCGCATGGCAGATAGCAATGGCGAGGGCATCGGCGGCATCGTCCGGCTTCGGGATCTGTGCCAGCTTCAGGATGCGCCGTGTCATGTCCATGACCTGGTGCTTTTCTGCCTTGCCGTAGCCGACAACTGCCTGCTTGACCTGCAAAGGGGTGTACTCATAGACCGGAAGTCCTGCCTTGGCAGCGTCGAGGACAAGGATGCCCCGTGCCTGCGCCACGTCGATACCGGTCGTGCGGTTATTGGTGAAATACAGCTTCTCGATCGCCATGCAGTCGGGCTTGTAGCGCCGCAGGATCTCCTGCATATCGGTGTCGATCAGCATCAGACGGTCGGTAAACGGCGTGTGCGCCTCTGTGTAGATCGAGCCGTACTCGATCGCCCGGAAATTAGAACCGGCATAGTCGATCACCCCAAAGCCGACAATGGCATATCCGGGGTCGATCCCCAGAATTCTCATACGATCCCTCCAAGGTGGTCAGACGTGTACCTGTTTTCATGCACCTCTTTATTATAACACAAAACGGACTGCATTTCAATACCTAATTTGGATAAAATGGAGAATTTTGCAAAAATATTACTGCCTGTAAGTGCCATCACGGTTTCAACGTGTCTACACCGGTGACTGTCACCCTGCCGTTTGCCACCTGAAAATGGATATCACACCCGGCGAACGCCATGCTGTATACCCGTTCGGGGTCGTCCTGGTAGGAGGGACGAGGATCCTCGGCAAGGCAGGCAATGGCGGCATTTTGCTTGAGGCTTGGGATTTTTGCAAGGAGCTGTGCCGGGAAGTCCACCTCCAGTGCATCGTCCTTATGTGCATCCGCAAAGCTCCCTGTCGCACCGGGGCGGCAGTCGGCATAGGGGATGTAGGGCTTGATATCGAAAATAGGCGTGCCGTCGAGGAGATCGACCCCGGCGACGTGCAGGACTGTCCCCTGCTCGGACGTTGCCTCAGCGGATACGAGCCGCACGCAGGACAGCCCGATGGGGTTCGGGCGAAAGGGCGAGCGTGTCGCAAAGACGCCCATCCGGGTATTGCCGCCGAGCCGGGGCGGTCGGACGGTGGGCGACCATTTCTCCCGATGTGCTGCCGAAAAATCAAAGATCAGCCAGAGATGCGAATAGTCTGTAATGCCCCGGAGTGCATCCGGATTGCGGAATTCCGGCTCGAACACGATTGTTCCGGTCAGCTCGTCCACCCTGCCGGACTGCCGGGGAATGCCGAATTTATCGGTGAAATCCGTGCGGATATGCGCAATGGGACGAATGGTGACGGGTTCGCTCATGAGGCGCCTCCTCTCAGAATCATTTGTGTACAAAAAATGCGGAGCAAAATGCTCCGCATACGGATGAGACATATGGGATTTGAACCCATGACCCTACGCTTAAAAGGCGTATGCTCTACCGGCTGAGCTAATGTCTCACAACAAATAATATTATACCAGATAATCAAGCGCTTGTCAAGTGTTTTTTTAGAAATTTTGGAGAAAATACGGGAGAGAGGGGATGCCTCTCTCCCGGAATGACATGATCACTCGATTTCCTGGAAATGATCGGGGAGCTCCTTCTTGTCCGCCTGCTTCTGGAAAAGGGCTAAGAAACGCCGCTTTCCGG
The DNA here is from genome assembly GCA_902767115.1 of uncultured Ruminococcus sp. GTDB lineage: Bacteria > Bacillota > Clostridia > Oscillospirales > Ruminococcaceae > UBA3855. The sequence continues at coordinate 14,374 of CACXGK010000253.1, forward strand.
CTTCACCCTGCAAGTCCTCCGCACGCAGCGTGCCAAGGAACATCTGCTCCATGAGCTTGATGTACGCTTCACCCAAAGCCGTCGTGACAAGTCCGGCGGTTGCGCCGGAGATCACGCCGCCGGTCACAGTGCCGGCGCCGGGAACCAATTTCAGAAGATTGGTGGCGATGCTGCGTCCCACGACCGTTGCACCGCTTGTCCCCAGTGCGGACGAGACAAAGCCCATCAAAATGCTCTTGTCCACGTCAAGACCGAATATCGCCGTGATCGTTGCGATCATCGTGATCTGGGTCGGGATCAGCATGGCGGCGTCTGCGAACGGCACCGGAGCGAAGCCTTCCCCAAATGCCGCTGTGACTGCCGCTGCCACGGCGGTCTGCGCCCGTTTTTTTTTGGATTTCAGCGAGACCTTCTGGACATTCTGGAGCGTGTCCTGCAATTCATCCGGAAGCTCCTCCCCCATCACAGCGATCAGCGTATCCAGACCATAGGCTCTTGCCACGTACTCATCGTCGAAATCCATGTCCTGTGCCAGCACCGGAATGACCTTGCTGACGTCGAGGTTTTCCGCCTCGACCAGGCGGCACATTTCCTCCGCCTTGCGCTTGGGGCAGCCCTGGGTCAGCACGATGAATACCGGAACTCTCGTCGCACGGTTCTCCTCTGTGAAGCTGCGCAGCCATGCAAGCTCGGAGCTGTCAAACGTGCGGTTCGAGCCGACGTTGATGCAGTACCAGATGCAATGGATCGCCTTGTTGACGTCCTTGCCGGCAAGTCCCTCCTTGATGAGCTTCATGACCTCCTGCTTGACGCTCTCCTGCTGGTTCTTGCCAAGCTCGAAGCCAGGGGTGTCGTAGATCGCCAGCGGAAAGCCGGCTTTGGAAATGCGGCGGATGGACTGGGTCACAGGTCTGCCAATGCCGGTTTCGGCTAAATTCTCACGGAATACAGAATTGATGAGCGTGCTCTTGCCAACGCCGGACTTGCCGACAACGATGATATTGAGCGTTGTCATGTTGCGGATCTTCTGATTGATGGCGTCCATCGTCTGCTTGACGATCTCATCCGGGCGATAGTCCATGGCGTGAACCTCCTCTTGTTATAAATGAGCACTCTTGTAGATTTGGGCAGTTTTTGTCGGCTATCGCCGACCCAGGAGGGGCTACTCGCCCCTCCTAAACCTCCCTCGGCAGGGCGGTGACCGCCCTGCACCCACAAGTTTTTGTGCTTTTTAATCTATGCTCATATGATAATTATAACTCTTCTTTCTTTTCGATGGTGTAGTCTTCCTCGTTCAGCACGACCACGCCCTCGTCCTTGCGGCGGATCTGTCCGGTCTCAGGGTCAAGTACGAACTGCGATGCATAGCGGCGCAATGTCTTGAGCCCGATTTTCAGCATGATCGGTGCGATAACGCAGGTCACGGCTGTCACAACAGCTCCGCCTGCCAGAACGTTAACGGCTGTCAGTGAATGTTTCTTACTCATAGCGACCTCCTGTGAACGTAACGTAATCGTTTTCTTCATTATACAGGATATTTCTCTGTTTGTCAAGATGGAAAAGCAAGTAGTAGGCGAGATAAAGCAAAATCAGACCGCCGATGGTGAGGGGTGCTGCGATGACAAGGCGGATGCCGGTCGGCACGGTGCCCTGCCGGTGGTTGATGTAGAGATAGTCGGTGTCGGCATTCATTTCGCCGCTTTGTGCGTTGGTGAGTTATAGCACAGCAGGAAAACGCATATTTCAAGGCGAAAATATGAATCATGCAAAACCAATGAAATCTCTGCATTTCGCACAAATCCAGACGGTCAGATTTGGACAATCTGGCAAGTTGCTTTTTTGTGCATGGTATTGACTTATACAGCAGGAAGTGCTATAATGTAAAAAACAAGCCGATCGCCTGGAACAGCACTGCATGAAGCATGCAGAACCCTGATCCAGCGGAACTACAAGGAGGTACATGATGAAAATCACTACTTTTAACCCACAAATTATCACCAAAAACGCTGAACCGATCCAACGTTTGTTCGAGGAACTGGGGTTTGAGCGCCAACACACAAAGACGCAGATCGGAGAGATGGATGTGACCGGTATCCAGCTGCGGGATCAGAATGGATTCAAGCTGGATATTTCCCAGCCATCGAGCGAATCGAGTGATATCTTGCCGGCAGAGGCAATGATCGGCATCCGCATCAACGTGGACAACTTTGACGAGGCATATCAGCTGCTGACGGCTCATGGGTTCCGGAATATTTATGCTGACAAGACAGCCATCACACCGTCTTCCCGTTCAGCAATCATGATCGCACCTTCTGGTTTTGCAATCAATCTGGTACAGCATATTAAATAAATGTAATACTGACACAAAATAAATTGGAGGAAATGACCATGCGAAAACCTACCTTTCCCGAAGGGTATGCCGATGGGGCGTTTGCAGTAGGAACTGCCTGCTTTTCGATCGTTGACACGGGCAGAAAGGAATTGCTCGGCGATGCATCCGCTGACCGGAGGATCACCGTCCGGATGTACTACCCTGCCGGGAAAGCTGCCGTTTCCGGAAAAGAACGTGCAGTGATCTTTTCGGACTTGAAAAAGGCTGCCATCATGAAGGCCTATCACATCCGGAAAGTCAGACGTGAGGATAATCTGGCGGATTATTATGAGAATGTACCGGTCGCAGAAGGACAGACGTTTCCGCTGATCCTGTTCAGCATGGGCTATAATTCCTATGTCGAGTCCAACACCTATCTGCTGTGCGCACTCGCAAGCCGGGGCTATATCATCGCTTCCGTGGGACACGCCTATGAGGCGGTTGAAAACGACTACGAGGATGGCAGTGCAGATTATTTTGACAAACACATCAATCAGATCATGTATGACCGCAGTCTGATTTCCACGATCCTTGCGCAGAACAAGCTGCTCAAAAAGAAGCTGTCCTTTCAGGAAGCACTGGACAGATTTGAAGTGTTCCAGAATACCTATACATCCTACATCGGGAACAGAGTTCCGGAATGGGAACAGGATATGCTCAAGGCACTTGAGGCTGTCAAAGAACGCTATGCAGCACATCTCGATCTCAGCCGCGGCGTCGGTGCATCCGGACATTCGCTGGGAGGGTGTCTTGCCTATTATCTATGCCGGTATCATGCGGAATTTTGCTGCGGCATCAATATCGACGGCGGACTGTTCGGTGCCTATCCCGACAAGCCCATGACCAAGCCGTTCTGCCAGATCAGCTGCACAGACAATATCAACGTGGAAACACGTCCGTTCCTGCAAACGACCGCTGATACCTACCAGGTCATCTTCAGTGATATGAAGCATATGGGCTTTACCGATGCCAAATTCTATATTCCGTTCAGGATGCTTTCGGGAAAGCTCGATTCGCAGGAGATGTTCCGCCATCTGGCATACTGCCATCAGACATTTTTTGACAAATACCTGAAAGGACAGGATATCGGCTTTGACGGACTGCCGTCAGACAAGGTCTCCTACCGGAAGATCGTCTGATCCGCTGTCTGCTGCACCGGGAATCATACCAGATAACGATGCGGGAGCTTGTGCCAAGACAAACTCCCGCATTTCGTATGCATAGCCCTAAGTCGGTATCCGGCGTCAAAAACCGGATACCACTTGCATTTTGATTTCCTGTGTGCTATACTATACTATGCGCTATTGCAAATCGTAATAACGATTTGCAATCCGCCGTCTTTGACGGCGGGGCGGCACTGTGTGCCGCTAAGCGCTTCGTTTATA
>CACXGK010000254.1 GCA_902767115.1 uncultured Ruminococcus sp.
CAGCTTCCAAACAGCGCTGCGTCTCTTGTTCTTTCTTGCCTTGGATGTTTTTCTCTTCGGTACTGCCATTTTTGGCACCTCCTTCTTCCCAGATGATTTTCAGGACAACTCTGACTTAGCGCCAGAGATGATCTCAAGCTTCGTGACCGCAGTCAACCTCATTTCTGTCGCAGCCGCACACAGGGCAAAGACCCTTGCAGTCCTCCCTGCACAGCATTTTGCTCGGCAGCTCCAGCAACAGATCGGTCAGTGCAATCTCCTCTGCATCAATGCTTTCTGCCTGAGCGATGACATAATTCTCCTCTTCCTCCTCGGATTCCACACGTCTGACGACAGTATGCTCCTCGTGGTAGGAGAAATCCTGCACCGTTTCCTTCAGGCAACGGTCGCACGTCACAAGCAGTGAAAAAGTGATCTGCATATCCATGATGACAACACCAGCGTGGTTCTCGATCGTCCCCTTCACCGTAACAGGCGAAGCGAACACAACGTGTTTCACCTCATCCAGACGTTCCTGTGACACTGTAAAATCCAGATCCAGCTTCGTCCCCGGAACATTCAGGACGCTCTTGATATTGAGCAGCATGAATACACCCTCCTTGCAGAGCATCACAAATTCTATTATACTGAATCTTCAGCCATTTGTCAAGCCCTTTTCTCACATTTTCGTAAAAATAGCCGAAAGCTGAAGGCAGAGCGCCCCAGCTTTCGGAACATCATGCAGTTTCGCCGGACATTTCCGGCAGTATCTTACAGATACTTGGTGACAGAAGCCGGGAGCTCAGAATTGTCGGCAGATACGGTAAAGGTCACAGTGGTGTCCTTGCCGGTCAGCTTCTCAAGCTTGGCGAGCATTGCGCCGAGCTCATCGAAATCAGCACCGCCGATCTTCAGAATGCCATCGATGAAGATCTCCTTGATGTCGTAGTTGCCAGCGAGCATACCTGCAACGAAGCCGTAGAATGCATCGTAGCCTGCGATGTCGAACTGCTCAACGCCTACCCAGCGAACCTTGTAGCTGATGGAACGGCGCAGGGTCTCACCCTTCTCTACGCAAACGAGACAGCCGTTGGTCTCTGCAACAGCGGTATTGATCTGGTCGATGAGGGTCTTGGTCTTGCCAGAGCCCTTTCTTCCGGTAATGAGTTTGATCATGGTAATTTCTCCTTTCAAAAGTCCCGTGGGACTTTATGGTACGTTATTTATGATTCACGCCGCCGCTGTAACAGAGATGGCGGTGAACATCAAAGAATTACAGACCGAGCTTAGCCTCCAGCTCTGCCTTAGCGCCCTCATAGCCGGGCTTGCCGAGAAGTGCGAACATATTCTTCTTGTAGCTCTCAACGCCAGGCTGGTTGAACGGATTCACGCCCAGAACATAGCCGGAAACAGCGCAAGCCTTCTCGAAGAAGTAGATCAGGTAGCCAAGGTTGAACTCCGTGCAGTCCGGCAGCTCGATGATGACCTGCGGAACGCCGCCCTCGGTGTGAGCAAGGATGGTGCCCTCCTGCGCCTTGCGGTTGACAACAGACATATTCTGGTCGCACAGGAAGTTCAGACCGTCGAGGTTTGCCTCGTCCTTTTCGAGGAAGAAGTCCTGCTTGGGGGTCTTGATGTCAACGAGTGTCTCGAACATCAGGCGGCTGCCCTGCTGGATGTACTGACCCATGGAGTGCAGGTCAGTGGAGAAGATCACGGAAGTCGGGAGCAGGCCCTTGTTGTCCTTGCCCTCGGACTCACCGAAGAGCTGCTTGTACCACTCATTCATCATAGCGAATGCCGGGTCATAAGCGACCAGCATCTCGGCAGACTTGCCCTTGCGGTAGAAGATATTGCGGATGGCAGCGTACTTATAGCAGTCGTTGTTGTCAAAATCAGCAGTGAAATCTGCCTGTGCCTTTGCAGCGCCCTCCATGAGCTTGTCGATGTCGCAGCCTGCAACAGCGATCGGCAGGAGACCAACTGCGGTCAGTACGGAGAATCTGCCGCCAACGTCATCCGGCACAACGAAGGTCTCATACCCCTCGGTATCGGACAGCTCCTTGAGGGTGCCCTTTGCCTTGTCGGTGGTTGCAAAGATGTGGTTCTTTGCTTCTTCCTTGCCGTACTTGTCCTCCACGAGCTTCTTGAACACACGGAATGCGAGTGCAGGCTCAGTGGTGGTACCGGACTTGGAGATCACATTCACAGAAATATCTCTGCCCTCGCAGATGGAGATGACCTCATTGAGGTAAGTCGGGTTGATGTTATTGCCGACGTAGTAGATATCCGGGGTGTCCTTCTTCATGTTGTTGTAGAAGGGGCTCTTGAGGAACTCGATCGCAGCACGGGCGCCGAGATACGAGCCGCCGATGCCGATCACGATCAGGACATCCGAATTGCTCTGGATCTTCTTTGCCGCAGCCTTGATGCGTGCAAATTCCTCCTTATCATAATCAGTCGGGAGATTCAGCCAGCCCAGGAAGTCATTGCCAAGACCATTGCGGTCGTGGAGCATCTTTGCAGCGGTCTCGACCTGCGGCTTGATGCCCTTCATGTCTTCCTCGGTGATGAAGCTGCCGAGGTATTTGGTATTCAGTGTAACTGCCATAATATGTGCGCCTCCAAAATAGTATCAGTTTACATATCTATCATACTATAAATTCCGGAATTTTGCAAGTATATTGTGCCATCTCTCCACAAAATTGTGAAATACAGCTAAATTTCATTACCCATTTTCATAGGTTTTCACATCAAAATTCCACTTCCGTTCTATCCACTCTGCCGGGTGCATAGACTCAAATAAAAGTGATACGGAGGTGACGGAATGAACAGATGGTTCCCACTCTTTCTGGCAGGGCTGATGCTCCTGCTCCTTCCCGGTATCCCGGCGCACGCCGAGGGGAGCACGGCGCAGCTTTTGCTCGAAGCCAATACGGGGTGTGTCCTGTCGGAGGAGAATGCGCAGATGCCTTTGGATCCCGGCGCATTTTCCAAGCTGATGACGGCGTATCTTGCCGCCAAAGCCATCGAAAGCGGTGCGCTCTCCGAGGACACCGAGCTGACCGCCGGGGAGGGTGTCCGGGGAATGAAAGGGGCTGTGATCTGGCTCGAACCGGGCGACCGCATCACCGTGCGTGACCTGCTCTCCGCCCTGCTCGTCGGCAATGCGAACGATGCTGCTGAGGTACTGGCGCAGGCGGTCTCCGGGAGCACGGAACGGTTCGTGATGGACATGAATGCGGCGGCATTTGATCTCATGATGCGCAGCACGCACTTCACATCGCCGCAGGGCTTTCCGGATGCAAACGCCTGCACAACAGCAGGCGATCTCGGCAGGCTTGCCTGTGCGGTGCTGCGCTGCAAGGTGCTGCTGCCGTATCTTGCCACCTGGCGGACGTTCGTCCGGGACGGGCAGACCGAGCTTGTCAACGAGAACACCCTCACACGCACCTATGAGGGCTGTCTCGGACTGAAAGCGTCCCATGACAGCGGCTATTCCCTCATTGCCGCCGCCGAACGTGACGGCATGATCTGCGTTGCCGTTGTGCTTGGCTGCGAGGACGAGGATGAGCGTTTCGCCCTTGCGAAAGGGCTGCTCAAAACCGGCTTTTCCGGCTATCATATCACCGCTCCGGGGTACACAGAGGAATTCCTCCTCCCTCTGCGCATCCGGGGCGGCACGGAGCAGGCGGTGCTCCTGCGGCTGTCAAAGCTCCCGGTGCTTGCCGTTCCGGGCGGTGCGCAGATCGAATCCGTCACAGTCCTCCCGGAATTCCGGCAGGCACCTGTCCGTGCCGGGGAGCAGGTCGGGCGTGTGTATTTCTACGAGGGCGACACCCTCCTTGCGGATGCAGCGCTCTGTGCGGCGCAGGATGTACCGGTGCTCACCTTTCGTTCTGCGTGGCAGGCGATGTGCCATGCGGCATTTTCCTGAGATAATAAATAACCGGATCCTCCACAGCGGAAGATCCGGTTCATTTTGCAAAACATCAATTCTCTTTTCTCAGTCTCACTTTACGATGTAGCTATCGATCGCAGCAAACAGCTTCTCAGCGTCCTCAGTGTGGGCACGAAGCTCGATCGGGTTGGACAGATCCAGGCTGAAGATGCCCATGATGGACTTTGCATCGACTGCATATCTGCCAGATACGAGGTCAATGTCGAAATCAAAACGCATGATGGTGTTCACAAAATTCTTTACATCGTCGATCTGATTCAGGCGTACTGTTGTCGTTGTCATAAACAATTACCTCCCAGCGTTCTTACTGTTTGGGCCGCTCTGAAAACCCTGTTTTCAGAGTGTCCCTTTTTCCTTGTGTACGGCTTCTTCCTGCCGCAACTATAGCATACCACGAACCGCCCCCAATGTCAAGGGGGTTGCAAAATTTTCGGCGTTTTGGTATAATAGGGAGAGCGAGGATTTCGGATTTTTATACAAGCTGATACTTCATCACGTCAGAAATCCCGATGTTATGGCATTATCCGACACAAGATTATCACACCGCCGTCACAATTTCGATTTGGAGGGTCACCCGATGCGTATTTATTTCCACACATCCGGCTGCAAGGTCAATGCTGTTGAAAGCGACAGCATGGCGGCACTTCTGCGCCAGAACGGGCATGAGATCATTGATACACCGGCGCAGGCGGAGGTGATCGTGGTCAATTCCTGCACGGTCACGGCATCAGGCGATTCCCGGATGCGCACCGCTCTGCGCAGGCTGCGTGCCGATGCACCGGATGCGCTCATCGTCCTCACGGGCTGCTATGTACAGGCATTCCCGGCGGAAGCCGCCAAGCTCCCGGAAGCCGGCATTCTGCTCGGCACCCGGCACCGTTCGCTGCTCCCGGCGCTGCTTGCAGACTACGCAGCGCATCCCGAACGCATTCTCGCTGTCGAGGACTACCAGAAGGGTGACGCCTTTGAGGAGCTGCCGCAGGGAACGGATCCGTCGCATACAAGGGCTTTCCTCAAGATACAGGACGGCTGCGACCGGTTCTGCACGTACTGCATCATCCCCTACGCCAGAGGGCGCTGCCGTTCACGCAGCACGCAGAGCATCCGGCAGGAAGCTCTGCGTCTGTACGACACCGGATTCCGGGAGATCGTCCTGTGCGGCATCAATCTCGCCTGCTGGGAGGACGGCGGAGGGACAGACCTTGCGGATGCAGCAGCAGTCTGTGCGGCTGCCGGATTTCCACGCATCCGGCTCGGCTCCCTCGAACCAGACGGTCTGACAGACCACGTTCTGGACAAGCTTGCCGCCATTCCGGCGCTGTGTCCGCACTTTCACATTTCCGTCCAGAGCGGCTGTGACCGGACGCTTGCCGCCATGCACCGGCATTACACCTGTGCGGAATTCGCAGCGCTCCTGCATTCGCTCCGGGAGCGTTTTCCGGGGGCTGCGATCACGACAGACATCATGGCAGGCTTTCCCGGCGAGACCGAGGAGGACTTTGCCGCCACCTGCCGGTTTGCAGAGGAAATGCAGTTTGCACAGATGCACGTTTTCCGCTACTCACAGCGCCCAGGAACGCCTGCTGCGACCGCCCCCCACCAGATACCGGAGTCCGTCAAGAAAGCCCGTGCAGACGCTCTGAGCGCCTCTGGGAGGGCAATGCAGGCGCAGTTTCTCCGTGCGTGCATCGGCAGTACGCTCAGTGTCCTGTTTGAGCGAGAGCGCCGGCAGGGATTTCATCAGGGACACGCTCCCAATTACGCCACGGTTCTCGTTCCGGATACGGACGGGGCAGATTTTCGTGGCAGCATCCGGGATGTCTGCATCACCGGCATCAGCGGCAGCCGGCTGCTGGGGGAGCTCGTATAACACAGAAAACCGCCTGCTGTCAGCCAGCAGGCGGTCAGCTTGTCGATAAAGTTCATTTTGCCGCCTATAGGCGGCAGGAAAAGCATTTCAAGGCGAAAGAAGGGGCACTTTTTTGCAAAAA
>CACXGK010000255.1 GCA_902767115.1 uncultured Ruminococcus sp.
AAGCTCGGCTTCCCCGTCCCCATCCGGGTATGGCTCAAAGAGGAGCAGTACTACAACATCGTCCGGGAGGCTTTCGAGAGCGAGGCAGGACGGCACTTCTTCCACACCGAACAGCTCATAAAGCTCCTTGACGACCACCGGGACGGAAGGGCGGACAATTCCAGAAAGATCTGGACGGTGTTCATGTTCTTAGTCTGGTACCATGTCTACTTTGAGATGCACGACCCATCGGAGGTGCTGGCATGAAAACCAAACGAAGGAAGATCGTGCTGACAGTGCTCCTGTCTTTGCTGCTGATCCTGCTGGCGGTTGCTGTATATTTCTTTCAGTTTCAAGGGGAATACCGTCTGACCGTTCCTTATCGTCCGAATTTTCAGGAGATCGCCCCCCACATCTACATGAACAAGGGCAATGCGATGTCCGCAGAGGAAGCCCTTGCCGTCTTTGAGGAGGCAAAGGCACGGGATACTGCCTTTTTCGGGGAAATGCAGGGTCTGGATGATTTTACGCTCATTATCTGTGATGATGCAGAGATCAGCAGAAAGATCGGAGAAAAGGATACAAATACCTATTTGTTCCCGCAGAAGAAGGACTGGATCTGTATTTCCAACGAGTGGTTTAATGTGGATGTTGTGGCGCATGAGCTGACGCACGCCGAGCTGCATTCCCATTTCACGAGCGGTGATGCACAGAGAAGATTGCCGAGTTGGTTCGATGAGGGTGTTGCCACGCAGAACGACTACCGTGAGCAATACAGCTATGAAAACTGGGTGGAACAGACGGATAACGGCAGAAACGCCGTTGCCATCGAAGATATGGATACGCCGGCAGAATTCTATGCCGGTGAAGCGGAAGACCGCCGGTTCCGGTATCTCTGCGCCAAGCATGAAGTGGCAGTCTGGCTGGAAGCCCATTCCGTTCAGGAATTGCTGGAACTGGCGGACAAGGTGAATGCCGGGGAAGATTTTGATACACTGTACTTTGCAGAATAAATCAGAGGAGGTATGTGCATGGCAAGTCATGTAACCTACAAATACATCCGGGAAAATGCGGACATCATGGAATACATCCGCCGTGCGGACGAAACGCTCGAAGCCATGGGCTATACAGAGCATTCCTTTGCCCATGTGGAGAAGGTCGCTCACAATGCGGCGATGATCCTCACCACGCTCGGCTATGACGAGAGAACCGTGGAGCTGGCAAAGATCGCCGGCATGATGCACGACATCGGCAATGTCATCAACCGGGTCGATCATGCACAAAGCGGCGCTGTCATGGCGTTCCGTCTGCTCGATAACATGAATATGCCGGCAAGCGAGATCTGCTCGATCATCTCCGCCATCGGCAACCACGACGAGGGCACCGGAATGCCGCTGAACCCGATTTCTGCCGCACTCATCATCGCCGACAAGACCGATGTGCGCCGCAGCCGTGTGCGCAACCATGACCCCATGACCTTCGACATCCACGACCGGGTGAATTACGCCGTCGAGCACGCAGAGCTGCGCTTTCAGGAGGATAATACGTCACTGCTCCTGTCGCTCACCATTGATACTGGCATCTCGTCCGTACTGGAGTATTTCGAGATCTTTCTGCAAAGAATGCTGCTGTGCCAGAAGGCAGCGGAATTCCTGAACATCCGCTTTCGCATGACCGTCAACGGCGCTAACGTGCTGTAAGTCTGAACTGGAGGTAATCTATATGACATCTGAATTCCCGCATCTCATCGACCTTGCCGACCATCCCGTTTCGTGGTGGAACGGACTTCTGGAGCTCGGACAGGAGATCCGCCAGAACCCTGCCCTCTACGCCAATAGCTGCCGTGGAAAGATCATGGGCACGCTCTTTTATGAGCCGTCCACCCGGACGCAGATGAGCTTTCAGACGGCAATGCTACGTTTAGGCGGCACGATCATCGGCTTTGACAACCCCCAGACCTCATCCGTTGCCAAGGGCGAGAACCTCAAGGACACGACCAAGATCGTTTCCGGCTATTCCGATGTGCTCGTCATCCGTCACCCTGTTGCCGGTGCTGCCAAGGCTGCTGCCCTCACTGCTGACTGCCCGGTCATCAATGCCGGCGACGGCGGTCATCTCCACCCGACCCAGACCCTCACAGACCTGCTCACCCTCAAATGCGAAAAGGGCAGACTGTCAGGTCTGACCGTCGGACTGTGCGGCGACCTGCTCAACGGCAGAACCGTGCATTCCCTGTGCAAGGCACTCTCCTGCTACCCGGACAACCACTTCATCCTCATCTCCACCAAGGAGCTCTCCATGCCGTCCTACATCAAGGACTACATCCGTGCGCACGGCGGCACATTCGAGGAGACAGCATCGCTGGAGGACGCCATCCCGAAGCTCGATATGCTCTATATGACCCGCATCCAGCGTGAGCGCTTTGCTTCCATCGAGGAATACGAGGCGCAGAAGGACACCTACATCCTCACCCCGAAGAAGATGAAGCTTGCCTCCCCGGAGATGATCGTGCTCCATCCCCTGCCCCGTGTGGACGAGATCGAGATGGCAGTTGACGACGATCCGAGAGCGCTGTATTTCAAGCAGGCAAAGTACGGAATGTACGTGCGCATGGCACTCATCCTGACCATGCTCCAGAGTCACAGGAAGACCCAGCTCCTGACCGGTCAGACCCACCCCGGCATCACCTGCCAGAACCCGAAATGCATCACCTGCCAGGAGCCCTACCTCCCCAAGAGCTTCACCGGCAGCGGCACGACACTGACGTGTGAGTATTGCGATGAGAGATTGCTGCTGAGACATTGACCTTTATATCATTAGGAATGAGAAACGAGAGATTTTAGAAAGGAGTGCCAATCATGGCTGTACAGAATCAACCGAAACGGTATACAAGTGACGAATTTGATGCGCTTGTCAAGGATAAACAGGGACGCTATGAGCTCATTGACGGCGTGATCTACAGTCTGTCCGACCCGGAGGATGCCGGTGGGAAGATCGAGCTGGTGGACGGTGTGCCGTATGCGCTGGCAGGGGCTCGCCTTCCGCATCAATTGCTGGTCGGCAGGCTTTTTTCCCAGATCGATGCATACATCCGGAAAAACAAGGGAAAATGTGTCCCTGCGATCGCCCCATTTGATGTAAGGCTGGAGGACGGCTTGACGGTACAGCCGGACGTGATGGTGATCTGTGACAAAAATAAGATCGACGATGATCTGCGCTGCTATGGTGCGCCGGATCTCGTCATTGAGGTCGTTTCCTCCAACCACAAGCATGACTACTTCACCAAGCAAAAGCTGTACCGGAAGTACGGCGTCCGGGAATACTGGGTCGTTGACCCCGACCGCCGCATGACAACCGTGTTCCTGTTTGAACAGGGGAACAATATCCGGCTGTATGACTGGGGCGATGCCATCCCGGTCGGCATTTACGAAAATGCCCCGGTTCAGCTTTCGATCAATCTGGCGGAGCTGCTTGCGGAGGAGGAAAGCTGAGATGCCCAACGATTTTCCTGCCGAAATGCACAGGCAGGATATTGACTTTTCTGCTTGTCCATGCTATAATTAAAATTGAACGGAGATGCCGTCTTTGTGGCGGCATTCTGCTTTTTATCCGAAATTCCACTCCCCGAAAGGAGCAAATCTATGGCACATCAACTCGTCATCGTTCTCGACTTCGGCGGTCAGTACAACCAGCTCATCGCACGCAGAGTGCGTGAGTGCGGCGTTTACTGCGAGGTCAAGAGCTACAAGACACCCATCGAGGAGATCAAGGCACTGCAGCCCTCCGGCATCATCTTCACCGGAGGCCCCAACAGCGTCTATGACCCGGCTTCTCCCCATATCGACAAGGCGATCTTTGACCTCGGCATCCCGATCCTCGGCATCTGCTACGGCGCACAGCTCATGGCTTGGACGCTCGGCGGCAAGGTCGAGTCCTGCGTCAATTCCGAGTACGGCAAGACCGAGACACATTACGACCACTCCAGCGTCCTGTTCGGCGGCATCCACCTGCCGGAATCTGCGACAAGCTGGATGAGCCATACCGACTTCGTGTCCGAGCTGCCGGAGGGCTTTCGTACAACGGCACACACCGCCGACTGCCCGAATGCGGCTTTCGAGAACGCTGAGCGTAAGCTCTATGCGGTACAGTTCCATCCGGAGGTCAACCACACCTTCGCAGGTGTCGGCATGATCGACAGCTTCGTGAAAAATGTCTGTGGCTGCACCGGCGACTGGACAATGGCTGGCTATGCCAAGACTGCCATTGCGGACATCAAGGCAAAGGTCGGCGACGGCAAGGTGCTCCTGGCACTGTCCGGCGGCGTGGACAGCTCCGTGGCTGCGGCGCTGCTTGCAAAGGCAGTCGGTGAGCAGCTCACCTGTATTTTCGTTGACCACGGCTTCATGCGCAAGAATGAGGGCGATGAGGTCGAGGCAGCTTTCAAGAATTCCGGCATGAAGTTCATCCGTGTCAATGCCAAGGAGCAGTTTATGGCAAAGCTGCGTGGTGTTTCCGACCCGGAGACCAAGCGCAAGACCATTGGTGAGGAGTTTATCCGTGTATTCGAGCAGGAGGCAAAGAAGATCGGCAAGGTCGATTTTCTGGTGCAGGGCACGATCTATCCGGACGTGATCGAAAGCGGTCTGGGCGATGCGGCAGTCATCAAGAGCCACCACAATGTGGGCGGACTGCCGGATTATGTGGATTTCAAGGAAATTATCGAGCCGCTGCGGATGCTGTTCAAGGACGAGGTGCGCAAGCTCGGCGTGGAGCTGGGACTTGATCCTGTGCTTGTCTGGAGACAGCCGTTCCCGGGTCCGGGACTTGCCATCCGTATCATCGGCGACATCACAGACGAAAAGCTGGAGATTTTGCAGGATGCCGATTACATCTTCCGTGAGGAGATCGCCAAGGCAGGACTTGACCGTGATATCAACCAGTACTTCGCAGTGCTGACGAATATGCGCTCTGTCGGCGTGATGGGCGACAGCCGAACCTACGACTACACCGTTGCCCTGCGTGCCGTGACGACTTCGGACTTCATGACGGCGGACTTTGCAAAGATCCCCTACGAGACTCTCGCAGCCGCAGCCTCCCGCATCGTCGGCGAGGTCAAAAACGTCAACCGCATCGTGTACGACGTCACTACTAAGCCGCCGGCTACGATTGAGTGGGAATAATAAACAAGGCCTCAGAAACGGCGTAGATACGTCATTTCCGAAGCCTCAAAATCTCAGTGATAACAATTTGATAACAGGGAGCTAAGCGGAATAATTCTGCGGTTCAAGTGGCTTACAGGTTGCGCCACTCT
>CACXGK010000256.1 GCA_902767115.1 uncultured Ruminococcus sp.
CCGTTGTAGAATACCTCCAGGTCAGTTGCTACGTAAGCCTCGCCGGACTCCTCGTAAACTGCCTTCGGGTTGGACTCGATGGTGAACAGGCTCAGATCAACAGCCTCGCCGTCCTTAGTGGTAGCGGACTCGATCAGCTCGTTTACATCGAAGCTGTTCGGATCATGTGCGAAATAGAAACCAGTCTTGGTTGTAAACTCTACATCCTCGATGCCCGGAACATCAGAAGGAGTCTCGGAAGGATTCTCAGACGGCTCCTCGGAAGGATTCTCAGACGGAGTCTCGGTAGGAGTCTCAGACGGAGTCTCGGTAGGAGTCTCAGACGGAGTCTCGGTAGGAGTCTCAGACGGAGTCTCAGAAGGCTCCTCAGACGGAGTCTCGGTCGGCTCCTCAGACGGAGTCTCGGTCGGCTCCTCAGTTGTGGTGGTGTACCATACAACTCTGTAGATCTCGCCGCCAGCAGCGCCCTTTAAGGTGTCCTTGTATGCAAGGCCTGCAGCCTCAACAGCCTTAACAGAGAAAATCTCGTCAACAACCTCACCCTCAGGCAGGATGCTGTTGAAATAGTCAATGTATACCTGAGCGCCTTCGGCATCAAGATCATCCGGTACATAGAACACGGTTTCTCCCTGGCCGAAGTAATTCTCAACTACACCACTAACCTCGATATCATAAGCGTCCTTAGCAACCTTAACGAGATCGTCAGTGGTTACATCGAGCTGATAGCTAGAGCCAACAGCCTGCTCATTTGCCTGGTTTACAACCTTCTCGAACAGCTCGACAGCAGTTGCGTACTCGCTTGCGGTCAGAGCCTCGTCAATGGTCTCCGGGATTCTGTCGAGTCTCTCGGAACCCTTAGCCATTGCGTCCTCTCTTGCCTGCTGCAGTACATCGTCGAAGGTAGCGCCGGTGTAAGTTACCTCAGCGATATCCTCAGCTCTCTTGTACTGTCTCTTAGCTCTGTTGATTCTCTTCTGCCACTTGTCGCATACACGGGGCAGCTCGTTGTCTCTTGCATCGATTGCCTGAGCGAGCTCTTCCTCGGTAGTTGCGTTAGCAACAGCGTTGTTCACAGCCTCCTCAGCGTAAGCCTTGACCATGTCAAAGTGCTCCTGGAAGAGCTCGATGAACTCGTCAATCGTGGTCTCACCCTTGTCGGTGATGATGGTGCCTGCAACCGGGATTACCGGAACAAGAAGTTCTTCAGAATTGGTCAGCTGAGTCAGATCAACAGTGAGAACGATGCTCATATCGAACTGACCCTTGTCGCCGAAGTCAAGGTTGAGTGCCTCGTACTCGTCGAGCTCCTCATCCTCGAGATTCTCGAGCTGCTTCACAACGTCTACAACACCGTCGATGGTGATAACAGCCTCGTCACGCTTAACCTCCAGAGATACCTTAGCGGAACCATCCTCGAGGATTTCCTTGAGGAATCTGGAGTATCTGCTGTTCGGATTGATGCTGTTCTTCAGGCGAGTAGCCTCAACATCATATACAGTACCGTCAGCCAGTGCATTGCAAGCAGCCTTTACACGCTCATTCCAGGTGGAAACCTGAATGTATGCGTTGTCATAATACGGGTTAGTACCCTTGACATCGTCGCCCTTGGTAGCTTCCCAAACGTTGAACTGGCCCTCTTTTGCATCAGATGCCTTGACGAGCTTATCTGCATCGGGGGTGATGTTCAGGAATGTATCTACGCTGACTGTGGTGGAATCAGTTGCTGCGTCTCCTTCAGCAAAGGAAGTGAACAGCACTGTCTGGCTCAGAGCGACCGGCACTGCTACAGCAGCTGCAGCCACTCTTTTCAGAAATGACTTCTTCATTGTTCGATTACCTCTCTCTTCTATTTTGTAGTTTCTTGCGGAACGTCCCCAGCGGAGCACCCTGCTCATACGATTCGCCTTCACACAAACTGCCTTATGTGCAAAGCTCCTCGGCGCTGCGCATTCCAACAAACGACCAGACGCCATTCGACTGTCTGCCGTTTTATATTCATATTTTATCATATTATTACGAGAATGTCAATCCCCGAATTCCTTTTTCCTTAAAAAGATTGACATTCCAATCTCCCGAATTTTGAGCACTCTGCACAATAATGACGGCATTTTCTCCCATATGAGGGGCGTTCCTAATCGTTTTCCATGTCTTTCCACACAGCAAATCCCCCGGAAAGCCGCTTTGCTGCCGGGGGAATGCCTATCAGAAGGAGAATATATGAAAAACATGGAAATTTCGTTATTTTGCCGATCAGTCCTCCTGCTTGACCTCCTGGAGGGTGACATTCACGTCAATGGACTGACCGCCATGGAATACCGTGAGCTTGACGGTCTCACCGGCATTATGCTGGTTTTTGAGCTCATTGAGCTCCTCCATTGTGGTGATGCTGGTGCCGTCAACGGCGGTGATGATATCGCCCTGGGTGATGCCTGCTTCTGCGGCTGCGCTGTCCTCGCCAACGGCGTACACATAGACACCCTGCGGGATATTGAAGCGCTCAGCATCTGCCTCGGTGACGGTCACACCGGTGATGCCGAACTGCGGTCTGCCGGTGACATAGCCGTTATTGATGAGGTCATCGATGATTTCCTTGGCGTCTGTGATCGGGATTGCAAAGCCCAGACCCTCGACACTTGCGGAACCGTAGGTGGAGCCCATCTTGGCAGAATTGATGCCAATGACCTGACCGTAAGCGTTGAGCAGCGGGCCGCCGGAGTTACCGGAATTGATGGCGGCGTCGGTCTGGATGAGGGTCATTTCCTTCTCGTTGATGGTGACCTCACGGTTGAGGGCGGAGACAATGCCGCAGGTGGTGGTGCCGAACAGCTCGAATCCCAGCGGATTGCCGATGGCAACGACCAGCTCACCGACGGCGAGGTCATCGCTGTTGCCAAATTCTGCGGCAGTCAGACCCGTTGCATCGATCTTGAGCACTGCAAGGTCTGTCTGGAGATCGTAGCCGACGATCTGGGCATCATACTCTGTCTCGTTCTCGTCGCCCATGACAACGCTGACAGCAGTTGCCTTGCCAGCCTTGTAGTCGGACTCGTCATCATAAATGACGTGTGCGTTGGTGATGATATAGCCGTCCTCGGACATCACGATACCTGTGCCGGTTGCCGTGATCTCCTGGGTGGTGGTGGAGGGAGAGTTGTAACCGCCGTAGAAGTTGAAGCCCCAGAAGTCATTGCCCATCATGCTATTGGACGGGGTGAATTCAAATGTCGAGCTGATGCCGACCACGGAGGGCAGAGCCTTGTCCACGATCTCCGGAATGGTGAGGGCATCGGAGGGAGCCGCCATGCTGACCCAGCTTGCGTTCTTGCCGGCAGGTACGGAGGACTTGGAGGAAGTGTCGGTGTCCTTCGTCTTTGCCTCGGTATCGGCAGCGGACGTGGTATCGGAAGCGGAGGATTCGTCCTTGACAGCGGTATTCTTGCTGCCAAAGAGCTTATACATCTCGACAGAGGAAACGGACACGATCGCCAGTGCCGCAACGGCTGCAAGGACTTTCAGGAAGGTTCTGCCGCCGGAAGGCTTCTTCGGGCTGCGGTTCGGGTCGGAGTATACATTCACATAGCTTGACTCATTGGGCTGCTGTGGATTTCCGTTCATGCCGTTCTGATAGAACGCATCATAGTTCTGATTGCCGGAGTAGGGATTGTAGTTGTAGTCGTTCTGATTTCTGTTCTGATCGTTCATGGTAGATACCATCCTTTCTATGCTTTCAGCTAAGTGCTGATCTGTTTTTTGTTTACAAGTATTATTATACTCTGTTTTGTGATAAATTTATGATAGCAATTCAAAAACAGCATTAAAGCGGCGGAAAGGAAAAGTGTTTGGTTAATGAGGAATTACGTGAGTTAGGCGTTAGGAGTGAGAAGTGAGGAGTTATGGTGTCGCACCGCTATATCAGATCCGTCCCACGAAGTGGGACACCTTCACTCCTAACTTCCTACCCTATACATTTATATAAAGGGAAGTTCCGTTACCAAAAAATCTCCCCCACCGCAGAGGCAGTGAGGGAGAGGGGGTTACTTGGTGAAATAGCTCCAGGGGTCTACGTCCTCGCCGGCACCGGATGCGGCGGCGTACTGGAGGATACCGGTGGCATCGGAGGCGTTGTAGGCGCCGTCACCATTGACGTCGGCAGCAAGGGACTCCTCGGCGGTGAGGGGGTTCGCATCGCCTGCGCCGACCTGTGCAGCGGCGATCAGGAGCACAGCGGCATCGGTCGCATTCACACTCGTGTCACCTGTGAGATCACCGGGGAGGGGAGCAAGGTTCCCCAGATCACTGCCGGTAATGGTCTGGGCAATGTACAGGTGTCCGGCAGCGTTCGGATGGAAATCCATCGTATTCAGGTTCGTGTACTGGTACGCCAGACCCTTGAAGGCTGTCCCGGCATCCACGACCGTAAAGCCGTAGTCCGCATAGGTCGCATAGACAGCATTTGCGGTATCGGTCACCCATGTGCAGGGGTTCATGATGGATTTATAGGCGTTTTTGCGCTTCATACTCATCTCAGCATATTCTTCAATGGTATTCAGGCAGTTATAGGTATTAACAGCAGTGATCTTTGCGGAACCGGCGTAGGCACTGAGCTTCTCGCCGATGGCAGTGAGGTTTGCCTCGCAGGTTTTCTCGTTCTCCTGGAGCTTGTCCGCCAGCACGAGGGAATAATTCGTCAGGTCGTCGTCCGAAACGTTGACTGCACTGCGCTTTGCGGTGTAAAGGTCATTGATGTTCTCGAATCCGAGTTCGATCTTGTAAGCTTCAAACTGTTCCGTAAAGGGATCGAGCAGGTCGTTCATTCCGGCGGAAAACAGGATCATATCCGCCTGCATGAGCTGCTTCTGAACAGCCGGGTCATCGAGGGTCACGAGCAGATCTTCCGTGGTACAGCCCTCCTGCGCCAGGTTTGTGACCTTGGCGTGGTAGAAACGCCCGACCATAGCGGCGTAGGAATCCGCCTGCTTCTCCAGACCCGTTCCGGCAGAGATGCCGTCACCGATCACCACAATATTCTTGATCTCGCCGTCCGCAGCAGAAACCGGCATCGCACCGGCATTCAGCAAAGACATCGCCGCCAGCATAGCAGCCGCAGCTCGTTTGAAATGCAAATTCATAAATCATACCTCCCATCTGTTCTCAGCAAACCCCGATGGTTTGCATATATTTGATTGTACCATAAATGCAGGGAAATGTCAATGGAAATAATTTGATGGGAGTGAGAAGTGGCGATATGGCAGCAGCTTCTAAAATCGTCGCCGCAAGGCGACACCGCCATTCCTAATTCCTCATTCTCCACAGAATGCCGCAATCGCTCCGGGGCCTGCGTGGGCGCCGAGGATGGGGCCTATGGGTTCGATACGGACGGTGGAGAGGGCGTATTTCCGGCGCAGGATATCCCGGACAAAGGCGGCATCCTCTGCCGCATCACAATGCCCGATGGTCACGCTGGTGACCGGCGCTACCGCTTGCCCGATCGCATCCGCCAGCGTCCGCAGGGCAAGCTTTCTGCCACGCACCTTGCCATACGGCTCAATACGCCCGTCGTCCGTCAGGCGCAGCATCGGCATGATCTGGAGCACGGTGCCGACCATCGCTGCACTGCCGCTGATGCGTCCGCCCCGTTTGAGGTACATCAGGTCGCTCACCGTAAACCGACAGGCGATATGGCTCCGGCAGACCTCCAGCGTCTTTGCAGCCGTGGCGAGGTCTCCGCCGGTTTCACGCACGTCTGCAAGCGCCCGGATGAGCGTCCCTAACGCATGGGAACCGCACCGGCTGTCCACCACCCTGACCTCACGCTCCGGGAATTCCTCCGCAAGCTCCATTGCCGCCAGACGCATCACATTGAACATCCCCGACAGTGCCCCTGAAAGCCCGGTATACAGCACATCCGCCCCTTCCGCCAGAATGGGTCGAAGCTGCTCCTTGCAGTCCTCGATACTCGGCGCACTCGTATGCACCGGAGCGCCCTTGCGCAGCATGGCGTAAAAATCCGAAAAATCGTCATTCCCCCTCGCCGTAAACGCCACGGGCTGGGCGGAGGAAAGGCTGTAATACAGCGGTATCACGGTGATCTGGTGCTCACGGCACCAATCCTGCATCAGGTCGCAGGCGCCGTCGGTCACGATACGAAAGCTGGTCATAGAGATCACTCCTTGTCTGTAGATGTCTGGGGTGTTTACATTACATCTGGTATCTAATACTATATTACATCATATTTTGAATTTTGTCAAGTGGTTTTGCAAAATTATTCAGAAAGCCCTCCCAGTAACCTACTGAGAGGGCTTCATTTCGATTTACGGCATTGGCGGATTGGTGATATCGGTGGTCTCCGGCTCTGTTGGTTCTGTCTCCCGGACGGGGACATAGGTTGCTGGTTCCGTGCTGTTCTCCGGAACGGGAAGGACAACGGCGCTGTACTGATCCATTTCCGCATAGCGTTTTTCGACGATCTCACGTCCGTAACGGGTGCCGGTTCCCCAGGCATAGGGGTCATTGAAGTAGTAATAATCCTCGTCATACCCGATGAGTACCAGGCAATGCTCATTCGCCAGCCAGTCATACCACTCATCCGTCGGCTTTCCGTGTTCATCCATCAGGTACCAGCCCATATGCGGAAAGCTCTGGAGCATGGCGATTGTTGCCCAGACGAGGACAGGTCTGCCCTGCGGAATATAGGTCTCGGCAAGCTCGGAAAGCTCCGTGCCGGTCGTATCCACCGCCACATAGCCACGGGGGAGCAGGTTGTTCATCATATCGCAGATAATCGGGGAGAAGCACCCGAAGCTCGTTTCATCCCACGGGCTCCCGATGAACGCCTCCGAGGGATGCGGCGCACACGGAATGCCGTCCACATCCTGTGGATACTGACAGTCCACCCGATCGATGATATCCTGCATATCCACTTCCCTGCCGGTGTAGTATTCGAGCAGCATCTTGGCGCTGACCAGTTCGCAGCCCGTCGGCAAAAGCCCATGCTGCGAGTAATACGGCACATTCTCGATCATTGCCGAGGCAGGCGGCGGTTCCGTCGTGGGCGGTTCGGTGGTGGGGGGCTGGGTGGTCGGGGGTTCGGTCGTGGGGGGCATGGTCGTGGGCGGTTCGGTAATAACGGCAATGGTCTCTGCTTCTGTCACAGGCTCTGTTGCATGGATGGCGGTCTCCTGTGCGTCCATCCAAAATCCCCGTGTAAGCCAGAGTGCCGCACCGGTCACGGCGCAGAGTAAGAACAGCAGAATACCGCCGCCAATGAGTGCAGGCGTGCGGTACTGCCGCCAGAAATCCTTGAATTTCTCCAAAAAGCTCGTCCTTTCTTCTGTCAGAGTGCGCTATCTATCTCTATCTGTCCCTCACCGCATCCCAACGACATAGCGCAGGATACTGAGGGAATCGGTCTCGTCGATATGATCGTTCGTGTCAAAATCGGCTGCCATCCGCTCCCGCTGTGTGAGTGTCTGGGCGCCGAGGAGGTAACGGTTGAGCCGGATGACATCCATGATATCCACCACGCCGTCAAGGTTTACATCCCCCGGCAATGGCGGCTCGATCGGCTCAAATGCAAGTGCATTCTGTTCCGCAAATCTCTGTGCAGTGGAATCCGCATACCCCCGGATGGTGCCGGCGGTATAGAGATTTGCCGGGTCGCTGATGCCAAGAAGCGTGCTCGAAAAGCTGATGCCGCTGTAGGGCTTGGTTTCCGGGAAATGCACCGCAAATGCCGCAAGCTCGGTATCCAGACAGTAGGGGTCGGCTGCAAGGTCAGCCAGCGCCTTTTCGTACTGCGCATCGCTCATGCGGCGTGGACCCTCGTCATTATGACGGGCTTCGATCGCCCGTTCCCAGTTGTAGCAAAGCCCATAGGCTTCCTCCGAAAGGACAGTCTCCGGGTTTGACACGGTGAGGACTTCGAGGGACTTGCAGTTGAAAAGCGCCTGTTCCCCGACACTTTCCACATTTTCCCCCAGTGTGAGACTTTGCAGGCGCACGCAGTCATAGAAGGCATGGGCGCCGATACTCGTCACGCTGTCCGGCAGTTCGATCTCCGTCAGCCCTGCACAGAAGGCAAAGGCATTATCATGGATGATCTCCACGCCCTCCGGGAGCATCACCGTCACCGGAACTGCGCCAAAGCGCCCGTCTGCATACGTCAGGTAGGTCTCCCCCGTGAGATTGCCGAATGCAAAGGGCATGATCTCCGTCACGCCTTCCGGCACATTCAGGTCAGTGCCTTCCGCATAGTAAAGTCTGCCGTCCCGGATGATGAAGGGGTGCTCTGCGATGTAGGCAGTCCCCGACAGGCAGGCAAAGTGGAACGTTTCCACATTCCCAATGCCGTCAATGGCGGACAGCTCCGGGTTATCCGACAGGGCATAGGGGGACAGGTCGGTCAGGCTCGCCGGCAGCGTGATCTGCTGCAAATGCGGATATCCCGCCAAAGCCCGGCTCCCGATCCCGGTGATGCCGTCCGTGAGGATGATGTCATAGATCTCGTCAGCATGAGTGCTCCAGTCCGGTGCCGCCGTGATGCGTCCCAGCCGGTCAGTCTCGGCAGCAAGCTCTCCCTCGCCGGACACGATGAGGGTATGGTCTTCGAGCGTCCAGGTCAGGTCATGCCAGGTACCGCCGGTGGCAGGCTCCGCTTCCTCCGCAGCCGCCGGAAGTCCCGGCAGGGCAAAAGCAAGGGCAAGTGCTGCCCCCGCAAAGGGAATGACGTTCTTCATGGAGAAAAGCCTCCTTTCAGTTTTGTGTGTCTCTGTATCCTGTGAGAGTCTGGCTCTCTATTTTATGTATCTCTTTTGGAAAACGGGCAGCCGCAGAAATTCTGCCGGTACAGGCAATATTCCGCCGACAGCTCGATGGAACGCTTATAGCCGTCACGTTTCTTGAAATCCGTCGGCAGATAGGGCATCCCAAAGCTCTCTGCGATCTCCTCGCCGCAGGCATTGATAAAGACAGCGTCCTTGTGGGGACTGAGGGTCAAGGTGGTGGCAAAGTAGTCAGCGCCGATGCTATGGGCGATCTTTGCGGCTTCCTCCAGGCGCAGGCGGATGCATTTCTGACATCTTGCGCCACGCTCCGGCTCATCCGCCAGTTCTCTTGCAAAGGCGAGAAACCGTTCCGGCTCATACGCCCCCTCGATGATCTCAACGCTGCACGGCAGGGGCATTTCGCTCACAAGCCGCCGCAGCTCCTCCAGGCGATACCGGTACTCCTCCTCCGGGATGATATTGGGGTTATAAAAGAACACTGTGATCCTTGCATCCGGCGCAAGCCGTTCCAGACAGGCGCTCGAACACGGCGCACAGCAGGCGTGCAATAAAATATGCGCCGGGGCATCCGGCGCATGAAGGATCTGTTCCATTTCGAGCTGGTAATTACGCTTACTGCCCATTGGCTTCACCTGCGCCTGCGTCGCTCTCTGCAAGACTATCTGCAAAACTGTCGGTCAGCTCATCGGACGGGGCAGGCGTACTGCCGGCTTCCTTGTTCTTCATGTAAGCCACGATGCCGTCCTTGATGGCTTTGGCAAGCGCATCCTGATTGTCGAGGATCCATTGGGAGCCGTCTGCATTGTCGTGGAATTCGACCTCAAGCAGGCAGCAGGGATAGCGGTTGTTGATGATCTCGTAGAGATCACGCTGGGTCTCGTCCTTCAGACCACGATCCTCGGTGGGTGTCAGCTCTGCGACACGGTTGTACACATTCTCCGCAAGCGCACGGCTGCCGGTGATGGTGGAATTATAGAAGCACTCGGTACCCTGACCGCCGACCTCATTCTCGTTGGCATTGCTGTGCAGAGCGATATACGCACCGCAGCCAAGCTCATTGCCCTTGACGACCTTGTTCTTGACATTGTCGGTATCCTCGCACATATACACGGTGTAGCCGTCTGCTTCGAGCAGGGCACGCACTGCATTGGCAAGGTCAAACATCACCATTTCCTCATTGATGGACTCATCGCACGCATAGAGGTTGTCCTCCTGGGTGGACGGGCTGAGGTAGATCGCATTGGTATTATTCTTCGGCATTGTGGGGGGCTGAGTGGTCTCTACAACATCGATCACAGAAGTCGTGCTGGAATCCGCAGAAGCCGGCTTTGTTTCACCAGCGTCCTTCTTCTTGCTGCATCCCTTGGAAATGGCGCAGATAATGACGATCAACAGGATCAAAACCACAAACGCACAGCCAAGACGGTCCCATCTGGCACGGCGCATCATTTTCTGAAAATTGCTCTGGTTAGCCATGAAAGTGCCTCTCTTTACTCATAGTATCTGATACCTTCTATTATACTACCTTTTCCGCAGAAAGTCAAGCATATATTGGAGTGAGAAGTGAGGAGTTAGAAGTTAGGAGTTGCGGTGTCGCCTGACGGCGACGCTTTTTAGAAATCATCGCCAAACCTCACTTCAAAAGCCAGCACGCACAAAGGCGCTCCGGGTTTCACGAAAGAGCTTCCCCTCGCACATATTGAATCCGTCCCACGAAGTGGGACACATTCACTCCTCACTTCTAACTCCTAACTTCTAACTCTCCCGATGCAATTCCCTATAGATATCCGACTTGCTGATGCCGGTTTCCTTGGCGGCGAGCTTGGCGGCGGCGGAGCCGGACATTCCCTGCGCAATATAGGCGTTTGCCATGCTGACGGCATCCTCTATAGTAAGCTGGGTCTGCTCCTCCGGGGCGCCGTCCAGGACGAGGACGAACTCCCCTCTCGGCTCATTGGTCTCGTAGTAGGCGACCGCCTCCTGCAACGGGAAACGCAGCACTTCCTCATGGAGTTTGGTCAGCTCCCGGCACAGGGAGATCATGCGCTCACCGCCCAGCGCGCGTTCCAGGTCAGAAAGCGTCTGGCGCAGGCGGTGGGGGGCTTCGTAGAGAATGCAGGTCTTGTGCTCGTGGGCAAGGGCTTGCAGCATTTCCTCACGCTGCTTCTTTTGCTTCTTGTCCGCCGGCAGAAACGCATAAAACGCAAACTGCGCCGTACTGCCGCCCGATACGGACAATGCCGTGACCACAGCAGAGGGGCCCGGAACAGCCTCCACCCGGATGCCACGTTCCCGGCAGGCACGCACGAGCTTTTCGCCGGGGTCAGAAATGCAGGGCATCCCGGCATCCGTCACAACAGCGCAATTCTCCCCGGCTTCGATGCGGTCAGCAATCCCGGCAATGACCTGCGGTGTGCTGTGCTCATTGCAGGAGACAAGGGGCGTGTGGATGTCGAAATGCGCAAGCAGTCCCCGTGTGACACGGGTATCCTCGGCGGCAATGAAATCCGCTTCCGTCAGGATGCGGACGGCACGCATGGTGATATCCTCCAGATTGCCGATGGGGGTGCCGGTGACGTATAGAATTCCACTCATAGTTTGACCTCCTGACCGTTATCATAGAGCGCTGCTGCCTCGGCAGTCAGCTTGCCGTTCTCGTACATGAGAAAGGGCGGTTCCATCTGCAAAAATGGCTTGGCGCCGGACTTTCCTTCGAGCAGAAAGAGCCAGGGCATATCCTTGGCTGTTTTCTGGACAAAGCGCAGGCGTTTGGGCTCGATGCCAGCCTCACGCATGGCGCAGATATAATCCGGCAGGCGCTCCGGTCTGCCGCAGATACACAGTCTCCCGCCAAACTGCAAGAGCCTTGCCGCCGAGCCGCACACATCCTCCGGCGTGCAGAACAGTCCATGTCTTGCGATTTTCTGAGAGTCATTGCTCGCCAGAAAGCCCGTTCCCGGCGGCTGGTAGGGGGGATTGCAGAGGACGAGCGTTGCCGTTTGCAAGGGTGCGCCGTCCCAGAGTTCACGCAGGTCGGCAAGGACGGGGGTAATGCCCTGCGCTCTGCTCTCGGCGATGCCGCACCTGAGCTGTTCAATGGCGTTCTCCTGCACATCGAGGGCGTAGATCTGTTTCGGGGGACGGCGCTTTTGCATGAGAAGCGGAATGATGCCGCAGCCCGTGCCGAATTCCACCACCGTGTCCTTTTCCTTATAATGACAAAAATCCGTGAGCAGAAACGCATCCGTCCCAAAACGATGCTCCTCGGACGTAAAGACGACGATTCCGCCGCCAATGGGTTCTGGTTTCATGTAAACTCCTTACGGTTTTTTGCGCAGACGCACAATGGTACCAATGACAATGAGTACGATCCCGGCAGCACCGGGAATGATAAACGGCGTAAGTGCGCCGCTTTGCAGCAAATACCAGAAGGTGGGCATATCCGCACCCCCGATGATGGCAGTCTCCTGCATGGCATGGTGTATACTGAACACGCACAGCAAAATGCTGCACACAAGCATGGAAACGCCTGCGCAGAGCAGACCGGTCGCAGTTTGTCTTCGCATGGGGAAAACTCCTTTCACAAGATCACATCACGTCCTTCATCAGCCGTGCCGCCGCAAGCCCTGCACCAACAAAGCCGACAGCAAGCACGATCAGTGCCGGGATATACCATTGCAGCAGCCCGACGAGTCCGCTTGCCAGAAACGGCAGTGCAAAGACCGCAATGACCTTTGCAAACTGCACGGTATACGCCTTGGGATCCTTCATCCTGGCGGATTGCCAGCGTGGGATGAGCTTATAGTTTTTCCAGATGGCAAGGTCGCCGGCATACAGCAGCATTCCGCCTGCCATTGCAAACATCATGATCGAAAATGCATATTCCATACGCAGTCCCCCTCATCACGACGCCTGATCTGTCGTGGCGTTGCGCATCGTAAATACGACCTCCTCCATCAGCGCCGCAGGGTTCTGGTCGGGAATGAGCTTGACGCCGATGTAGGGCTTATCCATACAGGAAAAGAGGATGCGTCTGCCGTATTTTGCAGAGAGGGCAGCAATCTGTTCGGGTTCTGGGCTCTGGATGTAGAACTGCATCTGTCCCTTGCGCTGGCTGATCTCCGTAATGCCAAGGGCGGCGGCGGAATTGCGCAGGAGAGAGACCTTGATGAGTCCCAGAATTGCCTTCGGCGGCTCGCCGTAACGGTCGATCAGCTCGTCGATCAGCTCCGATTCATCGTGCTCGTCACGCACGGTTGCGATCTTGCGGTACATATCGATACGGGAGGTCGTGTCGCTGATGTAGTCCTCCGGCAGGTACGCCTCGATCTGGATATCCACGGTGCAGTTGGGGGCAGATTTGACCTTTTCGCCCTTGACCTCGGCAATGGCTTCGCCGAGCATCTGCATATACATATCATATCCAACGGTTTCCATATGACCATGCTGGCGGCCGCCTAAGATACTGCCGGC
>CACXGK010000257.1 GCA_902767115.1 uncultured Ruminococcus sp.
CTGGAGGATGACGTGGACTGGAAGTTCATGCTCTTTGAGGGCGGCAAGGGCGCTGCGTCGATCGCAGACAACACCATGACCATCACCTCCGAGGAGGAGGGCTCAGCGGATTATTCCGTACAGCTCGTACAGCCGGAGATCCCAATGGTGCGTGGCAAGAATTACCGTCTGACTTTTGACGCATGGGCAGACGAGGAGCGTGACATCATCACCTGCGTGTCCGCACCGAAGGCTGGCTGGATCCGCTATCTGCCTGACACAACGCTGACCGTTCCGACCGAGAAGAAGACCTTCACCTTCGATTTCCAGATGAAGGAAAAGGACGATCCGTTCGGCAGACTCGAATTCAACCTCGGACACCGTGGCTCCACCGCAACGGTCTATATCCAGAATGTCAGCATTGAAATGATCGACTGATGATCTCATGCTTCCCATTTTTCTCCTTAAAACGGTATCCCCGGAGTACCAAAGGTTCTCCGGGGGACGCCTATGCAATGACAACGGCTTAACGCTACTTAAAACTGCGGGTGCAGGGCTGCATAGTCCTGCCTAGGGAGGTTTAGGAGGGGCGAGAAGCCCCTCCTAAGTCGGCGCAAGCCGACAAATAATTAAGTTGTCTGCATTGGATGCATACTTACATTTGCAGATATGATCTCTCTTCATCATATAGAACTCCCCGACTCAACTGAGCCGGGGAGTTCGTTTTTTATGGGATTAGTTCCAGTTTCTGACCGCATCATTGTAATACTGGATCAGCACAGGCTTGGTCAGGCTGTTGATGCGGATGCTCTGATCCTGCTCGTCCTTGCCGAATGCAAAGACCGCTTCCACGGATTCCGGTGTCAGGAACCGGGTGTCTGCCGGGAGGTCGTGGTGCAGCTTCAGCTCGGACTTGCTTGCCATGTTGAAGCCCCAGTCACCGAATGCCGGCACCTGCAAATGAAAGGGCTTGACATTCAGTCCCTCGCTGCCGATGGTCTTTTCGATGCACCAGAACGCTTTGGGGGCGTAGTAGGGGCTGGTGGACTGGACATTGAGGATGCCGTCCTCTGTCAGGTGGTTGGCGCACATCCGGTAAAAGACGTTGGTGTAGAGCTTGGCGAGTGCCTCGTTATTGGGGTCAGGCAGGTCTACGATGATGACATCATAGACATCCTTGCAGTCCGTCAGGTATTGGTAGGCGTCCATGTTGAGGATGGTGAGCTTGTCGCTGAGGAGCGAGCCCTCATTGAGGGCAACGATCTGCTTGTCCGTGGAGCAAAGCTCCGTCATGCCGGGGTCAAGGTCGATGAGCGTGATGTCCTGCACGTCGTCGTATTTGAGAAGCTCCCGGACGGCAAGTCCGTCGCCGCCGCCTAAGATCAGCACATGGTCATGTTCCGGCGCATATGCCATCGGGATATGCACCAGCCCCTCGTGGTAGCGGTATTCATCCGCCGAGGAGAACTGGCAGTTTCCGTCGATATACAGACGCATATCGTCCTTGTGCTTGGTCACGACGATCTTCTGGTAGGCGGTCTGCTCAATGAGAATGACGTCATCCCGGTACAAGCCGCCTTCGATGAGCCGTCCCACATTTTCTGCCGAGAGCATCCCGGCGGTCATGCAGGCGAGCAGGCAAATGGCGATCGTCCGGTAGACGATGCGGTGGGGGATTTTTTTGTTGTAGTACAGGATGATGAGCAGGGCACACAGCAGATTGCACGTACCTGCAAGGAATGCCGTTGCAAAATACCCTAAGTGCGGCAGCAGCAGCATCGGAAAGGCGATCGACCCGATCAGTCCGCCGATGTAGTCAAACGAAAAGATCGAGGACAGCGTGATGCGCAGTTCCTTCTGTTCGGATTCGATGATGCGGGTGAGCAGCGGGATCTCCAGTCCTGCCAGCGTACCGATCGCCAGGATCTCGACATACATCACGAGCGCATAGGATTCGAGGTAGAGGTTCGCCAGAAAGAGCGAGAGCGCCGACGTGCCGCCGACAATGCCAATGGCGATCTCCACATTCACAAACCAGCTCCAGAGGTTTTGGCGAACAAACTTTGACAGAAACGACCCGATGCCCAGCGCAAACATATACAGCCCGATCGTGACGGAATATTGCAAGGTCGAATCTCCGACCAGATAAGAACTGACAGCGCTGATGATCAGCTCGTACACCATCGAGCATCCGGAGATCATCAGCGTTGTCAGCATGAGTAAGCGAAATTGTTTCATTCCTTATACGATAACCCCACTGATCGCCGTGGCAAGACCGATAAAGATGCCGGCTACCATGATACCGGCTGCGGTATTGCCGTTGCCGATTTCGTCATTGAGGTTGTACTGGCGGTGGAGCAGGTTGATGACGATGTAGCCCACCATGAAGAATACGATGCCCAGTGCGAAATACAGCAGGCTGCTGAGCAGACCGGAGAAAAGTGTTTCATGGATGGCTTCTGCTGCCGGGGAGGAAATTGCCGCACGCAGCAGCACGCCCACACCGATATTGATGCCAGCCGACACAAAGCCGACTGCCTTGTTGCCTTTCTTGATCTCCTCCGGGAAGGAGCAGGGAATGATGAGGTCGATCAGAAAGTTGCCGAGCATCATCAGGATGATGCCGAGGCAGGAATAGACGAGAACGTCCAGGATTTCCATGAGAATTGTCATAGGGTTACCTCCTTTATTTGCCGCTGGAAATGCCGCCGCCCGAACTCTGACGGGAAGCGATACTGCTTTGACGGATGCTGCCGGAATAGGAATTATAGCTGTTGTCGCTCGAATAGCTGATGATGCTGTCATCATAGGACGAATACGCCGAGGACGAGGACTTGTAGCTTGCTGTATCCTTGGAATAGCCGTTGGAGTAGTAGAACCGGCGGTAATACCGGGTGGCACGTTCGGTGCCCTCGTACAGCTCATCGCCGGATGTATAGGCGTACTTGCGGTTCGAGACCTGAACGAGCACCTTGCCCTCCATCGAGGGATAGATCACGCAGTACTCCTTCTTGGTCAAAATCGCAATGGCGCCGTCCGTGGTCTCATCGTCCTGCTGGACATATTCGGTATCGCCTTCGATGCCGGCGATGATGTCCTTGGCAGCGGCATCGAGCGTGTAGTCCGTGGAATAGACCCTTGCCTTCTGCCGGTCATTGCCGGTGATGGACGTCACGTAGGTGTACTTGCCGCTTTTGTCAACGTACTTGCGGACGGTGGGTGTGATGTGGATGTCTTCGAGAATGGACAGGAAGAACGACCCGAATACTATCAGGATAAAGATCACGAAAACTGCGATCGGCGGTGCTGCCTTTGCTGCCCGGTAGCCGGGGTCGCTTTTGACCAGCCAGATCTCCTCCTCGTCGAGGTAGTAGCCGGTGGAATGCTCCACGCCGTCCGACCAGAATTCCTCGGAGATGATGAGCTCCTCGGTCTCGTCCTCGTACTCCACGAAGTTGGCACGTTCGCCCCGGTCAACGTCCACAGCGCCCTCGAAGCTTGAAACGACCTCCACGCCCCGGTCGGATTCGTGATAGCCGGTGCGGTCAGGTGCTAAGCCGTGTACCATCTTCCAGATGGAATACTCCTGG
The DNA here is from genome assembly GCA_902767115.1 of uncultured Ruminococcus sp. GTDB lineage: Bacteria > Bacillota > Clostridia > Oscillospirales > Ruminococcaceae > UBA3855. The sequence continues at coordinate 3,570 of CACXGK010000257.1, forward strand.
TACGTGTCATCGACGCTCAGCCAGCGTTCCTCGCCGGTATCGGTGGATTTGAGCCGGTACTCATCCCAGTTGCAGTGGTCGTTGTAATTCTGGTAGGTGATGCGTCCGATCACCCGGTACTGCTCGCCGTCGGCGCAGATGATGTCACCCAATTTGAATTTCAAAGGTCGATCCCTCCTTTCAGGTCACGCTCAATGCGGCGGACCTTGGTGCGTTTTGCCCCGAACGCCGCCTGCAAAGCACTGGCAAGCTGTTCCGGGACTTCCTCTGTGCAGGAAAACACATCCACAGCGGCATAGCCGTATTCCGGCCATGTGTGGATGGAAAAATGCGATGTAGTGATCACAGCAATGTAGGAGACCCCGATCGGTTCAAACCGATGCAGGCACTCCTCCACGATCTCTGCGCCGATGGCATCCACGCCCTCATGCGCCGTCTGCCGGACACGCTCTGCGTCGTCAAGGCGGTCAGGCTGGCAGTCATAGAGATCCACAATGAGCTGCATAGCCAAAATATGCCCTCTCCTCTCACAAATGATATACCTATTATAACGTATAATGCTCCATCTGTCAAGAGAAATCTGCGATCGCACACCGGCTTTCTCAGTCTCCCTCCCCGGAAGCGTCCGTATATTCGACCTTCCGGTATTTCACGCCGATGAACACGATCACGCAGCCCAGCAGAAATGTCGGGATGCCGGCATCCAGATGACCGCCCATGCGCTTGATGGGGTGCGCCATGAAGCGTTCAGGCGCCTTTGCATCGTAGCAGATCACGACAGTGTCTCCTGTCTTCATGCTCTGCTTGTAGTAGCCAAGCTTGCCCTCGTGTACCTCGCCGGAGCCGTCGGCGTACTCGATGTAGACACTATGGATGGTGCCATGTCTTGTCGGCATCTCGTAGATCTGGGTGATGGTCGCTTCCACATAGACCGCCCTGGGCTTGAGCATGACCCACTGGACGCTGTACACCCCAAGCTCCAGGAGCGTTTGCAGGCTCACCAGAATGAAGATACATCCGATGAAGATCATGAGCACATACCGTGGGACATTGCCTTCGTTCCAGTCCCGGAGCTTTGTTTTCCACGATTCTTTCATACCCAGCCATCTCCTGTTCGTCCAAGTTGTAACATTTTGAGGGACTTTCGTCACTCACATTATAGCAGAACAGCAAAGCAAAGTCAAGTACTTGCTTTTTCCGGAACGATATGGTATAATGAGTGCAGTTTGTTGAAAAACAGCCTGAAAGTGAAAAAGGAGAGAACGTTATGAATCATACTGCCATCGTAACCGATACCAACAGCGGCATCACCCCTGCGGAGAGTGAACAGCTTGGCATTTTTGCCATGCCGATGCCGGTTTTAGCCGATACGCAGACCTATTACGAGGGAAAGGACATGACGCATGAGAAGCTCTATGCGTTCATGCGTGAGGACAGGGATCTTTCGACCTCGCAGCCCTCCGTCGGCGACGTGATGGCGCTTTGGGACAAGCTCCTGGCTGGCGGCTATCAGGAGATCCTGTACATCCCGATGTCGAGCGGTCTGAGTGGCTCGTGTGCCACGGCAACGGGCTTTGCAGCCGAGTACGAGGGCAAGGTGCAGGTGGCGGATGTTCACCGCATTTCCGTGACGCTGCGTGATGCGGTGCTCGATGCCAAGTACTTTGCTGACCAGGGCTTTACTGCCTTGCAAATCAAGGAGAAGCTCGAAGAAAACGCCATGCATTCGGTCGTATACCTCGGTGTGGACACCCTGAAATACTTCAAGAAGAACGGACGTGCCACCGCAGCCGCAGTTGCCGTTGCGACGGTGCTCAACCTCAAACCCATCCTCATCACCGAGGGCGGCAAGTTTGACACCTTTGCGAAGGTGCGTGGTATCAAGGCTTGCAAGGAGCGCATCATCGACGCCCTCAAAAAGGAGTTCGAGACCCGGTTCAAGGACGTGCCGCATTCGGAGCTCCGTCTTGCCACCGCAAGCACCCTGGAGAACCCGGAGGAAGCTGAGAACTGGCGTCAGCAGGTGCAGGCGGCGTTCCCGGAATTTGACGTGACCTACGATCCGCTGTCGTGCAGCATTGCCTGCCACACCGGCATCGGCGCTGTCGGCGCAGGACTGTCGAGAGTGCAGAGAGCATAAGCGCAGATTTCCCCTCCCTTGCCGGGAGGGGAATTTTTGGCATTCCCCCTTGACAAGGCACCTGTTTTATGTTAAACTATAAGTTGGTAAATTATGAGCAATTGCAGGCGCTTGGCGCAGAGTACAGGAGGACGCATGGAACACGAAGCTTTTCGGAACAATGCCTATGATATGATCTATCTCACGAAATGTGCGATTCATGGCGAAGCACCGGATGCCGACCGCATCAGCGGTATGGATCTGGATGGGGTCTTTGCAGTGTGTCAGCGGCATATCCTGACGGCTTGCGGTGCGTATGCGCTGGATGCCGCCGGTGTTCAGCATCCTGCCTTCCGGGAGGAACGTGACAAGGCTGTGCGCAAGAACATCCTCTTTGACGCCGAGCGTGCCAAGATCCTCAAGGCCTTTGAAGCCGAGGGCATCTGGTATATGCCCCTCAAGGGCAGTCTCCTGAAGAACTGGTATCCCCGGCTCGGTATGCGCCAGATGTCGGATAATGACATCCTCTACGATGAAAGCTGCCGTGCCAAGGTGCGTGACCTGATGACCGGTCTGGGCTTTGACTGCGACCATTTCGGCAGGGGCAAGGATGATGCGTATTTCAAGAAGCCGGTGCTCAATTTCGAGATGCACTACACCTTCTTCGAGCCGGTCGATCCGAAGCCATTATATGAGTACTACAGCCATTTCAAGGAGCACCTCATCAAGGACGAGGGCAATGATTACGGCTATCATTTCAGTCATGAGGACTTCTATCTGTACCTCATCGCCCACGAGTACAAGCACTATATCAAGGGCGGCACCGGTGTGCGGTCGCTGTCGGATTCCTACGTGTTCCTGCAAAAATTCGGGGATTCCCTCGACTGGGATTACCTGAACGGTGAGCTGGACAAAATGGGCATCCGGGACTACGCCGACCGAAGCCGTGAGCTGGCACTCAAGGTCTTTGGCAGCATGGACGAGCCGAAGCTTTCCACGGAGGAACGGCGTTTCCTCGACCTGTTCATCTTCTCCGGCACCTACGGCACCGCCGAGCAGGACATGGAGAACCGGCTTGAAAACGAAGCCGGCGGCTCCAAGGTGCGCCTGTTCTTCCGCCGTCTGTTTCCGCCGATGGAGAATATCAAGGCGTGGTGGCCGTTCTTCTATCGCCACAAATGGCTGCTGCCCGTGCTCTGGTTCATCGTGCGCCCCATCGATGCGCTTGTCCACCAGCGTGGCAGACTGCGCAAGGAGCTGCGGTTCATTTTTCATAAGCAGCCTAAGTAAACGATTTCGTCCGGACGTCCGTCCCTTCCGCCTGGAGGGGACGTGATTTTTTCGCTAATAATCTACTGCTTTGCCATTTTGTGAAAAAACTTTTCTCTATTTCTGTCCAAACTATTGACATTTTGTACGAATTATGTTACAATTATATTAACAACCAACCAAATACATCCTGGAGGTACCCTTATGCATCAAATTCTGCTCGACTATGGTCTGTACATGATCTGGGGCATTGCTCTGGCGGAGCTCATCATGACCTGCATCCTGTTCAAGGATCACAAGCAAAAACGGGAGGCGGCTGTCCTGTGTATGGCGCTCATCGGCATCGGACTATGCTATGACGCCGTGATCCTGAGCATCGGCGGCATCATTTTGCAGCCGTTTCTGGCAGTGCTCAGCCGGGTACGGTTTGTGGCGCATGGTGTGCTGCTGCCGCTGAATCTGGCGCTTTGTGCCGAGGCGGTGCCGCTGTACCGCAAGGGACGCATTGCCTGCTGGGTGATCTCCGCATTGCTGATGGCAGCCGGCGCTGCTGTCGGGTTCCTGCGTGACATCGACTACGAGGAGCTTGGCACGATCGCAAGATTTGCACCGACCGGCGCTGATCCGAGCGGGGTCGGCATCGTGAACAACGCCCTCACCTACGGCACGGTGCTCATCATCGCCGTGTTCGGCATCGTCATAATCATCAAGCAGAAAGCTCCGTGGTTCCTGCTGGCAGCCGTGTCGATGTTCGGCTTTTCCGCATTGGGACCGGCGACCGGGAATTTCGACTTCATCTTCCTGATCGGAATGTTCGGCGAGCTGCTGATGCTGCTGTTCTACCTCATTCACGAGAAGCGGCAGATCCGTGGATAAGTCCATCTACCCCCACCAAAGCCCGGTGGGGGCTTTTTTATGGCGTGGCGCTTGCAATTAGCCCGATTTTATGGTATAATGGATGTATATGAATTTTTACGGAGGATCAAACGAAATGGATCATTTTGCTGAACAGCTTGTCAAGAAATATCACTCATCCAAGGACGATCTGAAACGTGCGCTCATCATTGCGGCGGCTGCCGTGCTGACGCTTATTTCGGTGCTGCTGGTGTTCATGGGATTTCCGCTGGCGCTGGTGCTGCCGATCTGTGCGATCTGGGCGGCGGTGTATCTCATCAAGCTCCAGAACGTCGAGTACGAGTACTCCTGCACCAACGGTGAGCTCGACATCGACAAGATCCTGGGGCAGGACAAGCGCAAGTCCATGCTGTCGATCAATGTCGGGAGCTTTACCGTGTTCGGCAAGGCAGTCGAGGTGCCGGAATCCGATGAGGATATGACCACCTTCTCGGCGATGGGGCTGTCTCTCATGGGCGATGACGATGCCGAAAAGCCTGCCTATTATGCGGAATTCGAGCATCCGGAGCATGGCAAATGCTGCCTGTATTTCTCCCCGGACGAGAAGATGATCGAAGCCATCCTGCCCTTTCTCTCCCGTGAGCTGAAGCGCCAGATGGGAGGTCAGCGATGAAACGCCTTGCAGGACTGGGGGCGCTGCTCCTCCTGTTCCTGACCGGCTGCTCGGTCGAGGTGCCGGAAATGCCGGACATCGACCTGCCGTTTGCAGGTGACAAGTCCGAAACGGACACCGCTGCCCCCGACAGCGACACAGACGAGCCCAATCCCGAAGCCACCCTCACCACCGGTGACGCCATCATCCCGGCACAGACCGAAGCACCGGCGGCGGACAGCGAGACAGATGTGCGGACGCTCTATCACAAGACGCTGCTCGCTTTGCATGACGAGAAGCTGCTCCCGTCCGGCAGCGAGCTTGCGGTGGTGGGCAACATCGAGCAAAACCGCTTTGCGGTGTGCGATATCGACGGCGACGAACGGGAGGAGCTGGTGCTCGAAGTGACGCAGGCGGACGTGAATGACGCCTTTACTGCCGTGTACGATGTGGATGCAGACGGCGACCTCCGGCATGAGGTGCGGTATGCGGCACAGGTCACATTCTGGTCGGACGGCATTGTGATCGCTTCCTATCCGGATGCGGCAGAGCACGAGGGGGATTTTGTCCCCTATGCGGCGGCGCAGTATGACCCGGAAATGGACGCCTACACGGAATTTGCCTATGTGTCCGCCATCGACCGTGACACCCTTGCGGCAAATGACCTGCTCGACGAATATCCAGAGGATGCCGACACAAGCGGCACCGGTCGGGTCTATTGCATTCGTGGCGACAACCCGGTGGATGTGACAGAATACGAGGCGTGGTATGCCTCATGGAACAACGGTCTCACCGAACAGACAGTGCCGTACAAGGCATTGACAACGGATGAGATCGAAGCAATTTTATCATAAAAAAGGAGGAATCCCCATGCTTGTTACCCCGGAACAGATGCAAAAGCTTGAAGCCATCACCGACCGTTCGGGTGTGTCCTACGGTCATATGATGGAAAATGCCGGCAAGGCACTCGCTGAGATCATGATGGAGCGCTGGCAGGACAAGAAGAAAGTGCTGTTTTTAGCTGGTTCTGGCAATAACGGCGGTGATTGTTACGCCGCTGCGTACCATCTCAAAAAAGCCGGCTGGATGCCGGAAATCTTAGCCCCGTGCGGTGAGCCGAGATCGGACATCGCCCTGGCAGCCCGTGACCGTGCCAAGCGTGAGGGCATCCCGATGTACAGCGAAGCCTACGACTTTGTCCTCGAAGGCAAGGAGATCGTTGTGGATGGGCTGTACGGCACCGGATTCCGTGGGGAGCTGTCCCCGGCATTGCAGGCGCTTCTGCGGGAGCGTGAGGGTCAGGTGCGCATTGCGTGCGACGTGCCAAGCGGCGGTATGGCGGCAAGCGGCGCCGTCTGCAAGGGGACATTCCGGGCGGACGTCACAGTGACATTTGGTGCCGAAAAGCTCGGTATGAGCCAGTATCCGCTGCGTTTGTACTGCGGTGAGATCATCGTTGCTGACATCGGCATCCCAGCCGATGCAAGGCTCCTGCCTCCTCCGGCGGAGCGCCTGACTTTAGAGGGCGTGCAGGCGCTGCTGCCCACGCCTGCCATCGATGCCCACAAGGGTCAGCTCGGCCACGTCCTGAGCGTGACCGGCAGCCGGAGAATGCGTGGCGCTGCCATTTTGTCCGGCGAAGCTGTCATGCGCAGCGGCGCCGGAATGCTGAGCCTTGCGTCCTGTGAGGAGGTGCTTGTCGGGGCGATGCAGCGCATCCCGGAAGCACTCTGCCTGCCGCTGGTGACGGATGCGGAGGGCTTTCTCACGCTCGATGAAAACCGTGACCTGCTGACCACCGCCCTCAAAGGCAAGCAGGCGCTTTTGCTCGGCTGCGGACTTGGGCAGACGGAGAAAACAAGCGCAATGGCGGCGTTTTTGCTGCAAAATGCCGAATGCCCGGTCATTCTGGATGCCGATGGTCTAAACCTCTGCGCCGCCCACATAGACTGGATACCAAAGGGACGAACCATCCTGACGCCCCATCCGGCAGAGGCAGCCCGGCTTCTGGGCAAGACCGTGCAGGACGTGCAGAACGACCGTCCGGCGGCAGCCCGTGCCCTTGCCAAAATGACCGGCGCTGTCGTTGCCCTCAAGGGCGCTGGCACGATCATCACGGACGGGGAGCACATGGCTGTCTGCAACGCCGGCAATCCCGGTATGGCAAAGGCTGGCTCCGGTGACGTGCTTGCCGGACTGACGGCTTCGATCGTGGCACAGGGGCTTGGGCTGTATGACGCTGCCTGCGCCGCTGTGATGCTGCACGCTGCTGCCGGGGACTGTGCCGCTGCGGAGCTGCCCCGGAGCTTCATGCTGCCGCAGGATACGATCTCGTACCTTCAGGAAGTGATGTGAAGCGGATCTCACACAAAAGCAAGGACGCCGAATATCAGATTTTGGTTTGATTGAGGTGACTGCTATGAAACGAATGATGGCGCTTTTCTCTGCGTCCATACTCCTTTTGACAGCCGGGTGCAGCAAGGTCTCTCTCCCCGGCAAAACGCCAAACTGCATGACCGGGAGCTTTACCGCACAGGTCACGCTGACGACCAGTGAGGGCGATGCCGGGGCGATCCTGACTCGATACGGAACGTCCGCCTGGAATGTATGCTTTACGGAGCCGGCGGCGCTTGACGGCGTGGAGCTCGACTTCCTTGACGACGAGGTGAAGGCGTCGTACAAGGGGCTGGAATTCTCCGTTCCGCAGTCGGCGCAGGCGCTTCGCACTGAATTTGCGGAGCTGATGACGGCGATCGACGGCTATGCCCTCCAGTCCGAGCTTGACACGCATTCCGAGGATGACCTCCAGGTTTGCGAGGGCGAGCTGGATGTAGGAAGCTACACCCTGGCGCTGACGAGTGAGGGCATACCGGTGCGGTTTTCGCTGCCGGCGTATGGGCTGGAGATCGGGTTTGACAGCTTTGATGCGTCCGAGATCACCACCGAAGCCCCCACCATCCCCAAGACCTACCCCGTGACCGATGCGCCGACGGAGTGTTTGAGCGAGGAGCCGACGTAACGAAATGCAAGGACGTGAGTTTCCATGAAAAAGCATTGGTTCGATCTTCTGATGCTGCTGATTCTGATCGGGCTTGTGATTGGATTTTTCTATGTGGTGTTCTTCACCGCCCAGCCGGATCCCAAGGTGATCGCAAAGCTTGCTGTCCTGATCGCAAGCTATCTGTTCTATTTTCTCCGGAAGCTCCTGCATACTTAACAAAAAACGCCCCTGTTACGGGGCGTTTCAGCTTGTCGATAAAGTTCATTTTGCCGCCTACAGGCGGCAGGAAAAGCATTTCAAGGCGAAAGAAGGGGCACTTTTTTGCAAAAAAAGTGCCCCTCTTCCAAAA
>CACXGK010000258.1 GCA_902767115.1 uncultured Ruminococcus sp.
CCGGAACGGATTTCTACGGTGAATCCGACATTCCGATGAACTGCCACGGATTCTGGTGTACGGAATTTGGTGTCCGTGCTTACGGTCACACCGGTGGGACCTTGTTCGGGCAGGCGGATCTCGAATTTGACCCGGTCAGCAAGGTCGGCTATGCCGTCATGGTCAACGAACCAAACGGCAATGATTTTCTGAACAGCCTTGGAACGCTGACCTTCGGTACGCTCGCCCCTGCGGTCTACGGCTCGGAAACATTCGGAAAATCGGACATCCACGGCTATTTTCTCCCGGCACGCTCACAGCATCAGGGAATGCTGCGGTTCAGCACGTATCTGTCGGGGCTCTCCAGTGAGCAGATCAGTCTTGCGGATGCAGATATCCTGCAAAACGGCGTTCTCCAGATCACCATGACCGATCCGCAGACGAAGGAAACCGCCGCTGGCCTCCTTGGTGACAAACGGGATCCTGCCGACCGGCTCATTGCCCTCGAATCCCCTTCGTGTGATATGCTGTATGACAGGTTGTATCTCATGCATCTGAGTCTGCTCACGCTGTTCGTGCTGGGCGGCGTTTCCGCAGTCTACATGATCCTCATCCAGCGCAAGCTCAAACGTGCCAAGCGCTGGAATGCGCACCCCACCGACACCGCTTACACCGCCGGTCGTATTGCAAGACTGCTCTCGGTCGTGCTCATGCTGAGCGTCTATGTGGTGTTCCTCCAAAACAAAGGCGGCATCCCGGATGATCTAGGCAGGCTCCTTGGTTCCGGACAGATCGTATGTGCGGCGGTCTGCGGCATCACAGCCGTGATTGCACTCTCGGTCCTGCTTGTCAGAAAGCAGAAAACCTCAAAACTCCGCCCGGTGCTGTTTGGCATTTCCAATGTGCTGAGTATTTCAGCGATCCTGTTCTTCCAGATGTACCGTTTCTGGATGTGAAGCTTGTAAGACTGCGCTCTTTCCTTTTGGGAGAGGGCGCAGTTTTTGCTTTACAAATCCTAAATATTATGCTATAATAAATCCTGATTCCGCAGAACTCAAATCAACAAATGAACGAAAAGCAGTGATATTTTCCGAAAGCCCCACACTTCATTGCTATATTCTATTTCACCCAGCAGGTGAAATTTAGAAACACGAGAAAAATTCTGAAACACTATGTGATTGCGTTGCTTTTCAGCGTTTTGCAATATACGAACTTTGCGGAATCAGGTAAATGTAATTATCAGAAAAGAATGGAGTACTGCTATGAGTATTTTGAATGTGGAGCACGTCACCCACGGATTTGGTGCCAGACAGATTCTGAACGATGTCTCCTTCCGGCTGCTTGCCGGCGAGCACGTCGGACTGGTCGGCGCCAACGGCGAAGGAAAGTCCACCTTCCTCAACATCATCACCGGCAAGCTTGCCCCCGATGAAGGAAAGATCGAATGGTGCCGTCATATCACCACCGGCTATCTCGACCAGTATAGCACCCTCGAAAAAGGCAAGACCATCCGGGACGTGCTGCGTGATGCCTTCGACCACCTCGCAGAGCTGGAAAAGGAAATGATCGCCCTCTATGACAAGATGGCAGACTGCTCCGAGGAGGAGATGAACGCCCTGATGGAGGAGGTCGGCGAGATCCAGAGCATCCTCGATTACAGCGGCTACTACACCATCGACGCCAAGATCAACGAATACGCCAACGGTCTGGGTCTCGGCGAAATCGGACTGGACCGGGATGTCACTGAGCTGTCCGGTGGTCAGCGTGCCAAGGTGCTCCTTGCCAAGGTGCTCCTCGAAAATCCCATGATCCTGATTCTCGACGAGCCGACCAACTTCCTCGATGAGAACCACATCGCATGGCTCCAGAATTTCCTCCAGAATTACGAGAACGCCTTCATTCTCGTTTCGCACGATACCGCCTTCATGAACAGCGTTATCAATGTGGTCTATCATGTGGAAAATGCTGTCATGACACGCTACACCGGTGACTACGACAATTTCATGCGGATGTATGAGCTCAAGCGCCGTCAAATCGAGCAGGCATATGAAAAGCAGCAGAAGGAGATTGCAGACCTGGAGGACTTCATCGCCCGGAACAAGGCTCGTGTTGCGACCACCAATATGGCGAAATCCCGTCAGAAAAAGCTCGACAAAATGGACAAGATCACCCTCATGCGTGAAAAGCCCAAGCCGCATTTCGCCTTCCGCAAGGCTCGCACCCCCGGCAGAGTGGTCATCGACTGCAAGGAGGTCATCCTCGGCTATGATACGCCCCTGACCAAGCCCATCTCTGTCAAGGTCGAGCAGGGACAGAAGATCGCCATTCGTGGCGTCAACGGCATCGGCAAGTCCACTCTGCTCAAAACACTGCTCGGCATCATCCCACCCTTTACGGGAAGTGTGGAGCATGACCAGTTCGTGATCCCCGGCTTCTTTGAGCAGGAGGAGGAAGCAACCGACAAGACAGCGCTCGAAGTCATCTGGAACGAATTCCCTTCCATGACCAACGCCGAGGTGCGTGCGGCGCTTGCACAGTGCGGTCTGACAACCGAACACATCACCTCCCAGATGCGTGTGCTTTCGGGCGGCGAGAATGCCAAGGTTCGACTTTGCCGCATCATGCTCCGTGAGGTCAATCTGCTCGTGCTCGATGAGCCTACCAATCACCTCGATGTTGATGCCAAGGAATCCCTCAAGCAAGCCATCAAGGACTACAAGGGCACTGTCCTGCTCGTCAGCCATGAGCCGGAATTCTACGAGGATGTGGCAGATATCGTCTGGAATGTCGAGGCGTGGTCCACGAAAATTCTCTGATTACGTTTCACATCCGTCATTGCGGATATGGCGGCATTCCGGATGCAGGGCTGCGAGACTGCCGGGGACGGTACTGTGCGGCTCTTGTATTCCAAATAATTTGCGGCGGCTGTAGGATGTGGCTTGTATGCCATATTCTACGGCTGCTTTTTTTCATGAGTTAAAAATTGCAAATATATGAATAAACGTAAAACAAAAATCAATTTTCATAAAATTTCCACAATCAATCGGAATTTTTTCGACGAAAACCATTGCATTTGTGATTACTATTTGGTATACTATAGATAAATTATACTGCGTGCAACGCAGAGATAGAGAGGGACTTATATGAAAAGACACACACTTCCTGCACTGGCGGCTGCGCTATGCCTGCTCTGTGCGCCCATGCCCGAAATGGCAGCATCGCTTGAGATCTCGACGGTATCTGCAGCCGACGAGGCTCTCACCTTCGGCGATCTGACCTACACCATCGAAAATGACGAGGTCATCATCACCGGCTTTGATGAGACCAAGACCACCGTCGAGATCCCCGACAAGATCGACGGAATGCCCGTCACCAAGATCGGACCGACCGCTTTCTACGGCTGCGTCTTTACAGAGGTCGCAGTTCCGGAGGGTGTAACTTCGATCGGTTCAGGCGCTTTCTGGCACTGCAAGAGCCTGAAGAAGGTCACACTTCCGTCTACCCTGACCACGATCGAGGGCAACGCCTTCAATGACTGCACCGTCCTCGATACCATCCAGTTCCCCAAGAGCCTGAGCTACATCGGTGCCAATGCGTTTGTGGATACTGCGTGGCTGGCTGCGCAGCGTGAGAAGTCGCAGTTTGTCATTGTCAATGGCATCCTGATCGATGCACAGCAGGCTGTCGATGACCGCAATGCGGAGATCGAAGCCATCAAGGCGCAGGAGATCGAGGAGCTCAATGAATCCAAAATCTGGCATCGCTCTGCTGTTATCACAAATCAGGTCGGCTATTTCGCAGATGGCGCCAAGCGTGCGACCTTTGTCACCGACAGCAAGAAGGCTGTTGAATTTTCGCTCGTGGATGAGGCTGGCGAGGTCAAGTTCGTCGGCGAATCCATACCGTTTGGCAGCGACAAGGAATCCGGTGACACGGTACACATCATTGATTTCACGGAATTCAATACCCCCGGCACCTACCAGATCCTGACCAAGGACGGGGCAAGCTCCAAGCTTTTCAAGATCGGCATCACCTCCGAATATTCCGGTCTCTGGACAGATGCCATGAACTATTTCTACCAGAATCGTTCCGGCATGGAGATCGAGGAAGCCTACATCACCTCCGGCAATAAGACCGAGCTTGCCCGTGCAGCAGGTCACGCACCGGATACCGCACATATCCAGTGGGTCTGGGACTACGAAGGCACCTCCGGCGAGCAGGATGTCACCGGCGGCTGGTACGATGCCGGTGACCACGGCAAGTACGTTGTCAACGGCGGTATCTCCCTGTGGCTGATGCAGAATGAATATGAGCGTGCAGCTCTGATCGGGAAGGCTGACGCCTACCAGGACGGCACCATGTCCATCCCGGAGAACAGCAACGGTTTCCCGGATCTGCTCGATGAAGCACGCTACGAAATGGAATGGATGCTCACCATGATCGTACAGGACGGCGATTACAAGGGCATGGCTTACCACAAGGTCCATGACGACAAGTGGACAGCCATCGGTACCGCCCCTGCAAACGATAAGCAGAAACGCTATCTGATGCCGCCTTCGACTGCTGCGACACTGAACCTTGCAGCCTGCGGCGCACAGAGCTATCGTCTGTGGAAGGAGTTGGATCCGGAATTTGCACAGACCTGTCTGGACAGCGCTGTGGAGGCATACAAGGCTGCGCAAGCGCATCCGGATGTCTACGCACCGAATAAGGAATACGGCGGCGGCGGTGCTTACGCCGACAGCGACGTGAGCGACGAGTTCTACTGGGCTGCCTGCGAGCTGTTTGAAGCGACCGGCGATGCGGCTTACCTGGACGATGCCAAGGCACTGGGCGACGGCAAGCTGGCACAGTCCATCCTGCTTGAGGACAAGACCGGCGCCTTTGACTGGGGCAACACCCGTGCGCTGGGTTCCCTGACGCTGTCTCTGTATCCCGATTCCATAGACGCTGACGACACTGCCTGCGTCACGACCAGCATCATTGATGCTGCCAATGTCTTTACTGCCTATTCCGGCGAGCAAGGCTATGGTCTGCCGTACCATGGCGCAGAGGACAAGAACGGCTATTCGTATTATGCATGGGGTTCCAACTCCTTTATTGCGGATAATGCGATCATTCTCGCTTATGCATACGACTTTTCCGGTCAGCAGATCTATCTTGACGGCGTGACCGCTGCCATGGACTACATCCTCGGCAGAAATCCCCTTGACTTCTCCTATGTGACCGGCTACGGTGAACACAGCGCACAGTATCCGCACCACCGTTTCTGGGCAAAGGCTGAGAAGAAAACCGCCCCGAAGGCACCCTGCGGCGTCCTGACCGGCGGCGCCAACAACAATATGCAGGATGACGTCATGACGGCTTCTGATCTCGTTGCCGGCGAGACACCTGCACAGCTCTGCCATATCGACAACATCCAGGCATACTCCGTCAATGAGTGTGCAGTCAACTGGAATTCGCCCCTGGCATGGGTGACCGCTTACCTCTGCGAGCAGAACGGCGGTCTCGAACCCAATGCGCCCTCTGCCGGCAAGCAGGTACCGGAGCCGCCGACTGCGGCTGAGATCCAGGAGCGTGAGTATCCCGTATCCATCACCATCCCGGAGGGCGTCACCGCTGTCGGTGAGCAGGTATTCGGCAAGCCGAAGTCTTCTGTTACCGAAGTCATCGTTCCGGACAGCGTGACCAATATCTATAAGGACGCCTTCTCCGGCTGCACCAAGCTCACAGCTCTGACCATTCCGGAAACCATCTCCGAGGTCGGCGACAATGCATTTGCAGATACCCCCTGGCTGTCTGAGATGCTGGCGGATTCCCCCCTGCTCGTCCTCAACGGCATTCTGATCGACGGCAGCACCTCCAAGGGTGACGTGGTCGTTCCTGACGGCGTGACCTCCATTCTGGGCGGCGCCTTCAAGCAGAACAAGGAGATCACCTCCATCACCATCCCGGAGGGCGTGACCTCCATCGGCGCAGGCGCATTCCATAGCTGCGAGGCACTGACCTCTGTAAGCCTGCCGCAGAGTCTGAAAACCATCGGCGAGAGCGCTTTCGCAGCAAGCGGACTCACCACACTGACCATCCCTGCCGGCGTCAAGTCGATCGGCGAGGAGGCATTCATCAACTGCCTGTCCCTGCCGGAAGTCACTGTCCTGACGACCGACGCCGTTGTCAGCCGTGAGGCACTCGGCTGCACCTCCACCTTCACCGCAAACGGTCAGTATTCCTACATCTTCATCCACGGCGTCAACGAGGAATTCATCGTGAACTGCGCAGAGGGCTCCACCGCAGCAGCCTATGCCGGTGCGACCGGCGTGCAGGTGAACTACATCGATGTAGCGGCACCTGTGATCTCCGAAACCAAGCTCGGCGACTGCAACGGCGACAAGGCCATCGATATCATGGACGTCATCGCTGTCAACCGCTATCTGCTCGGCGGCGCAACGTTCACTGACAGTCAGAAGAAGGCAGCAGATGTGGACGGCAGCGGCAAGGTCGATACCACCGACTCCCTGAATATCCTCAAGTATGTCGTAGAGCTGATCTCTGACTTCACAGAGATTTAACCTGTCTGGCATATCCTCACAAATTTATACCCATAGTAAAGAATCCCCGGTATCCGCCTGGGATTCTTTTGTTTGCTTTATACAAAGAATTGGATAAATCGTTGACATTCTGTCTGCATTTGTAGAAAAACGATTGACAAAACGTATCATTTTGTGCTATAATAAACCCAGAGTATGGCTCAGCATCAGCCAGCAGTTTCATTAAGAGCCTGTTTAGTATCTGGAGGTAGTCGGATTTTCGAGCAGGCTTTTGTCCTGATGATGGATGTCCGACG
>CACXGK010000259.1 GCA_902767115.1 uncultured Ruminococcus sp.
AGGGGTGAATTTCAAAAACAGTCCGGTGGACTGTTTTTGGAAGAGGGGCACTTTTTTGCAAAAAAGTGCCCCTTCTTTCGCCTTGATATGTTTTTCCTGCCGCCTGTAGGCGGCAAAATGAACTTTATCGACAAACTGGAGTGGCTTCTGTGATGGAAGCCACTCTTTTGCTTTGCAAATCAGCCGCAGTCCCAGTTGTAGAGGACATGGGAGAAATCTCGTTTCTGGAGATCTTCCGGCGTGCAGAAGAAATTGCAGACACCTGCATCTCCCCACATGATCTTGCAGTTCCCGTCAAAGTAATCGCTGTCGATTTGCAGCAAAAGTACAGTACGGGCATCGTCCTCCGAACGGGGATCGTATTGTGTGAAATACGGATAACCGCCGACCTTGTGACCGCTGTTGGGAAGGGCATCCCAGAGCAGTTCGGTGAGTTCATCATCCAGCTCGGACAACAAATGCATGGGAGCACCTGACGTGATCTCATTGTATGCCGCCAAAAACAGCGGCTCGAAATGCGCATCCGTCATGCCCATGCTCTCCGGTACGAGGTCAAATCGCACGGCGAATTCCCCCTGCACCGGGAAATAATCACCGGTCAGCCGCAGTCTCGCCGCAACTGTATCCTCCGTGATGGATGCATCCACCTGCGGATGCCAGATCACCCGGTAGCCGCCATCCGTGAACAAGCCGCTTGCGTTGTCCTGTCCGATCCAGAACTGAAGCAGTCCCTCGTGCGGATACTCCGATAGCGTTGCCAATTCCTTGCAATCGATCTGTGCCAGCAGGCGAAGCTGTAAGCCATTGGCATCTACTGGTATCTCCATGTCTGTCGGAACATAGGGTGTTCCTCCGACCTTGCTGCCTGCAAACGCCGGACGTTCGTCCAGAAGCGTGATGTGCAGGGAAGGGGCGGCGGTGTTTTGCTTGAGCGTATCAAACGCCTGTAATACGGTCTCCCGATCCGGCACTGCCGGTTCCTCTGCAAATTCCGGATACCGGACAGGCTCCGCAGCAACAGGCAACGTGGGAGATGCGCTGTCCGCTTTGCCAAATATGCCCTTTAGCAGACCCGAAAATGAAAACGAAATCCCCATAAGTTCACCTCCATCACGATCAGCACATCGTGAGGATCACAGCGCTGCGTCCGGCGGGACGAATTACATTTCCGTCACGGCTGACGAATTTATCACAGCGCTGTCCCGAAATGTACGGCACGTCGGTATAGAACTGCACCGTCCAGTTCCGTCCGTCCGGAAGCTGCGGCAGCTCGATGGGAACCTGCTCCCAGTAGGCATTGATGCCGAGGAACACGGCATCGTCCTTGCCGTCTTCGTCCTTGCCTGTGAACATGATGCCGATACATCGGGTATCCTCCCAGATATCTGCATTCCAGGCATTGTTGATATGCACGCTGGTCGCAGGGAAGCCGAACGAGATCGGTGCTGTGTCATGCCGCAAAATCGGATGCGCCTTCCGGAAGGCGATCAGGTCACGGACGAAATCATGCACCTCACTGAATTTTTCGAGAAGTTCCCAGTCCAGCCACGAAATGCGGTTGTCCTGACAGTAGGCGTTGTTGTTGCCGAACTGCGTGTTGCAGAATTCGTCACCGGCGAGGAACATCGCAGCCCCCCGGCTGCAAAGCAGCGCAACAAAGGCATTTTTTACCATGCGGATACGCAGATTATTGACACCGACATCATCGGTCTCGCCCTCAGCACCGCAGTTCCAGCTATGGTTGCAGTCGGAGCCATCGGTGTTGTTCCAGCCGTTGCGTTCGTTGTGTTTGGTGTTGTAGGCGTAGAGGTCGTACATCGTGAAGCCGTCATGACACGTCAGGAAGTTCACCGATGCGTCCAGACCTCGTGCATCCGGCGGATAAATATCCTGCGAGCCGAGAATGCGCTGCACCGTACACCATGCCTTGCCGCTGTCGCCTTTGAGGAAGCAGCGCAGGTCGTCACGGTAACGCCCGTTCCACTCCGCCCAGCGGTGCCAGGACGGGAACGTTCCCACCTGGTACAGCCCGCCGGCATCCCACGCCTCAGCAATGAGCTGCACACGGCTCAGGATCGGGTCGTAGGCAAGGAGCTTGAGCAGGGGAGGCGATTCCATCGGGGTGCCGTCCTCATTGCGTCCGAGAATGGATGCAAGATCAAACCGGAACCCGGCGATGCGGTACTCAATAACCCAGTAGCGCAGGCAGTCGAGAATATACTGCTGCACGACCGGATGGTTGCAGTTGAAGGTGTTGCCGCAGCCGCTGAAGTTGAAATAGTGTCCGTCCGGCGTGAGCATATACCAGACGGTATTGTCCATCGCCTTGAAGGAGAAAGCCGGACCGTTCTCATTGCCCTCGGATGTGTGGTTGAACACAACGTCGAGAAAAACAAGGATCCCGTTTTCTGCCAATGTCTTGATGAGTGTTTTGAGCTCGTCACCCTCGTGGTTATACTCGACCTGTGAGGTGTAGCTTGTATTGGGTGCAAAGAAACAAGTCGTGCTGTATCCCCAATAGTTGTACAGGGTCTCGCCGTCGATGTCACGGGAGTCGGACAGCTCATCAAACTCAAATACCGGCATCAGCTCAATGGCATTGACGCCGAGAGATTTGAGGTAAGGGATCTTCTCAATGATACCGGCAAAGGTGCCCGGATGCACG
>CACXGK010000260.1 GCA_902767115.1 uncultured Ruminococcus sp.
GCATACTCCTGATACATATCCCAGATGTCACCCAGCGGATTCCAGCGGGAGGAGGAGTAGGTATCACGCAGGTCGAGGAGGAGCACCTTATAGCCACGCTCCGTCAGATACTGCGAATGGAGGGAGAACAGCTCTCCCTTCGGGTCGGTCATGATCATGGAGCTGCCGCAGGCGGTTGCGCCCAGGAGCTGGATCATGGGGTTGATGAAAGTGGTTGTCTTACCGGAACCAGTCGCACCGATGATGAGCGAATGCGCACCGGAGAGGAAGTTCACCTGTAAATGGTTATTGGCGTCGAGCACTGCACGAACGGGGATGCCGTCCTTCTTGCAGCTGCCAAGATCATTGTAATCATGTTCCGCAAAATACTTGTCACGTTCCTTGTCTGTCAGGAAGCGGCTGTTTTCGAGGGAGCCCTGTACGACATCGACCTTGCCTTTTTTGCCGAGCAGACCCTTGCCGGTACCGAGCAGCAGATCCAGGTTATTGCTGGAAAAGAGCCAGACGATACCGCAGCCCACCAGAGCCACGATGCCCATGCCAAAGGTCTGCGGCTGCACCAGATAGATCGGATGTACACCGAATGGCTCTGCATCCACGCCAAGCGATATGATCAGATCCATCAAAATGCGCACCGCAAATCCGCCAAGCCATATGATCAGCAGCGGAATGCCGACATACAAGCCGACCTTCTTCGCTGAGATGTTTGCAGTGAGATTCTTCCAAAAATCTTTCATAGTGTTAGATCTCCAACCGAAATATTGTTACTTGACATGAATCCATCCCGAATGGTGGCGCCTTTTGCAGAAATGACCGTTACGGGATAGTCCGCCTTTTTTGAGGTGCGAGACAATCCGAAGGTTCTATTCTTCAGAAAAGGATATATGAAACTCGTTATGAACGAGTCATTGGTTTCCCGACTGTAGGCGCCGAATATGCCATCGCCATTGATGATATCCTGATTATAGGAGAACAGGAAATTCGGTTCCTTTGTCGCCACAATCTTCGGAATCACTCCATTGTACCCAATTGACAGGTTATGGACGCCGCCATAGGTATGGCTGGTCTCGAACAGCTCCACACGGGCATCACGTCCCAGCACCAGATTGCCGTACACCAGAAGTCCCTGGTTGATGAGCGTGGAATGGCCATTCAGGGTAAAGTCCACATAATTCGCAGACTCATCGAACAGACCGCCGTAGACCGCACCGCCCTGCTGGATGATGATATCGCCGTCGGTGCAGATGATCTTGCCGCAGCCGTTCTGCAGCGGATTGCTGCCCTGCCGGAACGGGGAGATCGAGCCGCCTTCCTTGATGAGGATGGTACCGCCGTTATTGATGATGGTACCGTTATTCAGGAATGCGCCGCTGATGGAGAGGATACCGCCCTGATTGACGGTGATGGTCGAGCCGTTCTTCAGGATAACGCCGTTTGTTCTGGACGTCGTACCGTCATCGTGCTTGAACTCAGCGTTGCCGATCGGGAGCACCTGTCCCTTCTCGATGGTGCGGTCGCCGTCGATCATGGCAAATTCCACACGCTCGCCGACATACCACATAAGGTCGTCCATGGACTTGCGGTCGCCGTCGGCGCTGAACCAGTAGCCGTGTCGGCAGACCAGCCACTCATCGTCGTAACCGGGGTCGCGCATCCGGATCTTCCACCATTTGCCGGTAGCAGTCGGCTCAAAGGTCCAGTGGCTTTTCCAGCCGTCGCCGCCCTCTTTGACCTCCATACAGGACTCACTGTATTTATCCTGACCCCACACAAAGTGCGTGATCGGAGAGCGGTCTGCGTTCTGGAGCCCGATCCAGTACTCCGGCACATACAAGCCGTCCCGCTTGACATCACTGCTTCTGTGAACATACTGCAGAACAACAGCATCCCGGTCGGTATCCGTATAGAAGACATTATAGGAGGTGTCGATCTGCGTATCCGTATAGCCGACTCTGACACCGGTCTTGAGGTAATGCGAAGCCTTCCGGGCGACATTGTTGTTGAAATAATCGTAGTCATTCCAGACCTGATGGCTGTTGTTGATTGTCTCGGTGGTCGTCAGACCGGGGAGTATCGGCGAATCGACACCACGGACAACGTTGTTCTGCAGCGTACCGCACATTGCATAGCCTTCTTCATTGATCAGGAGGGAGAGATAACTGCCCTCATTGACGGTGCGCTTCTCATAATTGTCCCAGGTCATGCGTTCCCAGCGGTACATGATGAGATCCTCCAGACCGGCATCAACGACCTCGTTGATCTGTTCCTCTGTCGCCTCCGTAGGCGCAGGCAGTGCCTCACTCTCCGCAGATGCGTTAAGAGTACCCTCTGAAAATGTTCCCCCTTGCACACCGTAAGCCGCAAGGTTCAAGACCATTGCGGCTGCGAGTGCTACATTCTTCCATCTATGCTGTTTGATGCAAGAAAAGATGTTCATGGAAAGCCTTCCTTCTTTTGTTGGGTGATCCGTAAACAACACCTTTCATTAGTTGGTGCGACCCTTTGTTGCGGCATCCATCCAGGTCGTCAGGTTCGGGATCGCAATACGCATTGCTACGACCAGAACGAAGATGATAACGAAACCGATGATGGAGTTCTTGAGATGCTGCTTAGCCTTCTCACGCTCCTGCGGCTCCTCTGCACGGGAGAACTTGATACCCAGGCTGATGCAGTAAACAGCGCCGATGGCACCAACGAGCGGGATCAGGACATTGAACACCTGATTGACGAGACCTACGATCGGGGTGGTGACCTCGGACAGGTCAGCGTTCGGATCATTTTCACTGGAGCCCTCTGCGAAAGCAGTCAGCATACCAGTGGTACCAACGGATGCGAACATCATGATTCTCGCCATCCAGTAGGCGATCTTCTTCTTGATTGCGGTTGTCATAACTAATTTCCTCCTTTTGGATCATAATGTGCGATTTTTGTTTTTATCTTTCTCCGGATTTCCGGTTGAAAGTGTTCTTTCTCTGCGGACGGGCTCCGCAGTCTTCCCCATACGCTTGGCACGCTCACGATTGAGCAGCTCCACGGTGTGGACCATATCCTCGACCTCCTTAGAGGGAGCACGTGGTTTCTGCCTTGACAGCTCGGTCAGAGCAGCCTCAATGCGTCTTTCATCCATTTTGACCCTTCTCCTTGCATCAAGATAACAGCTCCTTCAATCTGTCCCGTGCACGGCTAAGCTGTGACTTCACGGTTCCGGCAGGTCTCTGAAGCATCTGAGCAATCTCAGGAATCGTCAACTGGTTAAAATAGAACAGCTCGATGACCTCACGATAGTCCTCTGACAGCTTGGTCAGCGCCTCCCGGACAGCCATAATGTCCTCCAGGGATGCCTCACTCGTGCCTGTCAGGGTCACGGAACCAAACATATCGTCGTTCATTTCCTCGTGATACTGGCGGTTCATCAAGAATTCCTTTGAGCAGTTGATCGTAACACGCAGCAGCCATGCCTTGCGGTGCTCCTCGCTATGGAACTCACGCACACGCCGATAATACCGATAAAACACCTCGGAATACACATCCTCCGCATCGGTCATATTCCGGACATAGCGCATGGCAACACCATAGATCATGTCGCTGTACGTTCTGACGATTTCTTCGTCACTCATAAGTAATACCCCCCTCTCCGCCGTTCGGTTGCAGGGCTTGCCATCTTTTTTGCAAGAAAAGCGGACGCATATCTGTTAATTATTATAACATAATCAGCAAAATTTGTAAATTATCCGCCTTGTATATCCAATTTTTTAGACGCTTTGCACAATAAATTCCTCAAAAAAAAAAAAAACGGCAATATCCACAACGACCTTGCGTGGGGGAGCTTGGGGTTTCTATACCTTATGGATATTTTGAACAAAATACAACAGATATGCATATAAATCTTTGTCCAAAACATAGATTTTCCAAAAAGTTCAAATGGTATATATTTTACCGACTATTCCATTTTGTATAGAAGTGGTGCATTCAGCCGATCCTGTTCACGGTATCTGCTGCATTTTGCGATGCAAGGGAAATCCCTCCTTTCGTGTCCATCTATCCATAATACCCCCGGAACACCCGAACGGTTGCATAGATTTGGAAATTTTACAAAAAAGCTGCTGCATCCGAGCATCCCCCCGAATGCAGCAGTTCTGATTCTGCCATATCGATCACTTGTGCAAGCGCCCTTTATATAATGTATCCTTCTTCCGCCTGCGGTCTCTGAGCGCACCGGCTGCAAAGAGCGCCACGCCTGCCGCAGCCATCACGCCGACGGCACCCCGTTCACCGGTTGGCGGCGAATCGAGCGTTACCTGATCGGGCGGAGTGGGATTGAGGGCATCTCCCGGCTGACCCGGCTGTTCCTGTGAAGGGCTAACCCCCGGCTCTGCCGTACCGGGCGTTTCTCCCGGCGCCGTGGTCTGTCCCGGAACCGTCGAAGGTTCGGAAGGTGCCGCAGTGGGTGCCTCAGTCGTCGGCTCGGTATCGCCGAGCACGAGCACCTTTGCGATGGGCGGCACGCACTGTTCGATATTGGTAACAGCGCTCAGCACGATGGTTCCCGGCTCATCAAAGTTCAGGGCGATCCTGCCGTTCCCGTCGGTGACATAGGATGTCTCCTTCCCGTCGATCGTGATGACCGCATGGGGAATGGGCGCCGTGACGAGCTTCTGGTTCTCATCGAATCCGGTATGGCTCAGGGTCAGGGTAAATGCCTCCCCCGGCTCCGCCATCACAAAGGATCTGTCAAAGAAGCTTGCTTCCTTATATACATAGGCATTCATCGCATCGGAGCCCGGATCATGGGCATCCTCGTTCTTGCTGATCTGTTCAATCACCGTGTCCAGGTCGGGCACGGAATAGACATAGACATTGGATTCGTCCGGATGGTTCTGCATCGCATCGCCTGCGAGGTTCAGAGCGTCATTGACGGTCAGGAGCCCATCGCCGTCCACATCGGTCACAGCAACCGGGATCTTGATAATGACATTTTCGCCCTGTAGATCGGGCAATTCATCCACGACCGGGATCTCCACGATCTCCGGCTGTCCGGCTTCCTCCATATCCTCCGCAGCCGCAGGCAACCCCGGCAGCGTCCCTGCCAGAAGCAGCCCGGCGGCAAACAGGATCATTTTCTTCATGCTTGTCTCCTTGCTATCTCAGAGGGATCCCGGAATCCTGCGTGCAGCTCCGGGATCGTATACTGCATTTATTATACCACATCATCGCCCGGAATGCAAGCATTTTTCCAAAGTCCGCACACAGCACAGGGCTTTCCGTATACCAAGGGGGGGCGGCATACGGAAAGCGTACCGGCGGACAGCGTGTATCAAAGACCTTGGTGCAACGAACTTGACAGATTCAGATTCATATTCAGATTCTGCTGAGGAACTGTGCGCCGAAGCGGCGACTTCGGAAGGGTCGCAATCATATTCATACAGTTTTTGGCATCTCCCATAGACGCCAGCGTTCCAAGCTTTATCGCAAATTCCGGAGAAGCCAACGATCTGATCATCGTATTAAACTTCTCATTCATACCCGAAGCGAGAGCCATTTTCGTTTGTCTCTCCTTCTCTGCGTACCCCGGTTTGTTTCTATAGTTCGGATCATTGCGTAACACGGCATCGTTATAGACCAATTTCTTAGCGACCAGGGGGATCATCAGATTCAGCATCTGTTTTCCATACTCCAAAGAATTCGCCTGAAGCTCGTCATAGCTCTTGCCCTTCATCTCGTTCACCAGATTCCGGATACCGTCCTGATAGGGCTTGATCGATGCCGGGTCATTCGGATCCGACTGCACCCGCTGATTCTGTCTCTGCTGCTGGATATTCGGATTCGACTGGAAACGCTGGTTCTGCATCTGCTGGTTCTGCATTTCCGGCTGCTGGCGCTGGCGTTCCTGCTCACGCTCCCACTGATCGCCGAACTGGTTTCCTCTGGAGGCATTACGCTTGGACGTCCGCATAGCATTCGCAAGCTGCTGCTCATACTGCTTCTTATAGAACTGTGCAAGCGCCTTCCAGTTCGGCTCGTTCATGACGTTATTCTTCTGCTTGAGCGTGGACTTCTTGTTGGGGGTGAGGTTCTCCTTCTTATTGGTCAGCTCATTCTCCATCTCGTCCTCGATACCGAGCTCTCGCATCTCCTTGTTGATCTCCTCGACGAGCTTTTCAGCCGCTGCAAGGCGCTTTTTGCCCATGCCGGTTTTCGGCTGCCAGCCTTCGGGGTGATTGCCACGCTTCTTCTTGATGTATTCAAGGGCTGCCTTCTTGGCTTCACGCAATGCCTTGGCTTTACGTTCCGGGGAATACAGCGGATCCTCGACCAGGCAAGCCTTCTTGAGGAGATCGACCTTCTTCATGAGATTGCTGTGCTCCGTCGTAGAGCCGCCGCCCCTGTGCCAGTGCTTGGCATTGAGCTCGTCCTGCATATCATAGACAGCCGCATAAATGCCGTCCAGCCCAAGCTCCTTGCTCTCCTTATTGAGGGCATCGAGGGTCTCATTGGCAGCGTTAAAACGGGTCTCGCCCATCTTGGTACGGAACTTCACCTTATCTCCGACCTGCTTGCCTCTCTTTTCCTTGATATAGTTCTGGGTCTTTTTGCGGGCTTCCATGAGGGCGTCCGCCTTTTCCATCGCATTATAGGGCTTCTTTTGGGTTTTCTCCATCAGGTTGCTGAGACTCTCCATCATCTCCGTATGTTCCGAGGAGGAGCCGCCCTTGCCGGTCACACGGTGTTTTGCCATGAGGTAGTCGCCCTGTTCGGAGATCGCACCTGCCAGTGCCTTGTTGCGGCTATCGACCGATGCCTTGTCCAGACCCTCTGCCGGGTCGGTCTTCATCGCATCACGCTTCTTGGGGGCAGCCTCCGGCTCGTCCTCCTCAAGGCTGTTCTGGCTGGGATTGCGCTGCATCCGCTGCATCTGCTGCATCTGGCTGTAATACGTCTGCATCTGCTCCTGCATCATGGTGAAGTACTCCTGCATCTGCTTTTGCTGCTGCAAGAGCGCCTTGCGTTCGTTGGCAAGCTCCTCCTCCATCTGCTGGCGCATTCTCTGCTGTTCACGCATCGCATCGTTGGAATAGCCGTAGAGAGCATTGCGAAGTGCCTGGCTTGCAGCGCTTTCAGCGGTCAGCGGCACCTGATCGACGGCAGACTGCATAGAAAGGGTATGTGCCTGCTTGTCGGCGCTGGGGTAATTCTTGTCGAGAGGGGTCTTCTCCACATTCTTCAAGGCCTCGGAAAGTCCGGCATGGGGGTGCTCCGGATCGGTTGCAGCCTTGTACATCTCGGTCAGGAACCCACGGTCCTTGCCCTGCGGTGCTGCATCCCAGCCGTTCTGCTTGGCGTTGTCCAGGAAGTCATTGAGGTACCCTGCCTCGCCGAACTTCGGCGGATCTCTGTGCAGCGTCTGGGAGCTATGTGCCATCCTGCGGATCTCGATCTGGGGGAACTGCCCCGTGACCAGAGCCTCATGCAGCTCCTTGCCCTCATTCTCGGCTGCAAGACTCTTCATGTAATCAAGGGTATCCTGATCCTTGATCTTATCCGTAAATGCTTTGTAATTCGGGTTGTCGAGCACCTGCGGCTTGACCGTCCGGGAATAATTTTCCATCGTATGGTATTCCCTGCCGTTGTTTTCCGGTGCGTCCTGAAACGCTTTCTTATCGAGCGCATACTGATGCTTGACGTAAATATCCGCAAGCTGATCGACAAACGCCGCTTTCTGCTCCTCAAAGGTCGGCTGCTGTGCCGGTGCTTCCTGTGCCGGCTGTACTTCCTGTGCCGGCTGTACTTCCTGCACCTGCGGCTCTCCTTCGAGTTGTTCTTCTCCCTTCGCCAGGTTCTCCGCTTCCTGGTTTATATTCATCTGCTCCTGCGGAGCCTGGATTTCCTGCTGATTCTGAACCGGCACATCCTGATTCTGTGCATTCTGATTTGGATTTGGCATGATTATTCCTCCTGTCATATGCCATTCTACGTGGGTTTCTACTTACAATACCCCCCTAAGAGCCAAACGGTTGCATGGTTTTCAAAAAATTTTATTTTTTTCTGATTTTTTGCAACCAAATGCAGATTTCCAAGGTATAACTAATGAAACGCTCCCCAAGCGGAGCCTGACACAAACCAAAACTTTCTATCAGGAGGAATTCATATGCCACCGAAAGAGCCCAATACACAGGCAAATCCCCAGCCGATCCCCCAGCAGGAGCCGCCGGTACGCAATATCCGGACTGACCCCCACGGCATCTCCCGGATCAATTTCATCAACTACAAGACTACATATGAGGAAAACCAGCATCTCCGGGACCCTCAGCACGTCATCAAGACCCCGGAGCAGATCAGCCATGAATATGACACCATGACCGATGAGGCGCTGATCAACCAGTACAGAGCGCTCCTGCAGTTCAACCGCCGCATCTGGGTGTATGATGCTCTGGCAGGACTGCCGACATGGATCCAGAACTCCGGTAACACGGAAGTCCTGACCGACTACCTCAACACGCACCAGAATGAGCTGACCTTCGAGCAGGATTTCCTGCTGCGTGACCGTCTGCGTGTCATCACCACGGCGAAGGAAACGCAGATGGATGGTGAGGAAATGATGGCAGAAGGGCAGTCTCCCACCGTCACGACCGGTGTGACCACCCTCACGGCACCGAACGGCGCTGTCACAGGCTATGTGCTCGATGATGCGCACCTCAACAGCTTCCAGACAAGCGGCAATGGCTGCTGGTCGTGCTTCCTGCAAATTGCCGGCAGCAGCCGTGGCTCCGACATCACACAGGAGGATATCCGTGCCTACCGCCCGGATCTGAGCCTGGAGGATACCAAGAAGTTCGACAATAAAACCACCACGAGAATGTACAACACCGATTACATGAACAATGCCATGGATATGGCAGACGGTCTCCTCAGCAGAGTGCCCAACACCATGATGTGTGAGACAGAGGTCATGAAATTCGGCAGCATTTCTCAGGATCAGTACAAATTCATCCCCGGTGCGCAGCAAGTCCTGGATAGCCCGAATCTGCAAGCAAATCAGAAAAGAGCGGCGATCCAGAGACTCTATGTGGACTATGCCCTCAACCGTATCAAGGAAACCATCATCCACGCTGTCCGGGATGAGAGATCCCCTGTCGGCGTACTCTTGGGCAAGCACTACATCACCATCGTCGGTATCGACGGCAACACCATCCTGTACAAGGATTCGTCCCGTCATAACAATAACCACAACCCCGATGATATCATTCGTGAGCCGATCGGCGATCTGTTCAGAACACAGCTCATGAACTCCAGCACCGATCAGATGGCGCTCCAGTTCTCCTACCTCAAGGACATCACCGTGTCCAAGGAC
>CACXGK010000261.1 GCA_902767115.1 uncultured Ruminococcus sp.
CGTGGTCATAGCAGACAAGTCCGAGCTCACCAAAGGTTGCGACCCAGAGCCGTTCCTGGCTGTCAGACAAAAGGCAGCGGATACGTTTGCCATCAAGCATGGTCAGCAGGTCGTTGTCGCTGAATGTCTTTCCATCGGCATCCACAGAGGTTCGCACCGCCATTTTGCTGACACGGGAGCCGTGCCGCAGGGCAATAAGCCCCGAAGTCTTGGTGCCGATGAGGAGCTTTCCGGCGTGGACACAGGTCGATTCCACGACCTCATTTTCGAGATGGTACTTCTCAAAAATATCCGTAAACTGGTTCGGCACGATCTTCATGACGCCCTGCTTGGACGAAGCAAACCAGAGATTACGCTGGTAGTCGATCGTCATCGCCTCCACGGACGTATTCATGGGGACGTTCTCGATGGGATACATCTGCCCGTCCTCCAGAAAGCCGATGCCGTTGTCCGTGCAGATCCAGAGCATATCCCCGACGATCTGCATGGCGTTGGTATAGCCGAGCGGTGAAATATCGTAAGTCTTTTCCGGACGGAACTGCTTCTGGAGTCTGCCATAGTACAGATCACTGCCCTTGTCACCAATGTAGACATACCCCGGATGCTCTGGATCGGGCATCAGCGCATGGATGTCACTGATGCCGAGTTCCTCGGCAGAATAGAAGGCATCCAGTTCGTTGCCGGAGATGGTGAACACGTCACCATTCATCGTAAAGCCATAGATCACGCCGTTTTCACCACTTTGCAGGTGGCGGATATAGGCATCCTTCAGGCGCTCGTCATCGATGGCGGCAAGGGAACCGTTCGGGCGCACCACATACAATCCCTGGGTCGTTCCCAGAAAAATATAGCCGTTTTCGCCCTCGCAGATGGAACGCACCGAAAGGGACGTCAGCCCGTTCTGCTTGTTGTACATCCGCCATTGATTGTGCTCCATCACAGCGGCGCCGCCGTCATTCGTGCCGACCCAGAGCCGGTGCCGGGAGTCCTCGTACAGGCTCACCACGCTCGCAATACCGGTGGTGGAGTCGATGCGGTCGAAATGACAGCCGTCATACCGGATCAGACCGCTGTAACAGCCGATCCAGAGGAAGCCGTCAGAGGTCTGGAGGACCGTATTGGCTTCGCCGGTGGGCAGACCGTTGGTGTTGTCGTAGAGCACAGCGGAGTAGCCGTCGCTCTTGCCGGTGGGATCCACGGAAAGCTCGTCCTCCATGGACATCACTTCCTCCGGAGATGTTTCCTCAGCAAACACCGGCAGCATACAGGGCAGAGCGATCAAAGCCGCAAGCACGGCGGACAGCCCCGTATGCAGTATGCTTTGTAAACAACGTGAAACAGACATTTTTACACTTCCATTTCTATCATACCGGGAAGGGCGCAGTCCCTTCCACGGATACTTATTTTATGGCACTACATATAACACCCCCAAAACAGTGAAAAGGTTGCACTTCTGATAAAAAAATTTTACCACGCATTCTTGAAGCCTACCTTAAAAACGAAAGGTTGTCTGCCGAATTGGGGAATTTTCTGGTATTTGACCGGAACCGCTTGCATTTTTCTGTGAGATATGCTATACTATATTTATATACCCCCAGCATTTTTGTTGAAGAAGGAGAGATACAGCATGAACCACAGAATTGCAGCCGGTGTACTGGCATTGACGATGGCAGCAGGTCCGTTCGGAGCGCAAGGCGCCGTCCTGCCGCAGGAGATCTGCGTCCATGCCGAGGAAACGGCTGAAACACCTGCTCCCACCGAGGAGACACCTGACACCCCGACTGAGACAGCAAATGAAGACCCGACCGAACCCCCTTCCGAAGCTCCGACAGAAACGCCTTCCGAGGAACCCACCGAAGCCCCCACGGAGGAGCAGCCTGTCTCTGAAGCGCCGAGTGAAGAACCGACCGAAGCGCCAACTGAAGCACCGACTGAGCCTCCCACAGAAACCCCTGCACCCTCTGAGGAGCCGACAGAAGCCCCCACAGAACCGCCTGCACCGGTCGCTCCGGCCTCTCTGATGGCACCAGGCATCGGCTGCTATTCGCTGGTCGAGGCGGACGGGTCGATCACGGAAGTCGTGGTCTGGAATCCGATCGACGGTGCGAACGGATATGAGGTGGAGCTGTCGCAGGATGAGTCCTTTGGGACACTCTTTTATCAGAAGCTGTATGACACGGATTCCCTGACATTCCGGCTCAAGCAGAATGCGCCGGGCAGCACTTGCTATGTGCGTATCCGTGCCTGCTATATCTCCGGGGATACGGCGGTTTACTCCGACTACGCCGTGACCCGGTATGTCACCCCCAACGGCACTGCCAATGCCTCCTCCCCTGTCATGACCGATCTCCGGCTCATGAATGACAACAAATTCCAGTTCTCCTGGAATTCCGTGGAGGGTGCCGACCATTACGAGATTGACATTGCATCTGACCCGAACTTTGAGAGTGCGGTGCATAATGATTTTGAAGCAGAGGCAGGCGCCGTGCAGACCCGCAAGATCAAAAAGCTGCATAAAAATGCGGTCTACTACTGCCGCCTGCGCACTGTCACCAAACAAGGCGACGTGCTGACGCCGTCCGCCTACACCTACATCAACCTGATGATCCCGGAGTCGTTCACGCTCCTGTACGGCGACGCTGACAGCAACGGCATCGTGAATTCCGCCGATGCCACGAGCGTCCTGATCCACGCCGCAAACGTGGGCGCCGGTGAAGCGAGTCCGCTGACAGCACAGCAGTTCATGGCTGCCGACATCAACGCCGACGGCATCACAGACGCCGGTGACGCAACCGCTATCCTGATGTACGCCGC
>CACXGK010000262.1 GCA_902767115.1 uncultured Ruminococcus sp.
GCAAGTATTGCTGCGTCGGACATCCATCATCAGGACAAAAGCCTGCTCGAAAATCCGACTACCTCCAGATACTAAACAGGCTCTTAACGTTTCAGCTTTTACAAGAGCCAACACGCTCCAGCTTGTCATGGAAGGGCTCATCGGGTCCCGTCCGGAAGTGTGTAAATATCCCGTTCATTATTCTCGATCCAGCCAGCCATTTCCATATCCATCAGATCGACGGCAACGCCCTCAAATTTCACGCCGAGGTGGCGGCAGATGGCATTGGTGGTTTTTCCGCCGCTTTTCAGGAATTCCAGGATCTTGCGCTGCTGTGCAGTTGCCTCTGCCGGGAACTGGTAGGGCTGGGGTCCTGCCGGCGGTGTCTGGGGTTTGGGCTGTACACGCTTGACCACGGAACGCCGGGGTGATACAGGTTTGCTGCGCTTTTCCGTTTGCTTTTCAAAGAGCAGCGAATCCTGTGTCCGGGATGCCTCCTCCTCGTCATACAAGGAGAGCTTATGTGGATATTTCAGATAAAATGCGTACAGCACATCCAGATAATTAAAGACCGGATAAGCGCCGTCACGCAGGAAATTCACGACACCGCTGTAGCGGGATTCAAACAGATTTGCCGGCGGCACGCAAAATACGCTTTTGCCCTGCTCGCAGGCGAGATTCGCCGTAATGAGCGAACCGCTCCGGGCGCCGGCTTCGAGCACGAGTACTGCCTCGCTGATGCCGGCAAGGATCCGGTTTCGCACCGGGAAGTGCGCCGGTTTCGGCTGGGTGCCGGGGAAATACTCCGTGAGAAGCAAGCCGTTCTGGACGATGCGAGCCTTGAGCTCCCGGTTTTCTCTGGGATAGTCAACATCGATGCCGCATCCCAACACGCCGATGGTCGGTGTATTGGCGAGAATGGCAGCTCTGTGCGCAGCGGCATCGAGTCCGACGGCACAGCCGCTGACGAGCACAAGATTGCAGCGAGCCAGATCGCTGCAAAGCCAGTTGGCGACCTTCAGGCTGTAATCCGAAGGGTGACGTGTACCAACGACCGTCAGCAGCATTCCCTGCTGCAAAATGGTCGGGTCGCCACGATAAAACAGTACGCAGGGAGGATTGTAGATCATCCGGAGACTATCCGGATACAGTGCATCCTCCCACGTCATGATTCCGATTCCGTTTTTCTCACAGGAAAGGAGCACAGCTTTCGCCTGTTCAAGGCTTGTTCTGCGAAGCCGTTCATGTTCCTTTTCACTCAGCAAACCGCAATCCGGATCATGCAATGTGTAGTACAATTCTCTGACACTGCCAGCCGTTCTGACAAGCTCCAGGAGCTTGACGTTTGCCACGCCAAAGACCATTTCCAGCCAGAGCCAGTAAGCGGTGGTAGATTCCTCATGCATCGCCCGTCCCCCCTTTCATCATTTCCCACATCAGAATACCGGCAGCCATTGCCGCATTCAGTGATTCCGCATTTCCCTGCATCGGGATGATGAGCTTTTCCGCACACGCAGAGACTGCCTCCTCGGACAAGCCGTTCCCCTCGTTGCCGATCCAGACAGCGCAGCCTGTTCCGAGCTTGCAATCCGTCACAAAGTGTGCGTCCTTATGGAGCACTGCTGCATAGGAACGGATGGAAGCGCCTTGCAGCGCAGCAGACAGCGATGAGATATCGCCAAGCTCATAAATACGCTGCCGGAAGATCGCCCCCATTGTGGCACGGACGACCTTGGGGCTGTAGACCTCACAGCTTTTGCAGGAGAGCACGGCATCGACGCCGAGCGCATCTGCGGTTCGCAGGATCATGCCCATATTGCCAGGATCCTGAAGATCACAGGTCACAAGATACCGTCCGTCCGGAGACAGCGGCTTTGTTTCCAGGGAAAGCTCCGGCATCCGGCAGACGCAGAAAACGCCCTGTGGATGATCGGTCTCAGCGATGTAGCGTCCGAGGTCATCGGAAATGACAAGGTCGGGTGCAAATTCCCCGGCATACTTCTCATACGCCGACTGTGTGAGAATGACAGTGCCGAAATTGTCAGCCTGTACTGCCTCACGCACGAGCCGCAGACCTTCCGCCGGGAAAAGCTTGCAGGTACGCCGATAGCGCTTGTTCTCGCATAGCTTCCGGTAATGCCGGATGACCGGATTATCCTTGGATGTGATGATATTCGCCATACAGCGCACCTCCCTTCCAGAAATACCAAAACCACGCTCTTTACTTTGAGAAAGAGCGTGGCTCGATTTTATCAGAAAATCAAAGAGCAGCCTTTGCCTTCTCGACGATTGCTGCAAAACCCTCTGCATCGTGGATTGCGATCTCGGAGAGCATCTTTCTGTTCAGAGTGATGCCAGCCTTCTTGCAGCCGTTCATGAAGGTGGAGTAGTTCATACCGTTCATCTTAGCTGCAGCAGAGATTCTGGTGATCCAGAGCTGACGGAAGTTTCTCTTCTTCTGCTTTCTGCCGATGTATGCATACTGACCAGACTTCATGACAGCC
>CACXGK010000263.1 GCA_902767115.1 uncultured Ruminococcus sp.
AAAAACAGTCCACTGGACTGTTTTTGAAATTCACCCCTGAAAAAAGCGAAGCATTAGGAGATTTCGCCGTCTGCGGACGGCGACCAGCTTTTTGAAAAAAGCTGGACCAAAAACTTTTGCGTTTGCTTTGCGCTTTCAAGAGTGTTTTTTTGACAGACTGATCCCGGCTCCTGTTCAGGGAGCCGGGAGCACTGTTTTATTTGATATACTCTGTCAAAGCCACAAATTCCTGCCGGTAGGTATCCTGGATATCAGTCTGGGAGAGGAGCTCCTGAATCTGGTCATAGCTTGCACCATAGCGCTCACGGTCGCCGACAATCATGCCGAATTCCGTCACAGCCGCCGCAAATGCAAGGTTTTTGCCGATCGTTTCAGTCCTGCAATCCTGGATGGTGATCGGGTATTCCGAAAGCTTGCTCTCGTCCCCATCGGGCGCCTTATAGCGCATGGAAACGGTCAGGAGCGCATCGTCAGAGACCGCCGGGTCGGAAACCGCCTGCTTTGCGTCCTCCGTCAGAGCCAACTCATACAGTGCCGTGACCGTATGTCCCGAACCGATCTCGCCGGCATCCACGGAATCATTGGCAAAGTCCTCATTCGCCAGCAGCCGGTTCTCGTAACCGATCAGGCGATAGCTTTCCACCATCTCCGGTGCAAAACCAAGCTGGAGCTTGACGTCCTTCGCAACGGTGTAGAGGGTGCCGCCCATTTCCTGCACGAGCACCTTCCTGGCTTCGAGCTCGGAGTCGATATAGGCGTAAGCGCCGTTGCCGTTGTCGGCGAGGGTCTCCATGGCGTCGTCCTTGATATTGCCTGTACCAAAGCCCAGAACGGACAGGAATACGCCGCTTTTGCGCTTTTCCTCCACGAGCCTTTTGAGCTCCTCCGGGGAGGACATTCCGACATTCAGGTCGCCGTCCGTGGCAAGCATGACACGGTTATTGCCACCGTCGATGAAGTACTTCTCGGCGATCTGATACGCTCGGCGAATGCCCATTTCCCCGGCGGTTGCGCCGCCTGCTTCGAGGGAGGTGATCGCATCGACGATCTGTTCCTTGTCCGCACCGGAACAGCCCTCCAGCACCACCGTATCCGAGCCGGCGTAGGTCACGATAGAAATGCGGTCGTTTTCGTCCAGCTCCGGCGAGAGCATCTGGAGCGCATTCTGCACGAGGGGCAGCTTGTCAGGCGTGTACATCGAACCGCTGACATCAATGAGGAACACGAGATTCATCGGCTGGCGTTCGGTCATGTCGATCTCCTCCGCCTGCAAGCCCACGAGAAAGAGCTGGTTATCCGGATTCCACGGGCAGTCGTACATTTCGGTCGTCACCGAAAGCGGTGCGCCGTCGGTCGGTGACGGATAGTCGTAATCGAAATAGTTGATCATCTCCTCGATGCGGACGGCATCCGAGGGAACGTTCTCGCCGTTCCGCAGCATCCGGCGGACGTTGGAATAGGACGCTGTATCCACATCCACGGAGAATGTCGAAACCGGCTCGTCAGCGGTGCGGATGAAGCTGTTTTCGGTGATGGGGGCATAGGATTCCGTGTTGATCTCCGGGACGTAGTACTCTGCATCGCAAGCCGCTTCGTATGCGCCTTCGATACCCACGGCGCCATTGGTCTGGGTCAAAGCCGTTTCCAATTTCGCAATATCTGCGCCGCCGCAGCCGGTGAGGGAGAGCAGCATGGATGCTGTCAGCAGTGCCGAGATCGCAATTCTGGTCATTTTGGTTTTCATAACAGATTCCTCCTTTTGGATCGTATCCTGATGAGATTTATGTGGGAAAGGCGCTTCTTGTTTGCGCTTCTGTCCATGATACGGACGGGAGGAAGAAAATGTATGGCGAAATTCTGTACAAATAAATGCAGACGGTTTTATGCACAATCACGAAAGATGCCCCGAAGCGCCAAACGCTCCGGGGCAATGCTATTATAGAGATATCTGTTCCATCCGTTCGGCAAGGGCATTGAACACCGCCGCAGCCGTTTCCGGCACCATCGCCTGGTTTGCGAGCCAGCCGGATGCCACCAGTTCCTGTGCTGCCTGCACACCGCATTGGTTATGCACGGAAAAATCACGCAGCATCCGTTCCAGCTTCTCGGCATCCTCGTTGTAGAGCAGCTCCCGGATGGTCTGGAAGGCTCTCTGCATATCCCCCAGCTCATTGTCCAGCCATGTGATCTGGATATTCTTGGCTCTGGCAAAATCGCTGCATCCGATCAGGTGCATCGCACCGCCGAAGGCATCCCTGGCTGCGATCTCGACCTTGCGGATGCCGCCCATCACGAGCGTTCCCATGCACATGATGCACGGTTCAAGTCCGGCATACAGCGTATATGCCCATTTATCCGGATATTGTCCGGTATCGAGATTCCGGATGGCTTCCGTTTCGGCGTGTGCTGTTGCAGGGTTCGGGACTACGCTTTCAGCAGTCTGATTGCGCCCCTCCGAAAGGATATTGCCGGCGTCATCCGCAATGACGGCAGCGATCGCCTTGCTGCCTTCGCAGAGGGATTCCCATTCCAGTGCGAATACACGCTGCCAGTGCTTTGGCAATGTTTCAAATCGCATTGTGCTCACGCCCCTTTCCCGTCATTGTAATCATAAAACAGCCTGTCGAGCAGCGCATCCAGTCCGCTTCTGTCGCCGCAGGCTGCCCGGAGAAACGTCCCCAGATTGCCAGCCATCAGCTTCAGATACAGCCAGTCACCCAAATCATCGTACTTTCGGGTGGAATTGATGAGGCAGTTTTTGCGCAGGACGGTGTAGCCCTTTCCCTGCTGTCTGCCGTAGGCTTTCAGGGCTTTGGCAGTAGCGGCGTCCTCCATTGCCTTCATCTCCACAAAGCCGCCGATCGCTTCAAATGTGGAGCGCTCCGCCCAGAACATTCCGCAATACAGCCCCGTGAGCCCGAAGGACACCCTGCACAGCAGGTCATTCAGATACAGCGGGACCGAGTAGCGTTCAAACCGGATGGGCGCTCCGCCGCCGATGTAATCCCCGGTCGCCATGAAAGCAGCGATCTCCCGGAGGGTGCCTCTGGTCATCCGGTTGTCGCAGTCGATGGTCACGATAAGGTCGCCCTTTGCGGCGAAAATACCGGTATTCCGGACCTTGGCGATGCATCTGTCCTGGTTGTGCAGCACCCTTGCGCCAAGGCGCCCGGCGATCTCTGCGGTCTTGTCCGTGCAGCGGTTGCAGACGACGATGATCTCCACCCTGCCGCCGTAATACCGGGCTGCCTGTCTGATGGAACGGATACACCGTGCCACATAGCGTTCCTCATTGTGCGCCGGGATGATCACGGAGATGCTGTATTTCAGTGTTGATTCACGCATGGCTGTACTCCTTTCATAGAATAAAGCTAATTACATTCTAACACGCATCGGTCAGAATTGCAAGTAAAACGCCTAAAAAAAAATTTTTTCATTTTGATGCATCCAAAACCTGATTTTAGGGGTATTACTAATGAACGCATAGAATCTCTGCTGCTCTGGCGCTCTGCCGGAGGTGCATATGTGTATATAGTATAAAAGTGTGAATGGAGGAACTATTATGCCAATTCGTTTTGATGATTGGAAAACCAAAAATGCAGGCGCCGGTCTGATGACACGGGAGCGCACCGATCTGCTGACCAGCTTTTCTGTAGGTGCGCAGAAGGTCGTTGACAACCTCTGGTTAAACGGCAACCAGGAGCTGGCACAGAAGTTCTCAGACCTGGTCAATGCATCCCTGTATGTCCGGTTTGACCCGGCTCTGGTCGAGGAAGCCGGCAATGCCGAAGCATGGCAGAACGGCGTGGACACCCTGGACGGTGTTGCGGCATTTCTGAACACCCCCACGCCGGACGGCATGACCAACTTTGACCTTCTGATGCAGCTCGGCACGCAGGGCGAGGAGCCGGCATTCGGCGAAAACGGCGAGGTGTTCTTCGACTGGATGCAGATGCTCCAGGATACCGTTGAAGTAAAGCTGAATCCGGCAGCTTACCAGGAGCAGTTCAGGGGCTTGCAGAGCATTTCTGCCAATGTCCGTTCATTTGCCAGCCAGGAAATGCCGCAGGAGGAAGCCCCGGTCAATGCACCCTCTGAGCCTGTGATGAATGAACAGCCGGATATCATACAGCCGGCTGAGCTGGATGAACAGCCACGCAGCGCTGCCTCGATCCTGCAATCGTTCCGTGACGATGCGGCGTCTGCCTATGCGCAGATCACGGCGGTGGATTATAACCTGTTCGGTATGGGCTCACCGGAATTCAAGGACATGAAAAATGCCCTGAAGGACCTGCATAACTACGCCCGCAATACGATGCAGCTCTCACCGGATAACCGGGGGCTTTCCATCACCGAAATGGCACACTATATCGACCTCCAGGATCGTGCGATCGAAATGGTACAGAAGTACATCGATCACAAGCAGGAGGATATGCTCAAGGACCCCTCCCGTAAGAACAGCAGCAGACGGCAGTCCCACGAGCAGCCCCGTATCAAGAATGCGCTCAACGTCCTCCAGAAACTGAAAACCCAGAACGCCATCAACAAAAAGGAGTTCATCTCCAACGTGCGCCGTTATGGCAGCAAGCGGATGGACGATCTCCTTGCCAAGGAGGAAGCGACCCGTCAGAATCTCACATCCGACCAGAAAAAGGAGTATATGCAGTCGGTCAACAGGACTATGCTGCTCCTGGAGAATCGTGACGGCAAAAACTGGTACCCCCAGAAAGGCGAATCGTTCGAGCATTTCGCCCAAAGATCCATGAGCTATTATTTGGAAAACACCTATTTTGATGTGGATGAAAACGACTATCAGAGACAGGGACGGCTCTCCCGTTCCACCCTGTCAGAAGCCGAGAAACGCTTCAGCGGCAAAAACGGCTACCAGCAGGGGCATAAAATGACCACCGAGGAGCTGCGGAAGAACTTCATGCAGTATCACCCGGACTATGCGCCCTCTGACCTTGAGAAAATTCCCCAGGACCAGATCATCAACGAAACCACCCGTGATGTCGATGCCTATAAATCTCTCCTGCTGTCAGACAAGACACTGAACAATATCTGGGAGGATCAGCGGGTCACAGAGTACTTTTACATGAAGAATTTCCTCCAGAACATTGGATCGATCTTTTCTAAAGAGCAGGTCGATAAAATTGAAAAAGAGGCTTACCGGGAATCCAACAAGGATTTTCTGAACGAAGCAAATGCGGAGGATGAAGCCGACAGAAATCTGAACTTCAATTCCATCTTAATGGATGATATGATGTTCCGAGAGGAGAACGCACGGGACTTTGGCGATAAGCTGCTGAAAGACAAAAATGGATACCAGGCACCGAACCCGAATCAAAAAAGAAATGTTTCCCGTGTCACCCTCTCAAACGGCCATACCTTCAATAGTAACGAATCCTTCTGTACCATCAATGCACTCCAGGACAGCAAGACGCTTCGCAAGCATTACATCCAGGAGATCGAAGAAATGAAAAAGGCGGAGTTCGATCCCCTCAGCATCCGCAGCTATGATGACCAGCTTTTCCTGCTCCACACCGACAGTACAGTCCTGTCTGAGATCCTTGAAAACGTTCCCTATTTACCAACGCTTACCGGTGCCCTTGCAACAGGTAACAAGAATACCGACGGTAAGGGGCTTGCCGAAGCAAGAAACGAGCTGAGTGCGAAACTCGTGGATTCCTCTATGGACTTTACTCATGCGATCATAGAAGAATACAAGATGGCGATGCAAAAGCAGCAGCTTGGCAAAACCGGCATGACGCCTGCACAGGAAAAGCAGTATCTTGCCGATCTCTACAAGGCGCACAATAATCTGCTCAAAGCCTACGAGGAAAAAGGCGGCTTCTATGATGATCCCGAAAAGAAAACCAGCAAGCATTTCGGAAATGTCATTGCACATGATTATGGCAGAGAAGGCCTGAGCTCCAGCCGCCAGCTTAACAGCGTTGTCGGCATGGTCAACGGCGAAAAGCGTGCCATCGAGAACAACTGGAAAGCGGATGAGCTTTCGGTCATGGCGATGGTCGGCTGCCTCGAAGCCAACTTCGACCAGGTGGAAAAGGTGACGCCGCCCGACAAGCAGAAGGAGCTCCTCCAGATGCGGCTGGAATTCCTCAACTTGAAGAACCAGTGCTGGAACAAGTATGTGGAGTGCTCTGCGGATAAGGCGGAGATCGCAGAAAATGTCCATGCATTTGTGGAAAAGCACAGAGGTGACCCCAAGTGGGAGCGCATCTTCCATGACACCAAAGAACTGATGCCCGAACTCCACAAGGCACTCCTGACCACCAAAAGACGTGCCGGGATGGATCGTGAGAAGGATCTCGCTTTCCGGAATGAGCCGCTCATGGACAAGGTGGAGAAGCAGTTTCAGGAAGCCATGCAGACCGGCGAGTTCACACAGTTTGCGCATACCATGTCAAAAGCCTATTACCAGTATGAGCTTGAAAAATTCTCCAAAGAAGATATGCGCAGATACGTCGCATTCACTGACAAATATGTAGATGTCTTACAAAAGAATCCAGAACTGCGAGACAAGTATATGCTCACATTAAATAACCTCAAAAATGCCCTTTACATCGACGATATGAAAAATCGTGAGTATATCACACAGGGCATCCAGCAGGGACTCTATCCCATTGATCCGGAGCTCGAACAGCAGCGTATGCATACGCCGCTGGCAGCCAGCTATGCCGCACAGGTTCCCCTGCCGTATTCGGATATCCTGGCATCCGATCATTTAGTAAACGGCTTGAAAAACAGTCTGTATAACGATCCGCAGTATGTGAAAGACCTCTTGTCAAAGAGCCAGAGTGCCTTCTATGAGAATTACCACGACATGACCTCCCCCATCGAACGAGAGGGCAAGATCAGAAAGCACCACGCTCTGCTCAATGATAAAATGAACGACTGCGGTATCAAATATGACAGCCTCAACAACAAGTACCAGAAGTATCCGGACGAGAAATGGAGAAAGCGCTCTGCACAATCCCTGGAAAGCTGTGTCAAGGGTATCGAGGAGTTCACCCGAAAGGTTCACACCATCGCAGAAACAGCCCAGAATGCCTATAATGTACTCCATACCGTTGAGAACCCCTCGCCGGAGCTGAAAAATCTGCTCTACGGTCTCCAGAATGCCGCAAAGCTCAATGCGCATAACACCCCCCGTCAGGTCTCTGATGCCTTTGAAAGACTCCGGCATGACACACTGGATTACCTCCAGCATTCCAAGGGGAGCGAAGCCGAAGCGCAGAATATCGCATTCGTCAAGGACAATATCCAGAAGGAGCTCATGTTTGAGGACACCAAGGAGGAACTCAAACCGGGCGAAAAATGGACAGAAAAAAACTATATGGATGATTTCTATCAGAAAACGCACCCGTACCTCAATATGTACACACCCATCCTGACACAGCATATGGAAGCCGTTCAGCAGCTCGAAGCACAGCTTCTGACGTTCCCCCTCAGTGAAAAGGACAAGAACGCCGTGAAATGCCCGTCGGCACAGGCACAAAAGCTCAAAGCCGAGGACGCACAGCTCAAGGAGATCCTCTCCGACAAGCTGCATAAGGACGGCGCCGTTGATCTGAACAACTGGACAGAAACCGCCATGAGAGCTGCCAGAGAATCCCTGAAGGACAGCGCAGGCATGGTGCCGGATTACGCCACCTCCAAGACAGTGGCACCGCAGCTTTCGAGAATCATCGGTCTGAATATCATGAAGCAGGCGATCATCAACGGCGACAAGAGCCTGAACAGCATCAAAACGCCGGACGACTTTATGAAGGCTGTCAGGGCATACAGCAAGGAAGCGGCTTCGATCAGCTACTTTGACAACATGACAAGCAATATGACCGTCGGCTCCGCCAATGAAGCAGTCACCAGCAAGCCCGACGGCAAGGGACTTTACTCCCAGATGGTGCTTGCAAGAGCGCAGTACAACAACCAGCTTCAGGCTGCGGCACAGCAGAAGCAAATGGGAAACCAGAAGGAACACAAGAAGGATCTCGGTATCCTCAAATAACCGCACACAGCCCCGGTCTTCTCCCACAGAGAGACCGGGGCTGCCCCTTTTCCCCTTGCTTTTGCAAATGCTAACCTTAACGAACCACCTCACGCAGCCGCCGCAGCACCTTGACCATCGCATAGGTATCCAGCTCGCAGTATTTCAAAAGCGAGGCACGCAAAAGCTCCCGTTTTTCCGGCGGATAGGATGGCATTTCCGCAAACGCAGCGGATGCCTCACCGCCGTTATGGACGCCGTCCAGATTGTGGTAGTCCAGCTCCGGATCATCCGGATAGAGCGCAGGCAGGACGTATTTGATCGAGTACGAGCCCTGCATGGCGGTGCTGTAGTAGCTCTGCTCCCGGAACGGAACCATCAGGTCGTGCAGATTGTCGTGAATGTCCATCAGCCGGTCTGCCAGGTCGGGATAAAGCTCCGCCAGCCCACGGATCACAGTTTTCTCAAAGCTCATGTTATACGCCAGCGAACAGGCGCCCTTGGGGATGTCCTGCACAAGCCGCTGTGCAAGCATTCGCCTTGGGTCGCTGCCTTCCTGTGCCAGAAATTCCCGATGCTCCAGACTGCCGTCTGCCTGTTCGATATGCAGCGAATACTGGAACGGGATCTGCTGATAGGGCTTTACATCGTCAAACGGCGGGATCGGCTGCTGGTAGGTCTCAAAATCCAGATGGTACAGCGGATATTGCAGGGTGTCCAGAAATGCACGGATCGCTTTCGGCTCGACCGCATCCGGAAGGTCTTGCAGGGTACTTTCGATCTGGCGGATGCACTTGGCGTTCAGCTTGATCTTCTTGGCGTTGGCAAGCAGATCCTCAAAGCGGATGAGCCCGTTGTGGTAGTGCTTGTACTTGGTTTTTGCCTGCATCCCTGCAAGATCAAACACAGAATGCGCCGGAAGATGCCTGCCGCAGTAAGCTCGGTAGGCGCAAAGGTAGGGCTGTTCGCAGTACAGGTCGAGGTCACGCTCCGGCTCTGTATCGACCGAAACGAACGCTCGGATCGCAGCGATATTCTGAGCGACTGCATCGTATTTCTGCCGGACGGTCTCCGTGTAGTCCTCCAGTGTAAAGAGCTGCTGGAGGTCCAGTTCGCCTTTCCGGACGTAGCCGCTGTTGAGATGCAGATTGTACACACGCTTCACATGGATGCCGCAATTGGTCAGCACATAGTACTGAAACGCCATATCTTCGACATAAATATCCGAAACGTGCGTGGAGCTTTTGACTTCGACCAGATCCCAGCCGTCTGCATTCCGGTGCAGCAGATCGACCGCACAGTACAGCCCGTCCGTCATGAAAGCGGCTTCCGCAATGGTCTCTGCGCCGTCACGGATGAACGTATTCGTTTGTTCGGTCATTGCAGTTTTCTGATAGGAGAACTCTACCAATGCATATTCCCCGAAATAGCTTCTGGCAAGATCGCCGACCAGATTGCCGTTGTGCATGATCGTTTCGGACAGCACATCCTCGGCAGCCTCCGGGCGATAGGCATCCAGCCATAGCATTTTCGGGCACTGCAAGCCTTTGCAGTATCGGGATTTGCTCAGATCTGTGATGTTGGACATGGTTACACCTCCTGGGATTTTTATGTTTTATGTGGGATTTATAGCCTTTTCAAAATCAAACCGCACGTTGCTTTTTGTTTATTATAGCATGGTAATTCCACGAAGTCAAGACCTGAAATGCTGCCCCACCACACCTGCCCCTCGCACATATCGGAAAAGCCCTCTCTCATACACTCGTGTGAAAGGGGGCATTTTTATGCTGCTGACGATCCTGAACAAACTGATCCTGTGTATTCTCCACGCTGACACGCCGTATCTATTTCCCAAACCGCTGACGGCGGCAGAGGAACGAGCGTGCTTTGAGCAGATGGAAAACGGTGACAAATCCGCCAAAAACAAGCTCACCACCCACAATCTGCGCCTCGTGGCGCACATCGCCGGCAAGTACCGCAGCTCCGGTGAGGAGCTTGAGGAACTTGTTTCCATCGGGACATTCGGGCTGATGAAGGCGGTGGAAACGTTTGATTACCGCAAGGGGGCAAGGTTTTCTACGTATGCGGCACGGTGTGTGGAAAAACCAACCCATGCACTACGGCTCTTTTTGCATCACAGGAGGAAAAACAAGCGTCTTTTTCTCCGGTATGGAAATACG
>CACXGK010000264.1 GCA_902767115.1 uncultured Ruminococcus sp.
CCGTCCCACCAAACATGAGGAAGTCAATCCATTTTCGGGTATGGTCTACTGTGCGGACTGCGGAAAGAAGATGTATCTGTGCCGAGCAACGAGTCTGACAGAAGCTCAGGAGCATCTGAAATGCTCAACATACTCCTCACACAACCTTATCTTTAAATCCTAAATACTTCTTTATCGGCGCTCCACTATAAGCCTGCCGGTTTTCTTTTCCTACGTATCCAATCTCTGACGCTCCACAAGTGATGCAAAATAGCCGTTTTTGGCGATCAGCTCCTCGTAGGTGCCTTCCTCTGCGATCTTGCCGCCGTCCAGCACCAGGATCCTGTCACAATGCCGGATAGTCGAAAGTCTGTGAGCGATCACAATTCTTGTGCAGCCCATACCGTCGAGCGCTTCGCTCACCTGCCGCTGGGTCTTGTTGTCGAGCGCACTGGTCGCTTCGTCAAACATGAGGATCTTGGGCTTCGGTGCCACCGCACGGGCGATCATCAGGCGCTGCTTCTGTCCGCCGGAGATACCGCCCTGCCCCTCGGAGATCAGCGTATGCATCCCCATTGGCATGGCACGGATCTCGTCGGCGATGCCTGCCGTTTCGGCGGCTTCCCACGCATCGTCCAGTGTCAGGTGGGGGGCGGTGATGACGATGTTCGAGTAGATGTCACCCTGGAA
The DNA here is from genome assembly GCA_902767115.1 of uncultured Ruminococcus sp. Taxonomy (GTDB): domain Bacteria; phylum Bacillota; class Clostridia; order Oscillospirales; family Ruminococcaceae; genus UBA3855. The sequence continues at coordinate 670 of CACXGK010000264.1, forward strand.
CAGTCCGCCGCTCTGGATCACAGACCCGATGTGCCGCCGCAGCGAACCCAGATCGAGCCGGCTGATATCCTTGCCGTCGTAGTAGATTGCACCCTTTTCCGGCTTTTCAAAGCCGAGCAGGAGCCGCATCAAAGTCGATTTGCCGCAGCCTGTTCTGCCGACGATTGCCACATACTCCCCTGCCTTGATCTTCATCGAGAGGTTTTCGACGATATACGGGGAATTCTCATCATACCGGAAATAGACGTTGTTCAGCTCGATCGTACCCGAAAGCCGTGTGACGATCTGCTTGTTGTCCGCCGTTTCCGGAACTGCTTTCAGGAATGGCTCTGCCATTTCCAGATTCGGCTTGATCTGTCCGACGGAAAGTGCGATTCCCGCAAGGGATGCAAATGCCCCCATCACCGCACCATAAGCCGACGTAAACGCAAAATAACTGGACTGGTCTACACCGCTGCGCACTGCCATATCATAGAGCACAATATTCGAGAACAGGCTGATCGCCGTCATGATGACGGTATTGACCTTGATGAACATCGGCGGCGCATAGATCAGCTCCGCACTGTCCGCATAGAGATGCAACCAACGTGCGAAAAAGCGCCTTTCTGCGCCGGAAAGCTTGATTTTCTGAACGCCGGTGATCATGGCATAGCTGACACCGCTTTCCTTGGCGCCCAGCTCCATTGTCTGTCGGCTGATGCGAATCTGCACGATGGATGACACCGTGGAAAAGACAACGGTCACAAGTATGATGATGAGTGACGGCACGACCAATGCCGGCGCAAAGCTGAAGATCTGCGTGATATACAGCAGCGATATCAGCGAGGTCAGTCCCGTATTGAGCACCATGCTGACGAGCATGGTACAAAGCCTGTTGACCGACTGTGAACGGCTGTTGAGCTCACCGGGGCTGTACTTGCGGAAGAACGCCGCCGGCAGGCTCAGGATCCGCATCATCATTGCCGCCTGCACGCCCATGGACGTTTTCGTCTGGACTCGTGCGCTCAGCATCGAATTGATGGATGTGAGCAGCTGCCTGGAGATCAGCGTGCAGAGCAGGAATATCGAAATCCCGGCAAGCACGCTCGTTCTTCCGCTGGAAATCACAGGTCCCGTGAGCGCCTTGGTGATACGAGGCAGCAGCATTCCCACGCCCGTCACAGAGAGACTTGCCAGTGCGATCAGTATGAGGTCATTCACGTTCAGGCAATTCTTCATGTAGAGCAGAAGATCCGATATTCCGAGCTTCCGCTGCGGCATCGGCTTATAGAAGCAGTACGCTTCCCGCTGGAACTGTGCTGCGTTTTTGGCTGTGATGCGGACTTTCCGGTTTGTCTGTCTGTCCAGGTAGTGATAGCCGGAAAAGGTGCCCGGTATCAGGGCAGTCGGCTCACCGCTTTCCTTCTGGTAGGCAAGGATCGGACCAAAGGCGTCCTTCCACCACTGCTCCTCCAGCATCACCTGACGCCGCATCAGCCCATACGGACGCAGACTGTAGTCGATCTGATCCTCGTGGGTTTTGATACTGTCCGGGATTTCCACGGGTTTAAGGTGGAAATGCTTGAGTATCTCGTCGATCGCCTGCTTGGTGATGATATGGTCGTCACTGATCTTTGTGGCAGTATGCTTGCCCAGTACGATGCCAGCCACCCGGAGGAAGGAATCCTCAAGCAGCTCCTGATCAGATTCGCTGCGCTGTCTGATCTGTTCTTCAAACCAACCCAATTATTCCACCTCCCTTATTCATTGGTAACGAGGTCCATATATGCCCCGCCGAGTGTCATCAGTTCCTCATGCGTGCCACGCTCGACCACCTTGCCGTGGTCGAGGACAATGATCTCATCGCAGTCACGGATGGTCGAAAGCCGGTGCGCAATGACGATACAGGTGATGCCTCTGTCCTTGATCGCCTTCACGACATCATATTCCGTCTTGGCATCGAGTGCCGAGGTCGCTTCGTCCAGAATGATGATCGAAGGGTCCTGCGCCAGTACACGGGCGATCTCCATTCGCTGCCGCTGTCCGCCGGAAAGGTCTCTGCCGCCTGCGGTCAGCTTGCAGTCATAGCCGCCCTCCCTCGCCATGATATCGGCATGAAGCTGCGCATCACGCGCGGCAAGGATCATCTCGAAGTCCTGAACGGACGAATCCCACATCTTGATATTGTCTGCGATCGTTCCCTCAAACAGCGTGATCTCCTGATCGACAACCGCCAGGGAGCCGGTCATAACGACACGGGGATGCGCACTTCTGGGCTTGCCGTCAAACAGGATCTCACCGTCCCACGGGTCATACAGCCCGGAGATCAGCTTGGAGAGTGTGGACTTTCCGCAGCCGGAAGCCCCGACAAATGCCACACGTCCTCCCGGACGGATATCCATGGAAAAGTCCGTGATAAGCGGGTCGGCAAGTCTGGAATAGCCAAAGGTGATGTTTTTGAGCTCGACATGACCACGGAGCTTGTCCAGAGATTCCTCACCAACAGAGATTTCCTGCGCATTCGGGTCGGTCGGGTATTCCATGACATCCTCAATGCGCTCCATCTGGGTGCGCATTTCCTGGATGGTCTGACCGGCGGAGATCAGCATCATGGCAGGTGCCATGAACGACCCCAGAAAGCCCTGAAACATCTGCAAGGCACCGAGCGTGAACTGCCCCTGCATGATAAACCAGACGCCTACGATCATAACGGCATAGTTTGCCACAGCCGTCAGGAAGGTAGGGATCATACCCAGGAAGCTGTTGGTCTTGACGCTGTGCATGGATTGCACATTGACGGACGCCTGGTAGCCTGCCCATTTCTGGAAAAAACCGCTTTCAGCGCCGCTTGCCTTGATCGTTTCGATCATTTCGATGCCGGCAACGCCCGTAGAATTGAGCTTTGCGCTGTCACGCTGCATAACACGGGTGGTGTTGATGCGCTTTTCGGAAATAATGTGGGAAAGGAACACATTGATCACAAGCGTGCTGATACCGATCGCCGTCAGCCACAGATTCTGCCGGAGCATCAGCACAAGATAGAATACCATCATGATGGTATTGAGTGCCAGCGGTGCAAGAGTGTTGATCAGACTGCTCGCAATGGAGGCATTGGTCTGCTGTCTGGACTGGATATCGCCTGCCATACGCTGGGAGAAGAATTCCATCGGCATATGCAGTACCTTCCACATATAGGACGTACTGCCAAGCACTGTCATTTTGCCGTTGAGCTTCAGGCTGTAGATTGCCTGCGCCCACGCCACGATGATCTGCAAAACAGCAAGCCCTGTCATGACCCCAATAAACGGCGTCAGCCAGTCACGGTTCTGTCCGCTGAGCAGTCTGTCCATAAAGATGCGGTTCATCACAGGATTGATGATGCCGAACAACGAGGAAATGATCGTTGTCAGGACGACGAACGCCATCGCTGCACCTGCGCCGATCAGGCGTTTTCTGGCGAATTCGAGTGTACTTTTGCGCTTGCCGCTGGGCTGGAAATGCTCACCAGGGGTCAGGTTGATCGTGATGCCTGTGAAAGCCTCATCGAACTCCTCCGGTGACACCTTGACAAATCCCCTCGCCGGATCATTGATGCAGGCGTACTTCCCCTGAAAGCCGTTGAGCACGACGAAATGGTTGAAATTCCAGTGGATGATGCACGGGAACACGCCAGACTCCCGTATGGTCTGGGGGGTGCGGCGGAATGCCTGCACCTGAAAGCCGTAGTTCATGGCTGCCTTGGCGACATTTTTCGCATTGGAACCGTCACGGGACACGCCGCAGTCGGCACGCACCTGTTCGAGCGGCACCCATTTGTTGTAGTACGCCATGACCATTGCAAGGCTCGCAGCGCCGCATTCCAGCGCTTCCAACTGCATGATGACCGGAACCTTGACATGGCCCTTGGATACCGGTGATTTGATTTTGTTCTCGCTCATGCTGTGCCCTCTCAGTTAAACAGGAATTGGATCGGGTGGATGCTCTCGACCACGATATGCACGTCATATCTGCCGTCCGGCTGTGTCACCGGGACAAATGCGGCTGTTCTGCCATATTCGTCCTCCTCGACATACGTAATACGATACGCATCGCTGCCAAACCGCACGGTCATGCCGGTCTCGATGCTGCTGCCTGCCGTATCGGATGCCATGACCTGCGCCTGCCCGTTCTCCACAAGGGCAACGCCGCTGACGACAGTTTCGAGGTTGCCGACCATACTCCACGCAAACAGTCCGCCGATCAGCAGGATCACTGCCGCAAGCAGCGCCCAGATACTGGGATTCGCAACACGCAGATAGTCGCCAAGCTGTTCGGGAGAGGAAATGCGGTCAAGCGATTTCTGGCGAAACAGCGCCTTCTTTTCTGGTTCCATGGTATACCTCCTTTATGGAAACGCCCTGATCTGCTGAAGACCTTACAGAAAACAGATGCAGGGAAAATAGTTACTGATAGTATTATACCATATATCGCCATCATTTGCAAGTCTAACCGCCCTGCCACAAAGAAAAAAGCGACCAAGATCGCTCCGGGTCGCTTTGCAGCATTCCTTGCACAAGGGCTTCTCTATCAGTACTGTTCCAGACCAGACAGATCGCATCTGCCACGATCTGCGATCAGGCTTCCTTCTCGCACATCCGCATCACGATCTGTGCCACACGCTTGGCAGCCTGCACCTCGAATTCATCAAAGGACATAGCGCCGTCATCGTCTGCCAGATCCGAAATGCAGCGCACGCTGACGAAAGGCGTCTTGTTGCGCCATGCGCACTGACCGATGGCAGCGGTCTCCATATCGATGGCGTAGGGGTGATGCGCTTCGGTGATCTTTGCCTTCAGGGCAGTGTCCGTCACGAACGCATCACCGGAAACGATCTTACCGGAATGGCACACGATGTCCATTTCCTCGCAAACCTTCTTTGCAATTGCCTGAAGCTCTGCATCTGCCTCATATTCCGCATGGAACGGCGGATAATCTGCCAGGAAATGACGATCCAGGTCGTGGGGCAGCACAATGTCAGAGATCACGATCTCCAGCAGCTTGACAGCCGGATTCATACCGCCGGCAATACCGGTGTTGATGATGCAGTCCACATGGAAGCGGTCGATCATGATCTGCGTGCAAACTGCCGCATTGACCTTGCCGACGCCGCAGCAGGCGGTCACGATCTGGTTAGCGCCGTGCTTGCTCTCCACAAATGTAAATCCAGCGATTTCCGTGCTGACTGCATTCTCCTGAATGCCCTGGATATCCTTGAGCTCAGAGGGCATCGCACCGATGATTCCGATTGTTTTCATGAATAATGACTCCTTTGTATAATAGTATTCCTACCATTATAGTATACTACATTTTTGGTATTTCGTCAAGTCACAATTCGTATCAGTCAATGATCTTATGGATCATGGGTCTCTGAACAGCCGGAGCATCCTTGATCTCGATGGCAGCACTCAGGCGTGCAGCGGCGACCTCACACAGCGCATCGGACTTGCCGTATACGGTGCAAAGTGCATCGCCCTGCCCGACAAAATCGCCTACGCATCGGCTGAAAACCACGCCGGCACCCGGATCGATCTCCTGCGAATCCGGCGTTCTGCCGGCACCAAGTCCCAGGCAAGCCAAACCGACTTCCTCGCTCTGGATCGCCGTCACGAAGCCTCTCCGGGGCGCCTTGACCACACGGGAGCACTTCGCCTCCGGCAGGAGAGACAGGTCATCACAAACCCTCGCATCGCCGCCCTGGGCTGTGACCATCGCACGGAATTTCTCCAGCGCTTCGCCGGATTCCAGCGCACGCTCCGCCATCTTGCGGCAGAAAATGATATCACCCTTTCCGGCGATCACGAGCATCTGCGCTGCCATTGCTGTGGCAAGGTCCGTCAGACTGTTGCGCATTTCGCCACGCAGCATATGCAGCACTTCCTTGACCTCCAGTGCATTGCCGACTGCTGTGCCGAGCGGCGCATTCATATCGGTAATGACGGCACGGCACTGCTTCCCTGCCTGCTTGCCGACCTCGACCATGAGGGTGGCAAGGATCTCCGCATCCTCCGGCGTTTTCATGAAAGCGCCGCTGCCATACTTGACATCGAGCAGAATGCAGTCCGCACCGAGCGCAAGCTTCTTGGACATGATGGATGCGCAGATGAGCGGAATGCTCTCCACCGTTGCGGTGAGGTTGCGCAGAGCGTACATTTTCTTGTCCGCCGGTGTCAGCTCGCCGGTCTGCGCAATGATGCAGCAGCCGACACGCCGGGTATTTTCGAGGAATTCCGCCTCGCTCAGATTCGTCCGGAATCCGGCAATGCTCTCCAGTTTATCGATCGTGCCGCCGGTATAGCCCAGTCCCCTGCCGGACATCTTCGGGACAAAGCCGCCGCAAGCCGCCACGATGGGTGCCACCAGCAGGCTCGTCTTGTCGCCGATGCCACCGGTGCTGTGCTTGTCGATGGTACGGGCATGGATGCCGGACAGGTCGAAATGGTCGCCGGAATCCCGCATAGCGATCGTCAGGGCGGTCGTTTCCTCGATGGAAAGCCCCTGGCAGCACACCGCCATCATCCAAGCGGACATCATATAATCCGGGATCTCCCCATTGGTAAAGCCCTGCACGAGGTATTGGATCTCGTCTGTGGTCAAGGGTTCAAGCCGGCGTGTTTTCTGGATCAGATCGTAAGTTTGCATCGTATACCTCCTTGAAGATAGAACGAAAGCACTGCATGACGGCAGTGCTTTCGGCTGTTATGCTTTACGCAGGTAGCGGGAAGTCTTCTTCTTCTTCTTGCGCTCGTACATCAGCTCATCTGCCGCCGTGATCATGTTGAACAGCGTCACGCCCTCACGAACCGGCGATACATAGGTTCCGATGCTGGCATCGAGCTCATATGGCTTGTGGATAATATGATTGATGTCCTCCAGACGCTTACGGAACAGGCGCTCAAAGCCCTGTGCAGTCTCCTCTGTGCCGCCCACGCCCAGCACGATGAACTCGTCACCGCCGAACCGTGCGCAGATCTGATCGGCGCTGCAGCAGTCCTTGATGACAGCCGCCAGTCGCTGCAATGCGAAGTCGCCTTCCTTATGACCATAGCTGTCGTTGATGATCTTCAGACCATCCATATCGATGAAGCCGATCATCAGCGATTCGCCGTTGGATTCGCAGCGGCGGTAGAAAGCATCCGCCTCACGGATGAAGCCGTTGCGGTTGTAGATGCCGCACAGCGGATCAATGACATAGAGCTTATCCAACTCACTGATGACATTGTTGAGATGCAGGAGCTTGCGGATATTCTCGATCGAGTTGGAAATATTCATCATGAGCGAATGGCAGACCATGCTCCGCACCGGGAACTGGCTGTCCACAATCACGATATAGCCCAGGCATCTGTCACGGAAGTGCAGCGGCAGGAAATAAGACACATGACCGCCGTCCTCCAGTGGGATCGGGAACATATCCGAGCTTGCAAATGCCTCCACGGACATCTGCTCGCCGTCCGTCCAGATCAGCGGCGCACTCATCGTGTGGGTGTAGCCGTTGACCTGAAAATCGTCATCGCCGTGGTTATTGTACACGCTGTTCCACTCGGAACACAGGCAGATCGCACACTGGTAGCATTCAAGCTTCTCGATGAACTTGCTGATGACCATCATGCTTTCTTCCGCTGTTTCGGTCTCAGCGAGCTGGGAGGTGATGCGGTTGAGCAGCGAAATATCGCTCCGGCAGCCGTCAATGACCTCAGATGCGTTCTTTTTGTAGGAGTGCATATCCTCCTCAAACGGCGCCTTGCAGCCACAGCTCTCCGTAAAGACCGGCTCTGCTTCGAGGGAAATGGTCTTCGGGAGTACCTCACCATCAGAGGCACGCAGCAGCACATCACACGCCTGATAGCCCATTTCACGCAGCGGACGGGAAACCGTCGTCAGCGCAGGGGAATAGTGACGGGCGTTATAGGTATCGTCGAATCCGGTGACGATGACATCCTCCGGGATCTTGTAGCCGTGCTTTTCGAGAGTACGAATGGCTGCAAGCGCCATTGCGTCATTGGCACAGATGATGGCATCGGGCATCTTCTGACCAGACTTGATGAATTGCAGCACAGCCGCCTCGCCGTCCTGCGCACGGAATTCGCCGAAATAGATACGGCGTGCGTCTGCGATCAGCCGGTTCTCTGCCATGACGTGCAGGAATGCCTCATAACGAGCCTGCGCCTCCGGGTTGGAGAGCGGACCGGAAATGAAGTTGACGACCTCCGCTTCATGCTCCGTGATAACGTGCTGGATCAGTTCACGCATCGCCCGTGTATTATCGATCTTGATGTTGAAAAACTCCGGATCGTCGTCGCAATCCAGAAAAATCGCAGGAATGCAGGATTTCTTGACCGCCGAGATGATCTTCTTCTTCTCACCGGGGTCACAGATCGTATTTGTCATCAGAACAACGCCGTCAAATTCATCATAGTTTACCAGGCTGTAGATATTGTATTCACCAATGTCATACTTGCTCGAAGAAATCACACCGCCGAATGCGGTAAAGCACGCAATATTCGCATCATGCTCCTTGGCACAGCTAATAATGCCGTCAATGACGCTATTCTGGTATTCTTCATCGATACCGGCAACAATGACTGCGATATTCTTGATTTTTGCCATGGTCTTGCCTCCCACGTTTCTTCATGCGCTGCCCTCTCAGGGATCGCCTTAAAACGACTATTCCCCAAAGTTTTCAGCAGCGTTTATTGTAATTTATACAAAATCACGAATCGCAAGTTCTAAAACTGCGGTGCTCATTTGCAGAGCACCGCAGTGCTGTATTGTAGCTTCAGATTCGTGTTTGCAGTTAGATCAGACTCAGGCAGTTTTTGGCTGACCGACAAGCTTGGCTGCGTGGAGCGCCACGCCGACAAGTCCTACCACAACGGTAGAAGCGACCATTTCCACAACTGCGTTGATACCAACAAACCCGATGATAAATGCAATGACATTTTTGCCATCCATCAGACCCTGCACATACTCCGTGTTGCCAAAGAGCAGAACCAGTGCCGACATGAAGAACAGCGTGTTCAGGAATGCCGAGCAGAAGCCTGTGACAAAGCAGGCGGTCTCCTTGTTCAGCTTGGAAACACCCTGGAAGATAAAGCCCAGCAGCAGTCCGTCAAGTGCTCTCGGAATGAAGCGCTGGATGAATGCCAGGAACGGGTTGATCTCAAACAGGATTGCGCCCATGCCGCTCGGTACGCCAATACCGATGCACTGCAAAAAGCTCATGATGCCGAATACCGATCCGAGGATCAGACCTCCGACAGGTCCAAGCGCAATGGCTGCAATCGCAACCGGGATGACACCCAGCGTGATGGAAAGCGGTCCAATGGGCACTGTTCCGATCGGCGTCAGCAGAAATACAAGCTCGATCGCCGTCAATACACCCAGCAGGACAAGAGATTTGGTGTTGGTTTTCATATTCAATTTTCCTCCTTGTGTTATTATTCCCTTTCGGGATACAATACAACACTTATATTATACCATGAACTTCCAAAAAAGTAAAGGGTTTTTTCTTGTTTTTTCAGAATAAAAATCTCTGCTGGACATTTTTTCTAAACTGTGGTATACTTATATTATCACAACCCAAGGAGGCACCATTCATGCTGAAAGGAAAAACCGTTCTGCTCGCCGTGACCGGCAGCATTGCCGCATACAAGATCGCCAATCTCGCACGGATGCTCATGAAGCTGCACTGCACTGTCCATGTACTCATGACGCAGAATGCGACGAATTTCATCCACCCCATCACGCTCGAAACGCTCACCCAGAACAAAGTGCTCATCGACACCTTCGACCGGAATTTCCAGTACAGCGTGGAGCACGTTGCGCTTGCCAAGGCGGCGGACGTCGTCATGATCGCACCGGCATCCGCCAACGTCATCGGCAAGATTGCCTGCGGCATTGCGGACGATATGCTGACCACGACCGTGATGGCTTGCCCCTGCAAGAAGATCGTGTCACCTGCCATGAACCACAATATGTTCCACAACCCCATCGTGCAGGACAACATCGCCCGCCTGCAAAAGTTCGGCTATGAGATCGTGGCACCCGACACCGGAATGCTTGCCAACGGCGATATCGGGGACGGCAGAATGCCCGAAGAATCGGTGCTTCTGGACTACATCCTGCGTGAGATTGCTTGTGAAAAGGATCTTGCCGGGAAACGTGTGCTCGTGACTGCCGGTGCGACCCGTGAAGCGATCGACCCGGTGCGTTTCATCACGAATCACTCCTCCGGCAAAATGGGTGCCGCCATTGCAAAGGCGGCAATGCTGCGTGGTGCCGAGGTCACGCTCGTGGCAGCGCACATGGACGTTGCACCGCCGCCGTTTGTGAACGTGGTGCCAGTCGTGTCGGCGCAGGATATGTTTGACGCCGTCACATCCCGTGCGTCTGCGCAGGATATCATCATCAAGGCCGCCGCAGTTTCGGACTATACACCGGAGACCGTTGCCGACCAGAAGATGAAAAAGAAGGACGGTGACCTCTCCATCGCCCTCAAGCGCACGCAGGATATCCTCAAATACCTCGGTGAGCACAAGCAGAACGGGCAGTTCCTCTGCGGCTTTTCGATGGAAACCGAGAACGTCCTCGAAAACTCCCGGAAGAAGCTCGCCTCCAAGAACGCCGACATGATCTGTGCGAACAGCATCCGGACAGCCGGCGCTGGATTTGGCGTGGACACCAACATCCTGACCCTCATCACCGCCGACAGTGACGAGGAGCTCCCCCTCATGAGCAAGGACGAAGCCGCCCACAAGGTGCTTGACACGATCCTTTCCCGCATAGCATAATACACCAACAGGCTGCGCATCCACACGGACTGCGCAGCCTGTTGTTCGTTATGTGAAACAACTCAGAACCTGTCTTTACAAGGGACACGAGCAGATTTTCGAGCAGCTTTGTGCCGTATCAAAATCCGAAATCCGCAGGAATACTTGATGTATTGCAAGGATTCCGGACAAAGATATCGTGCAAAAATGCCGGAAAGCTGCCGTGGAGTCTTGTTAAGACAGGTTCTCAAAGCCTGAGACCTTCAAAATACTCCTTGAGCACCGACGCAGAGCTGTTGAATTTCTGCATTTCCTCCTCCGTGAGGGTCAGCTCCACGATTTCCTTGACGCCGTTGCGTCCGATGATGCTCGGCACACCGATAAAGACGTCACGCTGTCCATACTCACCGCACATCTTGGCAGAAACGGTCAGCACGGAATTTTCATCGCCAAGAATGGCATTGACGATCCTCGTAATTGCCATACCGATGCCGTAGTAGGTCGCACGCTTTGCCTCGATGATCTTGTACGCTGCCGTGCGCACCTGATCCTCGATCTGCTTCATATCATCCACGCAATAGCTGTTCCGGGGGTCCTCAAGGATGGAAGCGACCGGCTTGGTCGCCAGCATCACCTGAGACAGCGGCACGAACTCACTGTCGCCGTGCTCACCGATGACATAGGCATGGATATTCTTCGGATCGACCGTAAAATAATCACCGAGCAAATACCGCAGCCGTGCCGTATCCAGTGATGTGCCGGTTCCGATGACACGGCTTGCGCCAAAACGGGACAGCTCATACGTCACACGGGTCATGATGTCCACAGGGTTCGTCGCCACGAGGAAAATGCCGTCAAATCCAGATTTTACCACCGGTGTCACGATGCTGCGGAACACCTCCACATTGCGCTGCAAAAGGTCAAGACGGGTCTCGCCTTCCTTCTGCGCAACGCCGGCAGCGATCACAACGATATCCGCATCCCGGCAATCGCTGTACTCACCGGCATAAATTTTCATGTTCGACTTTGCGAAAGCAAGACCGTGGTTCAGATCCATCGCCTCACCCTGCGCACGCACCTTATTCACGTCAATGAGCACCAGTTCATTGCACGCACCGCCCTGGTTGACGAGTGCATACGCAAAGCTCATGCCCACCATGCCGGTGCCGATCAGAACGACCTTTCGTCTGTCTGTATTCATGCCAAAGCCTCCTTTTTACGGCATTGCCGTTTTATTCAAGCCAGAGCGCCGGACGAATGCCACGCTCATAATTCACATAATGCCCCTCGCCGCAGAACGTGCCGTCCGACCAGACGAGATACGCCTGATTCGGCTCCCGGTAGAGGTCACGCAGCCACCACCAGCAGCCCCTGACACCCTGATAATACGGCAAAAGCGAAAGGAAATCACGCAGATCCCGACTCTCCCTGCAAGCCGCTGCATTCGGCTGTGCAATGCGGTCGTCAGGGTGCGGGAAGTAACGCTCGACCTGCGCACGGGTCAGCAAAAAAATGCGATCCTGCGTCTGTTCCTCCCCCATCGGGTGGGGTGTATGCAGCATGGTATGGCAAATGCGGGTTTGCTCTGCGGCATCGAATGCAGCATCACAAAACGCACCATTGAGCCAACTGCGAACAGCACTCCCCAGCCAGCTTGCATAAATGCAGTCCGGCAGGTATTTTTTGGCATCGAGTACCTCCCGGCTCAGCAGCAGCCGTCTGCTGCCCTCCCGGTCGAGCACGAGCCACTCGATGGGTACACCTGCGTAATGTCCGAATGTGATGATCTCCTGTTGCATGGGAACCTCCTGAAATCTTACTACCTCTTATTATACATCAGAATCA
>CACXGK010000265.1 GCA_902767115.1 uncultured Ruminococcus sp.
GGACGGCGACCAGGGCTTTCAGCCCTGGACCTGACCAGCTTTTTGAAAAAAGCTGGACCAAAAACTTTTGCGTTTGCTTTACGCTTTTAAGAATAGTTTTTTGACAGACTGAGCCGGTCTGTTTCATGCAGACCGGCTGTTTTGCATTTAAGCCTTTAGCAGTTCTCGTTTCAGCAGACTCAGATCGAATACGTCCAGTACCTCATCCGCATTCAGATCACCAGCCTTTCCGTTGGAAAGCTGCGTGCCCGGTACGGCAAGCAGCCATTTCCGGAGCAGGATGACATCCAAAACATCGAACACACCATCACCGTTGACATCGCCCCGTACTTCCGGAAAGAAGGCGGCACCGAGGTCATTTTGTGCGCTGCTGAAAGGCAGGGGCGTGGCAGCTTTGCCGTCGTAGAAATACAGATCATAGCCGCCGTTTGCGGTACTGCTGTACAGCATGGCGTCCCCGCCAAGCGGACAGGCATCCGAGCAGTCGAATTGCGCATCATTAAATGGAAGCGCAGAAATCGTACCGCCGTCATAGCACATGATCTGGTCGCAATGATTTTCAGCGCTGTACCATTTGGTGAAATACAGCCTGTCCCCCTGCACGACCGGATAGTAGGCATTGACGCCGGGCTCGCTGAAAACGGTCTCAGTTTCGTGGGTCTCCAGCGCCATGCGGAGAATCGAACCGATCCCGTCAGTGTAGCGTGCGTAGTAAACCGCCCTGCCGTCCGCCGAAAAGCAGGGCATGGCTTCCTCCGTCAGGTCATTGGTCAGCATGGTGACAGCGCCCGTCCTGCGATCGAGCAGCGCAAGGTCATACACAAAATCGCCGCTGTCTGCATCCCATTTGCCACGTTTGAAAACGATGCTGCTGCCGTCGGGGGAGATTTTCGGGTCCTCGTTGCGATAGCCACTGTTTTCGGTCAGATTGGCGATCTGCCCTTTGTCATACAGGAAAATATCCCACTCATCCGCACGTTCATCGATCGCCATAAAGGTGAACAGCTCCGGCGATGCACCAAAGCTTCCGTTCATGGCGTGCTTGAAATCACCGGTGATCTCTGTGATCTTGCCATCAGGGGAGCGCAGACAGAGCTTGCTGTCGAGTGCCGCATAGCTGGTATAGCTGTGCCACAAAAGCCATCCCTTCGGCAATTCTGCGGCAGGCTGCGCCCATCCGTGATCGGGGTAGGATTCATGCTGCGGTGTGTCGCCGCTTTCGTGGAACAGTGTGATCTTCGCATAGTCGATCTCAAACACAGTAGCATCAAAATCCGGCGTGCCTGCCCAGTTCTTGGGGAACCAGAGCCCCAGCCAGAACCGGCTCTCGTTGGTCGGGATGAAATCATAGGCGGTGTAGGTCAGGACGTCGTCAAAATAGTACTCCACCCTCGGCGTTTCCGAATCGCTGCCCGTGTGCCAGTCAAAGCGGTAGGTATGGAACTGTCCGTCCGCCTGCTCACCGCAGAAAACAGATCTCGTTTTGTAGTCCTCCTCCGTCACCCAGGTGGTGCAGAGGGCGTGTTGCAGGCTGAAATCATCGTCCGCATCCCGACCGGGAAACTCAATGTCGATTTCGTGGTTGGTGATCTGCAGGGCATCGCCACTGTAATCCTCCTCGTATTCAAACGTCCACATCGCCGAGCAGCACCCAAGCTCCGGGGCGATCCTTGCACGGATCTCGTAGCTCCCGGAACCGTAGTACTCTCTGGTGGCGATGGCAGCGCCGCAGCGTTTGCCGTCTGAGCGTCTGCTGCCGTCACGGTTAATGCCGCAGATGTCGCCTTCGTACTGATTGCCGTAGCCGGTGAGGAGGAGACTGCCGTCACGCACGGCGACATTTTCCGCAAGGACGCCGCCGTTGTAATCGACAGCCAGTCCGTTTTCCGTGACGGTGCCGCCCCAGTTTTTCTCGGCGACCAGCCATTTGGAGGTATCGAGCGTGGAACTGCTGAAATCATCGTAAAATGCATCCTCTGCGAATGCAGCGACCGGAGCCGCCTGCCAGCAAAGTACCGCAGACAGCACAGCCGCAGCCCATTTTCGGAGCATGGTATCACCTCATTTCCAAAGTATGCGCTGCCGAACAGAACGGGACCTAAAAAAGAACTTCCCCGGAAGCCTTGACTTGCCGGGGAATCGTGGGTAAGTGTCACATCACGACCTGGTTCTTGCCGGCTTTTTTGCCGGTGTACAGGCGTTCATCCGCCACGGAGATCCATGTGTCGTTTGTCAGCTTGTTGTCATAATGCGCAGCGCCGATCGTCACCGTGATGCGCAGGCTGTCCGCTTCAAACCGGAATACCGTATCGGCGATGGTTGTTCGGAGCGTTTCGAGGATCTGTGTGGGGCAGGCGGATTTGGCGGAGAGAATGATAAACTCCTCGCCGCCCCAGCGGCATACGATACAGTCCTTGCAGGTCTGTCGGGCAAGGCTTGCGATCTCACGCAGGATATAGTCCCCGCAATTGTGTCCGTAGGTGTCGTTCACCTTCTTGAAATCGTCAATGTCCAGGATGGCGATCCAGTATGCCGGCGACAGGTCACGTTGCATATGATCCAGGGATGCCAGCAGATAATGCCGGTTGTACAGCCCTGTGAGATTGTCAATGAGCGCCATGGTCTCAAGCCGTTCCTCCGAATGGATCGCCACGTTATGGAACAGGCAGACGTACAGGATCACGATGCTGAACGATGCGATGGAATTGAACGAAATGAGAATATCGATCGCACTTCTGGGCACCTCATACAGCGGTTCATGCACCCTGGCGTATAAATACGTGGCAGCATAGAGCAGCACATGAATGCAGATCAGGAGTGCCAGGGGCAGCTCTTTTTTCAGGATACGCTTGTGGAGATAGCCGTTATAGCTGATGCAGGTCAGCATTCCCAGCGCATAGAGCTGAAATGCCGCTGATGTCCCGGTGCAGACAACGCCCACCACCATGAAGCTGAGGATCACGGTATAAATGATGCAGGTGGAGAGCAGATAGTGTTTTTTGAGGATCAGGAAGATGTTGGCAGAATTGATGACGAGCTTGACATAGATCACATACCGCATGAGCGGCATCTCGTAAATGATACCCATCAACAGGAAGAAAACATCCGTAAACAGCAGAAAAATGCCAAAAAACAACGTCAGATTCCGTATCAGGGCAGTATTTTTATCTGTATCTTGCATAGTAACACCTCTGTGACCAAAGAGTTCGGATACTTATTTATTATATCATGTTTTGCACAGAAATGCAAGTATGTTTTGTAAAAAAGATACAATTTTGATGTGAAACGATTTCGGCTTGACAAATTTACCGGAATGTGCTATACTTAAACATAAGAACAAGGGTGTTCATCGGGTGACACGGATTCGTGTCATCTGGTGAGCACTCTCTTTTTTTGTTTGAAGGAGTGGTATTTATGGCAGTCAAATACATATTCGTCACCGGTGGTGTGGTGTCAGGACTTGGCAAGGGCATTACCGCAGCGTCTTTGGGGCGGCTTCTCAAAGCCCGTGGGCTCAAGGTCGCAGCCCAGAAGCTTGACCCGTACATCAATGTCGATCCCGGCACGATGAGCCCCTACCAGCATGGTGAGGTGTATGTGACGGAGGACGGTGCGGAGACAGACCTGGATCTCGGACATTACGAACGGTTCATCGATGAGGATCTCAACCGGTTCTCGAACCTGACCACCGGCAAGGTCTACGCCAACGTCCTGCAAAAGGAACGCCAGGGCGAATACCTTGGTAAGACTGTGCAGATCATTCCGCACGTTACGGACGAGATCAAGCACTTCATTTACAGTGTTGGCGAGACCGGCAAGGCGGATGTGGTCATCACGGAGATCGGCGGCACGACCGGCGATATCGAAAGCCAGCCATTCCTCGAAGCCATCCGCCAGATGCGTTCCGAGGTCGGACGGGAGAACACGCTCTACATCCACGTCACCCTCGTACCTTACCTCAAGGCATCCGGCGAACACAAATCCAAGCCGACACAGCACTCTGTCAAGGAATTGCAGGGATTCGGTATTTCGCCGGATATCATCGTGCTGCGTTCGGATGAGCCGATCACGGACGAGAGTATTTTCCAGAAGATCGCAGGCTTCTGCAATGTCAAGCCGGACTGCGTACTCGAAAACCTTACCCTCCCCAACCTCTACGAAGCCCCCCTCATGCTCGAAGAAGCCGGGCTTTCCGGCATCGTCTGCCGGGAGCTGCACTTGCAGACGCCGCCGCCTGATCTGACGGAATGGAAGGCGCTCTGCGAGCGTATCACGTCCCGGTCGAAGCAGGTGACCATCGGTCTGATCGGAAAATATGTCCAGCTCCACGATGCGTATTTGTCCGTGGCGGAAGCGCTGCATCACGCAGGCTATTCGCTTTCGGCTGATGTGCAGATCGAGTGGATCGACTCCGAGACCATCACGGCACAGACGGCAAAGGACGTGCTCTCCAAGCTTGACGGCATCATCGTGCCCGGCGGATTCGGACAGCGTGGCATTGAGGGCATGATCGAAACGGCTGCCTTCGCCCGTACAAGCGAAATGCCGTACCTTGGCATTTGTCTCGGAATGCAGATCGCTGTGATCGAATATGCCCGCCATGCATCCGGTCTTGATGGGGCGCATTCGAGGGAATTTGACCCCGATTCGCCGCACAAGGTCATTGATTTTATGGACGGACAGAGCGACCAGATCGAAAAGGGCGGTACCCTGCGCCTGGGCAGCTATCCCTGCCAGATCACACCGGGCAGCGCCCTTGAAGCCTGCTATGGTTCGCTCGAAATTGCGGAGCGCCACCGCCATCGCTACGAATTCAACAACGCCTACCGGGATACCCTCACAGCGGCAGGACTGACCGTTAGCGGCACCTCACCTGACGGCAGTCTCGTGGAGGCAGTGGAACTGACGGAGCATCCGTTTTACATCGGTGTGCAGTATCATCCGGAATTCAAAAGCCGCCCGAACAAGCCGCATCCGTTATTCCTCGGACTGGTGCAGGCAGCACTTGACAGAAAGGAGCAGAGAGCATGAAAGTCAATCATCATATGTTAGAGTTGGAGAACAACTATCTCTTTTCGGAGGTCGCAAAGCGCATCCGTACTGCACAGGCAGCGCATCCCGACCGCACCATTCTCAAATGCAGCATCGGCGACGTGACACGTCCTTTGCCTTCGATCCTCACGGACGCTCTGAAGAATGCAGCGGAGGAAATGCACCACGCCGAGACCTTCCACGGCTATGGCGCCGAGCAGGGCGAGCCGTTTCTGCGTGAGGCGATCGCCGGGTATTACACAAAGCGTGGACTTGCCATCGACCCGGAGGATATCTTCATCAGCGACGGCGCCAAGAGTGATCTCGGCGACCTGTGTGATCTCTTTGATGCCGACAACACGGTGCTCCTGCCGAACCCGGTGTACCCTGTCTATTTTGACACGAGCATCATGTCTGGGCGGCGTGTGAAATTCCTGAACGGCACCAAGGAAAACGGCTTCCTGCCTATGCCGGACGAGAACGAGAAGGCGGATATCCTGTATCTGTGCTCCCCGAACAACCCGACCGGTGCAGTGTATTCCCGTGAGCAGCTTGCAGTATGGGTGCAGTATGCGCTGGCGCAGGGGGCAGTTTTGCTCTTTGATGCGGCGTATGAATCCTACATCAGCGACCCGGCACTGCCGCACAGCATCTACGAGATCGAAGGCGCTGAGCGCTGTGCGATCGAGATCAATTCTCTCTCCAAAATGGCAGGCTTTACCGGTGTGCGCTGCGGCTGGACGATCGTGCCACGCACCCTGCGGCTGGACGGCGCATCGCTGCATGATATGTGGCTGCGCCGGATGTCCACCAAGTACAACGGCACAAGCTACATCATCCAGAAAGCCGCTGCTGCGGTCTTTACCGAGGAGGGGCAGAGTGCGGTGCATGAGGATATTGCGTACTACATGGAAAACGCACGCATCCTGAAATCCGCCCTCACCAAGGCAGGCATCTGGTCCACCGGCGGCGAGAATGCGCCGTACATCTGGTTCCAGGCGCCGAACGGCATGGGCTCCTGGGAATGCTTTGATCTGCTGCTGAACCAGTACGGCATTGCCGGAACGCCGGGTGCAGGCTTTGGGACGGCAGGGGAGGGGTACCTGCGTTTCTCCTCCTTCGGCACACGGGAAACGGTGCAGGCGGCTGCGGATATTTTAGAGACCTTATAACACCAATCCCCGGCGTGAGAACTGTTCACGCCGGGGATTCTGATACGTATTCAGAAATCAGCCATAGCCGGTCAGTTTGAACGGCTATGGCTGGTTGCTTATTTATGCAGTTTCTCATCAAACTGGTTCTTGCGTCCGGCACGGGATACATCGGTTGGATAATCACCGGTGAAGCATCCTTTGCAGAAACCGTCCGGCTGTCCGATGAGCTCCCCAAGGTCTTCGACCGGCAGGAATGCCAGCGAATCAGCACCGATGTGCCGTGCAATCTCTCCGATGCTGCCATACCGGTTGGCGATGAGGTGGTCGCCGGAGTCGATGTCCGTACCAAAATAGCACCCGAACCGGAAGGGCGGCGCCGATATGCGCACATGGACTTCGGCAGCCCCGGCATCCCGAAGAAGCTGCACGATTTTGGCGCTGGTCGTGCCTCGCACGATGGAATCATCGATCATGACCACACGCTTGCCCTGCACGGACTCCCGGAGGACATTGAGCTTGATGCGCACGGCATTTTCACGGCTGGACTGCTCCGGCTGGATGAAGCTGCGCCCGATGTATTTGTTCTTGATAAAGCCGATGCCGTAGGGAATACCACTTTCATGCGAAAATCCAAGCGCTGCATCAAGTCCGGAATCCGGTATGCCTATGACGATATCCGCATCGACCGGGCTGCATTTTGCAAGGAGTCTGCCGGCGTGAACTCTGGCGTGATGCACCGACACGCCCCCTATGACAGAGTCGGGACGTGCGAAATAAATATACTCAAAAATACAGATACTCGGCTTGACAGTGCCGCAGTGGGTGTGGTCGCTTTGCAGCCTGCCGCCGCTTGCGGTCACGATCTCGCCGGGTTCGACCTCACGTAAAAATGCCGCACCTACGGCATCGAGCGCACAGGTCTCCGATGCGAAAACAAACGCTCCGTCCGGCGTTTGTCCGATGCACAGCGGACGGAAACCGTTCGGATCACGAAATGCAATGAGCTTTTGCGCCGTCATCACAATGCAGGAATAGGCGCCACGCAGATGCTCCATCGCACACGCCACGGCTTCCTCCGTGGAAGCACAGTGCAAGCGGTGACGGACGATCTCATAGGCAATGCTCTCCGTGTCCGACGTCCCCTGAAAGATGGCACCGGACAGCTCAAAGGAGCGCCTCAGATCGGCGGCATTGGTGAGATTGCCGTTGTGGACGAGGGCGAGATTCCCCTTGATATGGCGAATGACAAGCGGCTGGATATTATTTCGGCTCTTGCCGCCGGTGGTGGAATAGCGCACATGACCAACTGCCATCTGCCCGGTGCCAAGGTGACAGAGATTCTCCTTTGAGAACACCTCCGCCACCAGCCCGTCGTCCTTGTACTGCGAGATCACGCCGTCGTCGCACACGGCGATACCGCAGCTCTCCTGCCCACGGTGCTGCAGCGCATACAGCCCGAAATACACGTCTGACGCCACATCAGCGGTGTCCTGCCGGCAGATGCCGAACACGCCGCATTCCTCATGCAAAGTACCCAAACGAATGCACCTCCTTACAAATACTGTTCATTGATCCGGTCGATGATCTCCAGGGCGGCAATGGGCTTGCGTTTGCGCTTGTCCATGGCGTAGTGTTCGAGGTAGGAATGTGCCTGCTCCTCGGTCATGCCCTGGTACTGCATCAGCATGAATTTCGCTCTGTCCACGGTGCGGATATCCTTGATCTTGCGTTCGAGCCGCTGATTTTCGGCAATCAATGTCTGTGAACGCTGTACAGCCACATTGACTGTGATGAGAAGCTGATACAGCGAGGTCTTATTCAGCGGCTTGTTCATGACGAGGATCTGATGCCGGATGGCGTGATCTGCAAGCTCCTCTGCTTTTTCCTGCCGGAGCAGGAGAATGCAGTGGGATGCCGTTTCCTGCGTGATGAATTCCGCAAGCTCCACGCCGGATTCGTCCGCAAGCGGTGCGTTGATGATCGCAAGCTCCAGGAACGGATCTTTTTCGAGTGCCGTTTTCGTCTGGTAGGCGGAATACACGACCTTGGGATTACATTGGAGAGATTCTCTCACGAATTCTGACAGGGATGCGCCGGCACCGCTGCTGCCTGATACGATCAGAACGTGTTCCAAATCTTACCTCCTTTGAGATGTGTGTCAATTCTGTCTGAGATCTGCATGATGTTCCTTCCATTGCGAGAGCCGGTTGTCGAGGAAGCTGTTCAGGACGCCTGCCGGAACGTGCTTCTGCACGAAGTCAGAATGTGCAGCCGCCTCCACCGCTTCACCCAGATCATGCGGCAGCTCCATGTCTCCCGAATCCTCCGCCGGGAGCACACACGCATTCTCTATGCCTTCAAGCGCCGCATAGATGAGCAGTCCGAATACGTAGTACGGGTTGCACTCGCAGTCGGCGGCACGGAGTGTGACACCCTCGGCGCTGCTCTCGTAAAGCCGGAATAGCTGCGCCCCTTCCTTCGTGGACCATGTGACCGTGCGGGGGATGGAGAATTCTCCGAGCCTTGCGTAGGAATTGACTGTGGTGTTGGTAAAGACCGCCATTTCCCGGATATACCGCATGATCCCGGCAGCCGCATTTTGCAGCGTAGTTTCGTCCGGCTCCTCGTCATTGCGGTGGATGGTGAGGGTGATGTGCATTCCGTTGCCGCAGGCGTCCTTCAGGGGCTTGGGCATGAAGGATGCATAGACCCCATGCGTATGGCTTACAGACCGGACAGCGGACTTGAAGCTCAGAAAAGTGTCAGCGGCTTTGAGTGCGGATGCGGCATCAAAGTCGATCTCATGCTGT
Organism: uncultured Ruminococcus sp.; assembly: GCA_902767115.1. Lineage (GTDB taxonomy): Bacteria > Bacillota > Clostridia > Oscillospirales > Ruminococcaceae > UBA3855. The sequence continues at coordinate 8,996 of CACXGK010000265.1, forward strand.
CCCCAGCCGGCTTCATGCCGGGAGGAAATGGTGTGGATGCCCATTTGTTCAAGCGTCAGGCAGACATCACGCCGCAGGTTCTCACCCCTGTCATCGGGGGCAATGTCGCAGTAGCTGGCATGGTCATGCGGCGTATCGGTCGGGCAGCCGTCCTCATCGGTCAGAAACAGCATGAACTCACAGGACGTCCCGAACCGGAACCGATACCCGGCAGCAACGGCAGCTTTCATGGCACGCTTGAGAAAGTACCGGCTGTCGCCCTCAAACGGCGTACCGTCGGCATACCGCAGGTAGCAGAACATCCGGATGACACGTCCCTGCTGCGGTCTCCACGGAAGGGGCGTCATAGTCTGGATATCCGGAAACAGGAACAGGTCACGCCCCTCTGCGGCGTCAAAGCCGGCAAGCTTCTTGGCAGCGATGCGCACACCACGCACAAAGGCAAGCTCCAGACCGGATGCCGGGATGGAGATATTTTTCATGCTCCCGTTGCCATCGCAGAAGGTGAGCTTGACGAATTTGACATCGTTTTCTTCGATGTATTGGAGAATTTCTTCTTCGGAGTAGATCATTTTGCACCTCCCGGCAAATTGGTGTAGCCCATCAGGAATTTGTCCACCTCCGCTGCTGCGTCACGTCCCTCCCGGATCGCACGCACGACAAGCGACTGTCCGATGTGCATATCGCCGGCAGTAAAGACCTTTTCGGTGGCAACAGCGTGGGAGAGGGCTTCCGTCTGGAGGTTGGAGCGAGCATTGAGCTGCGCACCGAACTGCTCCGCAATGCCCTTGTCACAGCCGGTAAAGCCTGCTGCGATGAGACACAGCTCACAGGGGAGTACCTCCTCGCTGCCTTCGATCTCGTGCGGCGTGAGGCGTCCGGTTTCGGCGTCCTTGGTGAAGGAAAGCTGCACGGTTTTGACACCGCAAAGCTGACCATTTTCGTCCTTCAGGAATGCCTTGACAGTGGTCTGGTAGCGGCGTGGGTCGGAGCCAAATACGGCGATCGCTTCCTCCTGACCGTAGTCGGTCTTGCTGATTCTCGGATATTCCGGGAAGGGATTATCCTCTGCACGGGAATCGGGGAGCTTGGGCATCATTTCAAGCTGCACGACACTTTCACATCCATGTCGCATACAGGTGCCGATGCAGTCATTGCCTGTGTCGCCGCCGCCAATGACAACGACGTGCTTGCCCTTGGCAGAGATGTGATTGCCTTCCTGCAAGCCGCCGTCCAGCAGGGCTTTGGTGGTCGATGTGAGGAAGTCCACTGCAAAATAAATACCACTTGCATCCCGTCCCTCGCATGGGATATCTCTCGGCACCGATGCGCCGCACGCCAGAATGACAGCGTCAAATTCCCGGAGCAATTCGTCAGCGGAAATGTCAGTTCCGACTGCCGTATGCAAACGGAATGTCACCCCCTCCTGCTCCATCAGCGACGTGCGGCGCAGAACAATGTCCTTTTCAAGCTTCATGTTCGGGATGCCGTACATCAGCAGTCCGCCCGGACGATCGGCTTTCTCAAACACGGTGACGGAATGCCCACGGTGATTGAGGGTATCTGCCGCCGCAAGTCCGGCAGGACCGGAGCCTACGACAGCCACACGCTTGCCGCTGCGCACGTTCGGGATGATGGGCTGCATCAGCTCGTGGGAAAAGCCGTGTTCGATGATGGCGTACTCGTTGTCACGAACAGTGACCGGGTCGCCGTACAGTCCGCAGGTACAAGCCTTTTCGCATAGCGCCGGACATACCCGTGAGGTGAACTCCGGGAAATTATTCGTCATCAGGAGCCGGGAGAGCGCCTGCTCCTCACATCCACGCCAGAGCAGATCGTTCCACTCCGGCACCAGATTGTTCAGTGGACACCCTGAGATCATGCCGCAGAGCATCTGTCCGTTCTGGCAGAAGGGCACACCGCAGTCCATGCAGCGCCCAGCCTGCTCCTGCCGCTGCCGGCGGTCAAGGGGGCTGTGAAACTCATTCCAGTTCTGAATGCGTTCTTCCGGGGCGGCAGCCGCCTTGTCGGTTCTTGCAAAGTCCAGAAATCCTGTTGCCTTTCCCATGTCAATCCTCCTCCCTTGTATTCTGATAGAATGCTTCGATCTCAGCCTGTTCAGCCGTCATGCCCTTTTCCTCCAGTTCCAGTACCGTCTTGCGGATTTTAGCATAGTCGTGCGGAATGATCTTCTTGAACAGCGGCAGATAGCCTGCAAAGTCGTCCAAAATCTGCTTGCCTCTCGGAGAGCCGGTAGCTTGTACGTGTGCTTCGATCAGATGCCGCAGCTCCTCGCTGTCAAAGCTTTCTGTCACATTTTCGAGCGATACCTGTGCCTTGTTCAGTCTTGTGTACAGATCGTGCTCCTCGTCGAGAACGTAGGCAATACCGCCGGACATTCCGGCTGCAAAATTCTTGCCAGTGCGTCCGAGTACGGCAACCCTGCCACCGGTCATGTATTCACAGCCGTGATCGCCCACGCCCTCGCAGACAGCGGTCGCACCGGAGTTGCGGACGCAGAAGCGCTCGCCGGCAATGCCGTTGATGTAGGCTTCACCGGAGGTCGCACCGTAAAGTGCAACGTTGCCGGTGATGATGTTTTCTTCAGCGACAAATTTCGCATTCTTCGGCGGAAATACCGCCAGCTTTCCGCCGGATAGTCCCTTGCCGAAATAGTCGTTCGCATCGCCTTCGAGGGTGAGTGTCAGTCCCTTCGGGATGAAGGCGCCAAAGCTCTGACCGCCGCTGCCGTGACAGTGGACAACGTAGGTGTCATCCGCAAGTGCCTGTTCGCCGAAGCGTCTGGTGATCTCCGAGCCGAACAGGATACCAAGCGAACGGTCTGTATTCTGCACCTGGAGCTCCATCGAAGCCGGCTTGCCTTTCTTGAGGGCAGGTCCGAGCTTTTTGAGGAGTGCAGTTTCATCAGCAGTTTCTTCGAGTTTGAAGTCGTAGACCTTCGACGGGTCAAAGTGCAGGGTCTCGCCCGGAATGGTGTGCAGCAAAGCGGACAGATCCATGTACGGTGCATCGTCCTTGCGAACGAGCAGATCGGTTCTGCCGACCAGCTCATCCACGGTGTGGATGCCAAGCTTTGCCATGTATTCACGCAGCTCCTGTGCAACAAAATGCATAAAGTTGACCACATATTCCGGCTTTCCACGGAAACGCTTGCGCAGCTCCGGATTCTGGGTTGCAATACCCATCGGGCAGGTGTCGAGGTTGCAGACACGCATCATCGTGCAGCCCATGGTCACCAGCGGCGCTGTCGCAAAACCGAATTCCTCTGCACCAAGCAGGGCAGCCACGAGGACATCCCGTCCGGTCATCAGCTTGCCGTCGGTCTCCACAACGACACGGGAACGCAGACCGTTGAGGATGAGCGTCTGGTGCGCTTCGGCAAGTCCCAGCTCCCACGGGAGACCGGCGTTGTAGATGGAGCTGCGGGGTGCAGCGCCCGTACCGCCGTCATAGCCGGAGATGAGCACGACCTGTGCGCCTGCCTTGGCAACGCCGGCAGCGACTGTGCCAACGCCTGCTTCGGATACGAGCTTGACGGAAATTCTGGCATCCCGGTTGGCATTTTTCAGGTCATAAATGAGCTGTGCCAGATCCTCGATGGAGTAAATGTCATGATGCGGCGGTGGTGAGATGAGTCCCACGCCAGCCGTGGAGTGACGAGTCTTTGCGATCCACGGATAGACCTTCTCAGACGGAAGGTGACCGCCCTCACCGGGCTTTGCACCCTGTGCCATTTTGATCTGGAGCTCCTGCGCCGACACGAGATATTCCGAGGTTACGCCAAAGCGTCCCGATGCCACCTGCTTGATGGCGGAGCACTTGTCGGATTTCAGACGCTCCGGAGATTCACCGCCCTCACCGGAATTCGACTTGCCGCCGATGCGGTTCATTGCAACCGCAAGGCACTCATGCGCCTCCTGCGAGATCGAACCGTAGGACATTGCACCGGTCTTGAACCGCTTGCAGATGCTCTCGACAGACTCGACCTCGTCAAGCGGAATGCCGCCGTTTTCGTCAAATTTGAAATCGAGGAGACTGCGGATGGTCAGGTGTCTGCCCTCCTGGTGGACAGCCTCGGAATACTGTCGGAACAGCTCGTAATTGCCGGTGCGTGCTGCTTCCTGCAACAGGTGAATGGTCGTGGGGGTATAGAGGTGTTCGGACTTGCCGCTGCGAAGCTGGTGCAGTCCACGGCTTGACAGATTCGGATCGGTATGCAGTCCGAGCGGATCGAATGCCATGCGGTGCATATGCTCGATTCGTCTGCTGATATCCGGCAGTCCGATGCCGCCGATGCGGCTGACGGTTCCATGGAAATACCGGTCGATCACTTCATGCGAGATGCCGACAGCTTCAAACAGCTTGGAGCCCTGATAGGACTGAATGGTGGATATGCCCATCTTGGAGGCGATTTTCACGATGCCGTGCAGCACAGCGCTGTTGTAATCATCCTCCGCCGCATAGAGATCCTTGTCGAGCATACCAGTCTCGATGAGATCACGGATGGTCTCATGTGCAAGGTACGGATTCACGGCGCAGGCACCATAACCGAGGAGTGCTGCGAAATGATGCACCTCACGGGGTTCAGCGCTTTCCAGAACGATCGCCACAGCTGTGCGTTTCTTGGTGGAAACGAGATGCTGCTGTAAAGCCGCAACTGCCAGCAGGGACGGGATCGCACAGTGGAATTCATCCACCTCACGGTCAGAGAGGATGAGGATGTTCGCACCCTCCCGGTACGCCTTGTCTGCTTCGATAAAGAGCCGATCGATGGCACGTTCGAGCGTTGTGCCGATGTAGAAGGTGATCGGGATGACAGCAGGCTTGAGACCGGGCGTTTTCAGATGCTTGATCTTGAGCATATCGGTTTCGGTGAGGATGGGGTTTTCGACCTTCAGGACATGGCAGTTCTCCGGCTTCTCTGTCAGGAGATTGCCGTCCTCGCCGAGGTACATGGAGGTATCGGTCACGACCTCCTCACGGATGGCGTCAAAGGGGGGATTGGTGACCTGTGCAAAGAGCTGGCGGAAATAATTGAACAGCGGCGGATGTTCCTTGTCCAGCGATGGCAGCGGGATGTCACTGCCCATGGAAGCGATAGGCTCTGCGCCTTTTTCTGCCATTGGCAGGATGCTGCGGTGGATATCCTCGTAGGAGTAGCCAAACGCCTTTTGCAGACGGGAGAGCTCCTCATGCGAGTAGGTGTCCACATGACGGTTCGGGATGTGCAGCTCGTGAAGTGTCACAAGCTGGGAATCAAGCCACTCACCATAGGGCTGTGCCGATGCATAGGCGGACTTGATCTCGTCGTCGTCGATCAGGCGTCCCTGTTTGGTATCCGCAAGGAGCATTCTGCCGGGGCGCAGTCTGTCCTTTTTGAGGATCTGCTCCGGCGGAATGTCGATGCATCCGGTCTCGGACGAGAGCACCAGGAAGCCGTCTGTTGTGATGCAGTAACGGGAGGGGCGCAGACCGTTGCGGTCGAGGACGGCACCCATGACGTCACCGTCCGAGAAGATGATCGATGCCGGACCGTCCCACGGTTCCATCATGGTCGCATAGTACTGGTAGAAATCGTGCTTTTCCTGCGAAAGCGTGCGGTCATTTTTCCACGGCTCCGGGATCATGACCATGACAGCCTTGGGCAGGGGCATACCGGACATTACGAGAAATTCGAGTGCATTGTCCAGACGTGCCGAATCGGAGCCGTCTGCATTGATCGCCGGCAGGATGCGGTACATATCCTCACGAAGGGCATCACAGGACATGGTTTCCTCACGGGCAAGCATCTTGTCGGCATTGCCGGTGATGGTATTGATCTCGCCGTTGTGGACGATGAAGCGGTTGGGATGGGCTTTCTGCCAGCTCGGTGTGGTGTTGGTCGAGAAGCGGGAATGCACCATGGCGATTGCCGAAACATAGCCGCTTTGCTGGAGATCCAGATAGAATCGCCGCAGCTCATGCACAAGGAACATACCCTTATACACGATCGTGCGGCTGGAGAGGGAGCATACGTAGGTGTTCTCGTTAGACTGCTCGAATTCACGGCGCATGATAAAGAGCTTCCGGTCGAAATCGAGTCCCTTGGGACATCCCTCCGGGCGCTTCACAAAGCCCTGAAAAATGCAGGGCATACTGTCTCTTGCCTGGGTGCCGAGGATATCGGGTGCGCAGGGGACTGCACGCCAGCCGAGAAATTCCATGCCGCTTCTGGCAGTGATGATCTCAAAGAGCTTTTTTGCCTGGGCGCATTTGAGTTCGTTCTGAGGAAAGAAGAACATACCGACACCGAAATCTCCCTCGTCACCGACGGAAAACCCAAGCCGTTCGGTCTCCTTCTGAAAAAACGCATACGGGATCTGCGTGAGGATGCCAACGCCGTCACCGGTCTTGCCTTCGGCATCCTTGCCGGCACGGTGCTCAAGCTTTTCTACGATCGAAAGGGCATCCTCCACAACACGGCGTGAGCGCAGACCTTTGAGATTGACCACGGCGCCAATGCCGCAGTTGTCATGCTCAAATGCCGGATCGTACAGCCCCTGTGCTTCGTAAGGCGCTTCTTTTCTGAAATCATCCATAGTATTTCATCCTTTCCGGGTAATCAGAAAAGGCGTCCACCACGGACAGTAAGCCCGTAGGTGAACGCCTTTGTTCTGTTGTCATTATAGCACACTCACGGACACTTGTCAATCCATCACGGACAATTTTGTGAAATCCATGTAGCTTTCTCTCGAAAACTGACGCAAAATCTGTACGCCATTGACGAATCTTCCAAAAAGCTCTTGACAAATCGGCGCTGGTGGTGTATACTGGCAGTGTAAACAGCAAAGAGGCTGTGGAGCAATACGTTCCACAGCCTCTTTCTCATTTCAAGGAGGTCATGTTATGGAAAAGGTCACAGAAATTTTCGGCTCGATGGTATTTGACGACAGAGTGATGAAGGCACGTCTGTCTGAGAAGGTTTATAAGAGTCTGAAGCGCACCATTGACAGAGGAACCAAGCTCGACAGCTCGGTTGCGGATGCGGTTGCATCTGCAATGAAGGACTGGGCGATCGAGAAGGGGGCGACCCATTACACCCACTGGTTCCAGCCGGAGACCGGACTGACAGCGGAAAAGCATGACAGCTTCATCACACCTGCACCGGATGGCAGAGTCATCATGGATTTCTCCGGCAAGGAGCTGGTCAAGGGTGAGCCGGATGCCTCCTCGTTCCCGTCGGGCGGTCTGCGTGCGACATTTGAGGCAAGAGGCTACACAGCATGGGACCCGACCTCCTATGCATTCATCAAGGACGGCACACTGTATATCCCGACGGCATTCTGCTCCTACACGGGCGAAGCACTCGATAAGAAGGTACCCCTCCTGCGCTCGATGGAAGCCATCAACAAGCAGGCGCTTCGCATCCTGAAGCTCTTTGGCAACGACAAGGTGCGCAGCATCAAAACCTCCGTGGGACCGGAGCAGGAGTACTTCCTGGTTGATCGTGAGATGTGGAAGCAGCGCAAGGATCTGGTGATGACCGGACGCACGCTCTTTGGTGCGATGCCGCCGAAGGGGCAGGAGATGGACGATCACTATTTCGGCTCCATCAAGCCCCGTGTGGCAGAGTACATGGCAGACCTCGACCGTGAGCTTTGGAAGCTCGGCATTTATGCCAAGACCAAGCACAACGAGGTTGCACCGGCACAGCACGAGCTGGCACCGATTTATGACACCACCAATATTGCTGCCGACCACAATCAGCTCACGATGGAGGTCATGCAGAAGGTGGCACTGCGTCACAATCTCGTTTGTCTGCTGCATGAAAAGCCCTTCGCCGGTGTGAACGGCTCCGGCAAGCATAATAACTGGTCGATGTCCACGGACAGCGGCGAAAATCTCCTGTCTCCGGGCGATACACCGCAGGAAAATGCACAGTTCCTGCTGTTCCTGGCGGCTGTTATCAAGGCAGTGGACGACTATCAGGACCTGCTGCGCCTGTCCGTTGCAACTGCCGGCAATGACCACCGCCTGGGTGCCAACGAAGCACCGCCGGCTGTGATCTCCATCTTCCTCGGCAATGAGCTGACGGAGATCCTCGAATCCATCGAGCAGGATGTTCCCTACGGCGGCACCAAGAAGGAGAAAATGCAGCTTGGCGTCGATGTCCTCCCGAAATTCAGCAAGGATACGACCGACCGCAACAGAACCTCCCCGTTTGCATTTACGGGCAATAAGTTCGAGTTCCGTATGCTTGGCTCCTCGAATTCCATTTCCTGCGCAAACATCCATCTGAATGCCGCTGTTGCAGAGGTGCTGCGGCAGTTTGCGGACGAGCTGGAGGGCGTTTCGGACTTCCATGCAGCACTGCACGATCTCATCCGCAAGACCATCCACGACCACAAGCGCATCATCTTCAACGGCAACGGCTACGACGATGCATGGATCGCAGAAGCCGAAAAGCGGGGCTTGATGAACCTGAAGACCACCGCTGATGCAATGCCCCATCTGTGCGATGAAAAGAACGTGAAGATGCTCACAGCGCACGGTATTTTCACCGAGCCGGAGCTGTATTCCAGACGTGACATTATGCTGGAGAACTACACCAAGACCGTGAACATCGAAGCCAACACCATGATCGACATGGCACGCAAGGAGATCCTCCCGGCAGTCCTGCATTTCACTGCAGACACCGCAAAGCAGGCGGCTGAAAAGAAGCAGTTTGCACCGAATGCTGCCTGCGCTTATGAGCAGCATCTGGTGGAGCAGCTCTCGGAGCTGACCGACAAGATGGACAGCGCCACTGTCGCACTTGAAGACTCCGTTGCAAAGCTCCGCAGCATTGCGGACGTGCTGGAGGCATCCGCATTCGTGCGTGATACGCTCCTGCCCCAGATGGCAGAGCTGCGTCAGGCAGCCGATGCCGCCGAAGCCCTCACCGCCGAGACCTACTATCCGTTCCCGGCATATGACAAGCTGCTGTTTGGTGTATAATGTATTTTCCTCCCCTTTGGACCCGGCTGCCGGAAATGGCAGCCGGGTCTTTTGCATAAAAATAATCCCCCCTCCCGGCAGTGCGGCTACCAGGAGAATGGGATGGGGTAACTTATGGATGCAGCAGGATGCGCTTCATGAGGGACAGGTCGAAGATATCGACATCGCCGTTTTCGTCCATATCACCGGCAGCCAGTGCAACGGGCTTGTCGATGCCGAGGAGATAGCGCTGCAATGCGATGAGGTCAAGCAGCTCAAAGCTGCTATTGGCATCCACATCGCCACGGGGCGCTCCGGGCTGTGGGGTCTCTGTCGGAACATCGGTCGGAACATCAGTCGGAACATCGGTCGGTGCTTAGGTCGGCACTTCCGGATGATAAACCAATGCCGGCTCAAAGATGAATGTGTCCTTGGTGCCGTCAGCAGCATTCAGCGTATAGCTGCCGTCCTGGTTGCACAGAAGTGTGCCGTTCTTAGCGTTCATGGATTCATCCACGAGACTGTAGAAACCGTCCGCCTGGAGGGTCACGCTGTAGGTGCCTGTGTACTTTCCGCTCTCGGTATTCCAGAGGGCGTAAATGCCGTCATTGACCTTCGGATAAACCGGCGTCACGGAAAAGAGCTGGCAGGGGAATTCGTTGTACGGATACTGCGCAATATTGGCGCCGTTGTCCTTCGACCACTCAAATACATCGAGCGAGCTCTTGGCACCGGAGCACTTCGACAGGAAGGCATAATCAGAGCCGTTCTGCACGATCTTGAAGCGCTGTCCATCTGCGCCGGTATCGGTGCGCAGTTCGACATTCGTGCCGTCTGCGGCATTGCTGTCCGCAACAGTGAGCACCTTGCTCTCGTCGCCGACCGATGCAATGCGGCAATACCCGTCCGCATCAGCGGTCAGCCGGAACTGCTGTGCAAAGCTGCCGTTGAACTCCCACTGCTGGATGTTGGTGCCGTCGTCTGTTTTACCTTCGGGCAGGTCGAGCGAGAGGGAGCTGTTCTGGTTGACGATGTAGTAGCTCACGCCGGAGAGCAGGTCGGTGTCCCCAATGCGAGCCGATGCGCTCTGCATGGACGCCGCTACGGAATCCCAGTTGAACACGAGATCGTGGGAGGCGTCGGTGTAATCGCCTGTCCATGCACGGTCTTTTCCGGTGAAGGCGTCATTTTTCGCACCCCATACCGTCTGGTTGTTCGTGCCGACAGCGGTAAAGCTCATGACCTTGGTGCCCTTTTCGTTCTTACCGGCGTAGAAGTAACCCTTGTAGGTCTTGCCGTCAATGACGAGCGTTGCCTCCGCCGTAGTGCCGCCCTGTTTCCAGGAACCGCTGGCATCACCGGAGATGGTGCCGTCTGCATTCAGGCTGATGGTCTTGTAATTGATAATCTTGCCGTCGGTCGCATTGCCGTGGTTGATATATTCGTATTTGCCCACAATGTCGGAATCATTGTAGCCACCTTTGGACATCTTGTCGCCGGCGTATTCAAACGGCGTAACGACCGGCCACCCGTCGGCGTTGAAATACATCTGGTGAACACGCACCTCATGGTATTCTGTACCGTCATCAAATCTTGCATGGTAGAACAGGTACCACTGCCCGTCCTCATCCTGGAGCACGGAATTATGACCGCACGCCATGTACGCTGTATTGAGCGTGGAGAACTTGTAATTGCCCATCACTTTCAGTCCGACAGAATCCAGGTTCGTGCCGGAAGCGAGAACTGCCTGATTGCCAGCCGCATCCACGAAGGGACCCATCGGGGATTTGGAACGGCTCACACGCATATTGTAGCCGCCGTCCGAGAACAGACCGCCGTAGGTCGTCCAGAGGTAGTAATAGCCGGTATCAGGGTTATACTCAATGAAGGGACCCTCACCGGATTTGCCGTAGCCGCCGGCGATCTTCGTGCCGAAATAGCTGTCCACCATTCTGCCGTCAGACGTGGTGCCGGTCTTGGGGTGGATGCACTTGCCGGTCTTGGGGTCGATCTCCAGCGTGAAAATTCCGCCCGACCACGAGCCATAGGTCATGTACATCTTCCCGTTCGTATCATAGTAAATGGTCGGGTCGATGGCGTTGGGGAACAGTTGGTTATTGAAATCGTGGTTATTGAACCAGCTATTATTATAAGTGACCTCACCGGAAGCGATGAGCTCATCGATGTTGGTGGAGGTATATTTGCGGTTGACGTTCTTGGTATCACTCGTCACATAGCTGTCCGTGTCGTAAAAGCCGGAATAGATCAGTGTATCGCCAAATGTATACGGTCCCTTGATGGTCTTGGACCATGCAAAGCAGATGACCGAACGCTTGTAGGTCGAGCTGGTGCAGAAGTACATGACATAGGCACCCTTTGTGCCGTCCGGGCACTGAAAATCCGGATTATAGATCACGTCCGGCGCCCAGACAGCAAAGCCGCCCTTGCAGTCCTCCAAGTCCTCACCAGCCCAGGCAAAGGCTTTTTTGAGGTTGTCGGAGAGGTTGCCGAACTCGACATTATTGGTGGTCGCATAGCCATTGGTGAAGCGATCCCAGTCGATGAGATTGCTCGACTGTGCGGCGTCGATGTGCGAGCCAAATACATAATACGTCCCGTTGTCCTTAATAATAGACGGGTCGTGAACGGAGACTCTGCGTCCTGCGGCATTTGCCAGCAAACTGCTCATGCCGGAGACTGCTATCCCCAATGCGAGGAGCACGGCGGCAATGCGATGTTTCTTCATAGGTGGTACCCCCTTAGGTGTTTTATCTCTGAAATTGTGTCGAAATTGTATACTGCAATTATATTATAACAAACATACTGCTTATTTACAATGATATTTTACGCCATAATCATGACTTTTTCTATCATCCATTCCGGAGCCGGATGTTATCCGCAAATTGCCCGGATCTCGGCTTCTGTAGCGTCGGGATAGTTTTGCTCCATATGACGCAGGATCTTCTGCCAGCTTTCCTCCGGTTCCTCCCGGTAGGCGCTGGTGACGAGCTCCTCGCCGTAGAGGGTTTCGGGTGTTGCATAAACGGTCACGGGCATACCGTATTCCTGACCACGCTTATTCTTGCGGCGGCGGAAATCCGTGATCGTCAGGTACATCTGCATTTGCAGGTCGGTGACGATGCCGCTGAAATTCTTCTCGCCGCCCTTGCCGAAGCCTGCCATGCTCTTGATCTCATAGGATGCCAGCTCCTCGTGGCTTTCAAAGAGTTCCATGATGAGATGCTCACGCCGTTTGGCGAGACCTTCCTCGTAGCGGCTGTCGAAATCATAGCCGTCCCGGCGGTAGTTTACAAAGCAGGGAAGCCATTTGAGCGACACAAAGCCTGCCTTCTTGCCAAAGAATTTCCCATAGGCGACCTTGCCGCTTCTTGCCGCAATACAGCGCCATTCCCACGGGTCAGTCTCCGGATTTTCCGTCCACCAGTCCGATGGGCAGACCCAGTCCTCGACCGAGAACCCGTCGATCTCATTGCCAAACAGCGGCAGAAATCCCACCCGATCGACAAATGCGATCAGCTCGTCCGGGCTTTTGAGCCTGTCCGGGTGATTCCGGGATACGCCCTGCATAAACCATTGTCCGTCCTCGTATTTCATCCTGCGACCTCCTGTGATTGTTTGCTACTATTATAGCATACCCATCCCGAAAAAACAAGACCCGATGGTTTCTGGAAAGCGTCGAAAATCTGACCATTCGTCATGTTTTGAGAGCTTTGTGCATACCCTACAATTATTAGTTATATTTATTGTGAAATATACGGGTTGCAAACTTATGAAGATTTTGTTATAATGTTTCTATACAGAGAAAGGACACGATTACATCACGAACAGTGCAGCGTGCATTGTGTGTAATGTGTCACAGAAAGGGTGTTTCTATGCATACTTCATGGTTCCGCAGATGCACAGCGGCGCTTCTGTCGGCTGCGGCATTGGTGCTGCCTGCGTCCGGCTTGCCGGAAACGCTGACGGCATCGGCTGCCTCGAACGTCATCTACTGCTCACCAAGCGGCAGCGGTGACGGCTCCTCCGCTTCGAGCCCGACCACGGTCGCCAAGGCGATCACCTCCGTTCCTGCCGGCGGTTATATCTACTTGCTGGAGGGAACGTACAAGTTCTCCAGCCCCATCAAGATCGAGAATTCCAACAACGGCTCCTCCGGCAAGTACAAGACCATTGCCGCCTACAACGGCGCAGCGGTCACGTTCGATTTCTCCGGTGAGAGCACCAGCAGCTCCAATTACGGCATCATTCTCGACGGCAGCTATTGGCATTTTTACGGCTTTACCGTGACAAAAGCCGGCGACAACGGTATGCTCCTTGCCGGCAATCATAACATCGTCGAGAACATGATCTTCAGTGAGAACCAGGATACGGGCTTGCAGATCTCCCGTTACCGCAGTACGGCGTCGAGCATTTCTGACTGGCCGACGGACAATCTCGTCAAGAACTGTACCTCGAAGAACAACTGCGACTCCGCCACCATGGAAAACGCCGACGGCTTTGCCGCAAAGCTGACCTGCGGACAGGGGAATGTCTTTGACGGCTGCTTCTCCTACAACAATTCCGATGACGGCTGGGATCTCTACGCAAAGTCCGAAACCGGCCCCATCGGCGTTGTTACCATCCGCAACTGCGTGGCATTCCGCAACGGCTTTACGGAGACTGGCAAGGGCTACGGCGACTGCGATGGCAACGGCTTCAAGCTCGGCGGCGGCGGTGTCGGAACACGCCATGTCGTGGAGAACTGCCTTGCCTTCGAGAATCTCAACTGCGGCTTCACGGACAATAATAATCCCGAATTCGGCGTCATGACCAACTGCACCGGCTACAATAACAACCTCGGCGGCAACGGCAAGGCGAATTATCTTGTATACCGCAGCAGCAGCAGCGCTGCCATGACCGGACTCGTGTCCTACTTCAACACCTCCAAGGTCACCAAGACCAATGCTGCCGGTATTGCGACCGGACCGGACAAGTTCAAGGGCGTGATGAAGAATACGCTGTATTACAACGGCGGCTATTACTACGGCTCGTTCACCGGCCCCGGCAGTGCGGTCAAGTCCGGCACGAGTGTTTCAGTCTCGGATTCGGAATTTACAACGCTTTCCATTGACGGCATGGGAACGGATTTCCACAAGAAGGCAAGAAATTCCGATAATTCCCCGAATTTCGGCGGCTTTGCAGAGACTAAGGGAACCTATAAGAGCATCGGCTATCACTTCACCTCCGGCGTGAGCCAGAAGTCCAGCCCGTCCATCCCGAATACCTCCGGCGGCGGCAGCTCGACCACACCTACCCCGACACCGACCGACACCTACACAGCCGCAAGTTTTACGGAGGGTGCAGCGTATATGTTCCAGAATGTGTCGAGTGGTCTGTATCTGGAGGTCGCAAACGGCGCCGCTGCGAACAGCACCAATGTGCAGCAGTGGGAGGCAAACGGTGACGGCACCAACGGCTCCGGTGCATGGAATACCTGGAAGCTCTACAGCGCAGGCGATGGCTATTACTACATCGCCTCCTGCGTGGGTGACGGCGGCACCTATGTGCTTGACGTGGACGGCAAAAAGTCCGCAGACGGTACGAATATCGCCATTTATCAGTACAAGGGTGCAGACAATCAGAAATTTATGCTGACCAAAAATGATGACGGCTCCTACAAGATCCGCACCAAGGTTGCATCGGAGAAATCTGCTGTTGAGGTTGCCGGCGGCAGCCACGATTACGGCGCCAATGTGCAGGAATGGACTGTCAACGGTGCCAACTGCCAGGACTGGAAGCTCGTTCCGGTCACTGACCCCGGTGTGGCAATGGATACCAGCGTGCAGTACACCTTCTCGAATGTCAATTCCGGGCTCGTCATGGATGCCGAGGGCGGTGTCATGGCGGACAATACCAATGTGCAGCAGTGGGGTTCCAACGGCTATGACTGCCAGAAATGGCTCCTCAAGGCGTTTGGTTCCGGCAATTACTACTACATCCGCAGCGCACAGGATCAGACCTACGTTATGAAGGCGGAGAGCAGCGCAGACGGCGGCAATATCGACATCGTGACCTACTCGACACAGGACAGCGCAATGCTGTTCCGCTTCACGAAGAACCTTGATGGTTCCTACGGCATCATCACCCATGCGTCTGCGGACAAAGCACTTGTGGAGGTTTCCGCCGCAAGCAAGGATTCCGGCGCCAATGTCCAGCAGTGGTCGCCGAACGGCAATGCCTGCCAGAAGTGGAATCTGAGCACTGAGACCACGACCGCTGCGACTACAACAACGACGACAACCACAACTACGACAACAACAACCACCACGACCACTTCGACCACAGCAACCTCGACAACGACAGCAACCTCGACATCCGAAACGACAGCCTCGACATCGACCACGACCAAGACCACGACCTTCCCCACCGAGCCGACCACCCCGACCGAACCGCAGCCTTCCACGCCCACTCACGGCGACATTGTGCAGGACGGTTCTGTGAATGTTGTGGACATCGTGGCATTGCAGAAGTATCTGCTGCAAATGCAGTCCTTTACCGCAGCGCAGTTTGACGCAGCGGATGTTGACGGCGACGGGGCAGTGGATGTATTCGACCTGTCTCTCCTCAAGCGTCTGGTTTCCATGCGCTGACAGGAAATTCACAAGACAAACGGGAGCAGCTCACATAGAGCCGCTCCCGTTATTTTTGATTGGTGCCAGGGCTTGTTTAACCCTCCGTCTTGCCACGCCGGTATTCCGTCGGGGTCATGCCGAATTCCTTCTTGAAGGTTCGCATGAAATGTGAGTAATCATAGCCGCATTTCCCGGCAATCTCCTGTAAGGTATCAGATGTGTGGAGAAGCAGGAATTTTGCGTGTTCAAGCTTGCTGCGGTGGATATCGCTGGCGCAGCTCACACCGAACGCCTTCTGGTAGATGCGGTGGAAATAGGAGCTGGAAATGTTCAGCAGCTCTGCACACGTCGCAAGCGACCAGTCACGCTCCGGATTCTTGTAAATGCTGCGGCGAAGCTCCGCAAGGTCTGCATAATGGAGCTGTTCGGAGTAGGTCGGCTGGCTTGCCTTGGCTTTGGACAGCAGTGCAAGGGCAGCCTTTTCAGCCTCCTGTGCAGCACGGGGCATCCGTTCTTCGAGCGCAATGGCGTATTGCAGCGGCAGATGCGTCTGACCGAGTGAGGTCTGGTACTGCTCAAACTGCTCACGCAGATTCTGCACGAGCAGATTGTGATAATGCGAGGAAGCCGGTTCGCTGCCGAGGATGAGGAAGTCTCCTTCACCGGCACGCAGGCACTTCTCTCCGTGGCTGCAAACATTCTGCATCTGTTCGGCAAATGCCACCAGGAGCTTGTCCTTGACGAGAGAGCCGTGCGCTTCCGTCAGGCGGTACAGCCCGGTGATCGACAGAGCGATCCAGAAGGCGTGTTCGCCGGCACGCTGCACATTCTGCACGTAGTCGCTCCACAGATGCGGCAGACTCTTGAGATTATACAGTCCCGTCATGGTATCACGCACCTGGGTGAGCAGGTTGTGATAGGCAAGGGAGCGCAGGGCATTCTGGACACGCAGGAATTCAAGTGCGTTGTTGACCTCACGGCAGAACCGCAGGTAATGCGCATTGAAGCCGTCCACGACCTCACGGTACTGGAGCAGCGCATAGCCGAAGCAGCGATCCTGGAAATGCACCGCCGTAAAGAACGTGACACTCGGCACATCGCAGCGGCTCAGATCCGGCGGCACCATGTCGGACAGCGGGAAGCCGATATGGCTGCCGTTGTAGCTCATGAGGGTCATGGTGTCGGTGTAGCCCTGTGTGCGGTAGTTATGGAAGGACTGATCGGGGAGCGAGCCCTTGTCCCAGTCCTCACACAGGCACAGGCAGAACTGCTCCTTGTCGTAATAATCGGGCTCTGCAAAGACGAACATACTGTCATACATCGTCCGCACGAAGCTGTCCAGATTGTTGCAGGACAAAAGCCGTGTGGAGAGGTTGTTGTCGAGGTAGTTGTTCTCCATGGTCTGGTAGTTGAATTCCTTCAGACCGGTGTGAACCGGCGGCTGGGTGCAGCCGCAGCTTTCACGGCAGAGCAAAGTACCCTTTTCAAATTTGTGCGGTGCCATCTTCTCCCCGGTCATCAGCTCATACAGCAGCATGAAGGCATTGCGTCCGAGCTGTGTCCAGGAGGTGCGGTAGGTCGTGATGGGCGGCACATGGATCTGGGCTTCGAGCGTGCCGTCATAGCCGGTCACGATCAGATCCTCCGGAACGGAGAGCCCGTGCTCCTGCAGGGAATCGCACAGGGCGATTGCCATGATATCATTGGCACAAACCACCGCATCCGGCTTGGGACGAATGCCGTCAGCGATCTCTCTTGCGAGATTCTGCGCCGTATAGATCCAGAAGTCGCCGAAGATCACGTTCTCCTCACGGCAGGGAATATCTGCCTGTTCAAGGGCGTCCTTGAAGCCGGCAAGACGCTCGTGCGAAACGCTCTGGTAGCTGTGACCGGTCAGGCAGATCATATCCCGGCAGCCATGCGCCTCGATGAGGTGCTGCGTGATCTCCGCCATCTCGCTGCGATCCTGATACCAGACGGAAGAAAAGGGCTGTGTTTCGGTGCCGACCCGGACAACAGGCAAGGGACAATTCTCCTGCAAAAACCGCTGGATCTCCTCACGATACTCCCGTGAGCCGAGGGTATAGGGGAGGAAGATGATACCGTCAAGCAAGGCGAAATTGATGACACTGAACAGGTTTTTCTCACCAATGGTGATGGAGGTTTCAGCGCTCTCCTCCGTCAGTGTAAAGACGTAGGCACTCATGCCCCGTGCATACGCTTCTTCGAGGATGCCGCACAAATGCTGGCGGTTGACCTCTTTATAGACCTTACCCATGATAATGCCGATTCGTTTTTGCATACCATTACTCCTTGCCGGTGGATGCGTATCCGGCAGCGTGAGCGCTTATGCACGCCCCGTCAGATAGTCAAGGGTCGTGCCGAAGGTGTCAGCGATCACCACGAGCACTTCCACAGGCATGGCATGGATACCACGCTCATAGTTGGCATAGGTGCGGCGGCTGATCTGGAGCCGCTGTGCCATATCACTCTGTGTATAGTGCTCACGCTTGCGCAGTGTGCGGATACGGTGAAACATGATTTCTCGTGTTGTCTGATAGTTTTCCATGATAATACCTCCTGATTCTGTGCTGGAACGACGGATGAAGCCCGTTGCAGGGCGTTCTATCCATATAGACAGGATTCGGGGGTATATTTTGACACTTTTTCAGAAATTTTTTCAAAAATCGGGATAATGCACAAACACAAATGCGAATAATTGTACACATCCTCTACAAACAGAAGGGCAGACGGATCCGCCTGCCCCGAATGGTTCGGAACTTGTCCACACAAGCTGCCGTGGCATCTTGTGTGGACAGGTCCTCAGAAAAGATCAGCCGAAATAACGCTTGAGCAGACCCTCAAACGCCTTGCCGTGGCGAGCCTCATCTCTTGCCATCTCGTGAACGGTGTCGTGGATCGCATCGAGATTGAGTTCCTTGGCACGCTTGGCGAGCTTGAGCTTGCCCTCGGTAGCGCCCTGCTCAGCGAGCATACGTACACGCAGGTTCTCCTCGGTGGAGTCCGAAACGACTTCGCCCAGAAGCTCTGCAAACTTGGCAGCGTGCTCAGCCTCCTCGAATGCAGCCTTTTCCCAATACATACCGATCTCCGGGTAGCCCTCACGGAATGCCACACGAGCCATTGCGAGATACATACCGACCTCGGTACACTCACCGGTGAAGTTGGAGCGCAGACCGTCGAGGATCTCCGGATCGGTCACAGCCTTGGCAACGCCCAAGACGTGCTCACACGCAAATTCAAGCTTTGCGTCCTTCTCCTTGACAATGAATTTCTCGCCGGGAACGCCGCACTGCGGACATTTCTCCGGGGGCTCAGTTCCCTCATGCACATAGCCACAAACAGGACAGACGTAGGTCTTGGTCTCCTCCTGCACGATGAACTTGTCGCCGGAAACCTTGCACTGCGGACACTGCTCCGGCGGTGCATCTCCCTCGTGAACATAACCGCATACAGGACATACATATTTCTTCATAGTAAACTCCTCCTTGTACTGGGATGTAAGAATAGATTCTTGTAGTCCCAAAATGTTATTATAATTGTATCATTTTTCTATAATTTTGTCAAGCAAGAATCGAGCTTTTGTGTTTTCGTACAAATGTCACAAATGATTTTTGGTGACTTGTACAATTGTGGGTTGAGATTTCAAAAATGCGACCCAAAAATGCAATAGATTGTTGCATATCATAAAAGTTGGACGACCGGCGTCGCTTATGTCTGGATTTTGGTTAAGTTAAATGGATAAACATGGATAGAGTTGTTTAATATTACCAAAATGAAATAATATTTTTCGTCGAATATACCACTTGTAATTGATTCTGCTATCTGTTATAATGAAATCATCCGGATAATGCGCTATAGGGAATAGCCTGAGCCCGGATTAGATAGAAAGGGGAAATCTGATATGAAGATCAGTACCATGAAAAAAACGCTGGCTGCATTTCTGGCTGCAGCAACAGTCATGTGCTCCGTGGGTGTCACTGGCATTCAGCCGGCATTCACCAGCAGCTACACCCTGACCGCTTCCGCAGCAAGCACTGCTTCCGTTACTGTAACGGCATCCGCAGGCTACGCTGAGGGCGCATATGCAGAATGGCAGGCAGTGACCGATGCCAGCGGCTATAATGTGTATGCAGACGGCACACAGATCGACGGTATGCTCATTCGTCAGTATGCATCCTGCTTCCGTGCAGACGCTCTGGGTCTGAAGGCAGGCAGCCACACTCTGAAGATCGTTCCGGTCATCGGCGGCAAGGAGGATACCTCCAAGGCAGCCGAGGTCAAGGTGACGACCACTGCACACGACCGCAGCGGCTTTGGCTTTGTAAACGGCACTTCTTCTGGTGCTTACAATGATGACGGCACGCTCAAATCCAATGCTACCGTGATCTACGTGACCAACGCTACCAAGGACACCGTGAAGGTCACACTCCCGGACAAGAAGGGCAACAATGTGGAGCTTACCGGTGTGCAGAGCATTATCACCAACCTCAAGAGCAACACCAAGGCAGGCCCGGTCTGCATCCGTTTCATCGGCAATGTTACCGACCCGTCCGGTATGCCCAGCGGCGATCTGTATGTCGATACGGTGACCTGCGGTCTGACCATTGAGGGCGTTGGCAAGGATGCGACATTCAATGGCTATGGTTTGGTCGTTAAAAATTCCTCCAATGTCGAGATCTGCAATCTCGGCTTTATGAACTGCAATTCCAGCGAGGGCGACAATGTTGGCTTGCAGCAGAAAAATGACCATATCTGGGTACATCACTGTGATATGTTCTACGGCGATGCCGGCAGTGATGCCGATCAGGTCAAGGGCGACGGCGCACTTGATACAAAGACTTCCACTTACATCACGCACTCCTACAACCATTTCTGGGATAACGGCAAGTGCAACCTCCAGGGCATGAAGTCTGAGACGACAGAGAATTATATCACATACCATCACAACTGGTATGACCATTCGGATTCCCGCCATCCGAGAATCCGCACCTGCTCGGTACATATCTACAATAACTATTTCGACGGCAATGCGAAGTACGGCGTGGGCGTGACCCTCGGTGCATCCGCATTTGTTGAGAATAACTACTTCCGCAACTGCAAGTATCCGATGCTTGCCTCCATGCAGGGCTCTGATATCGCAGAGGGAGAGGGGACTTTCTCCGGCGAGAATGGTGGTATCATCAAGTCCTACAACAACACCGTCACCGGCGACCTGACCAAGTCCTATGTGACATATCAGCAGAACAGTACTGAGTTTGACGCATATGAAGTCAAGACCGCCGGCGAGACTGTTCCGGCATCTGTCACCACCAAGCAGGGCGGCACGTCCTATAACAATTTTGATACTTCCAGTGTGATGTACAAGTACACCGCACAGTCCCCGGAGGAGGCTGTGAAAACTGTCACTGCCAATGCCGGACGTGTACAGGGCGGCGACTTCAAGTGGACATTCAATAATGCGACAGACGATGCAAGCTATACGGTCGATGAAAAGCTCAAGGCTGCGCTTGTGGGCTACAAGGATTCCATTGTAGCTATCGGCTCCGGCTTCACGGCAAGTACAGACCCGTCTGCAACCGAGGCTCCTACACAGGCACCGACTGAGACCCCGACACAGGCTCCGACCCAGACACCGAGCGAAGATCCACAGCCGGGTACGCCGGTCTCTGCATCCGCTTATGTGCATAATTTCACCGAGAACGGCACCGCAAGCACGTTCTATACCATCTCCGGCAACCTTTCCACCTCGAAGGGCAGCGTGACCTATGATGGCAAGAACCTGACACAGTGCCTGAAGCTGGAGACTGCAACCTCCATCAGCTTCACAGCACCGGCAGCCGGCAAGCTGACGCTCGTATTTGTAGAGGATGCAGCAACCATCAAGCTCGACGGCAAAAAGCTCACCGCAGCAGGCGGCATCATCACGGCTGATGTTGCAGCAGGCGCACATACCCTGACCAAGGCGGATTCTGCAAACCTGTTCTACATGGTTTACAGCACCGAGGGCGGCACAGTCGTAACGCCGTCTGAGACTCCGACCCAGGCCCCCACCGAGACCCCGACCCAGGCACCGACCAATACACCTTCCGATCCGGTTCTGCCGAGCGGCAATGCGGAGTATGTACAGATCATTTACGCATCCCCGAACGGCACTGGCTCCGGTAAGACCGAGGCTGATCCGACAAATGTCACCGATGCGATCAGCAAGGTGCCGGCAGGCGGTATCATTTACCTGCTCGGCGGCAAGTATGCGTTCAGCGATACCATCACCATTGCGCAGGACAACAGCGGCGCAGCAGGCAAGTACAAGACCATCGCACCGTACAAGGGCGCAGGCGTTGTCTTTGACTTCTCCGGTCAGACCGTCAGCACCTCCGCAAGAGGTATCGTACTCGACGGCAGCTACTGGCATTTCTACGGCTTTGAGGTTTACAATGCCGGCGACAATGGTATGCTCCTGTCCGGTAACAACAATATCATCGAAATGATGACATTCAACGATAATGAGGACACTGGTCTCCAGATCTCCCGCTACAGAACCGATGCGGCAGATATTGCAAGCTGGCCGACCAATAACCTCATCAAGAACTGCACCTCCAAGAACAACTGTGACGAGGAGACCAAGGAGAACGCCGACGGCTTTGCTGCAAAGCTCACCTGCGGCGAGGGCAATGTCTTTGACGGATGCATCTCCTATAACAACTCCGACGACGGCTGGGATCTCTATGCGAAGGAAGCAACCGGTCCCATCGGCGTTGTCACCATCAAGAACTGCATCGCATTCCGCAACGGCTTTACCGAGGACGGACGTGGCTACGGCGATGCGGACGGAAACGGCTTCAAGCTGGGCGGCGGCGGCGTTGGTACCCGTCACCAGGTCGAGAACTGCCTTGCATTCGAGAATCTCAACTGCGGCTTCACGGATAACAACAATCCGGAATTCGGCGATATCAAGAACTGCACCGCTTACAACAATGACCTGAGCGGCGGCGGCAAGCTGAACTACAGCATCTACCGCAACTCCCCGACAACGACCGGCAAGGGCTTGCTTTCTTACTACAATGTGGACAAGGTCAGCAAGACCAATGCCCCTGGCATCAAGGTCGGCAATGACAAGCTCGTTGGTAATATCGAGAATTCCATTTACTACAACGGCGGCAAGTATTACTTCCTCAAGGACGTAACCGCCATGACAAACGGCGCAAAGCTTGGCGATATCGTAACGGTTGCAGACAGCGACTTCATCACGCTTGAGGTCGGCGCTATGGGCACCGATTTCAACAAGATCTGGCGTAATGCAGACGGCTCTCCGAACCCGCAGGGCTTTGTGGAGACACCGGCGAACGGCACCTATGCGACCATCGGCTATCACATGAGCACCGGCATCACCCAGACCGCTACCCCGGCAGTCAACCTGAATGCAGCCGGCGGACAGGATCCGGTCGAGCCCTCCGAGACACCGACTGAGACACCGTCTGAGACCCCGACCGAGACCCCGACACAGACACCGTCCGAGACTCCGACACAGACACCGTCCGAGACTCCGACGGAGACTCCGACACAGGATGTTCCCGGCGAGACTCCGACCGAAACACCGAGTGACAAGCCTACTGAGACACCGTCCGAGCAGCCCTCCGTCAATCCGGATGCAGCTACCAAGTACGGCGATGTGAACGAGGATGGCGAGATCGATATCATGGACGTTATCGCTCTCAATAAGTACCTCCTGGGCAGCATGAAGCTTGGTGAGACCGCAAAGGCAAACGCTGACGTTGACACCAACAAGAGTGTGGATTCCACGGACTCCCTGAATATCCTGAAGTACGTGGTTGAGCTGGTAACGGAGCTGCCGATCAAATAAGCGATTTTCATTCTCTCTATACTTTTGCAGGAGCAAAGCCGGACGTTTGTCCGGTTTTGTTCTTTTTTCGGAAAAAGCTTGCAAGTTTGGCAATAGTATGGTATAATATAAGAGTTCATCCGATGTATTCTGACCAACAGGAGGATTTCCCATGAATTTACTGATGTCTGCGGCGCTCCTTCCGGCGCTGCTGTTGATGCTGTATATCCGCCAAAAAGACAAGATCGAGCAGGAACCGCTGGGACTGGTGCTCAGCATTGCGGCGCTTGGCGCACTGACGACCATCACGGCGACCATCCTGGAAGAAATTGGCGAGGCAGTGCTTAATATCTTTCTGCCGCAGACGAGTATCGTGTATACATTTCTGTTTTACTTTGTGTTCGTTGCAGGCTCAGAGGAGCTCGGCAAATTCGTTGTCATGAAGCTGCGTACCTGGAAATCAAAGGAATTCAATTACACCTACGATGCCGTGGTCTATGCGGTGGCAGCGTCCCTCGGCTTTGCAGCACTCGAAAACGTTCTTTACGTCATCCAGGGCGGCTTTGGAACAGCGCTTATGCGTGCATTGACGTCACTTCCGGGACATACGGTTTTTGGCGTATTCATGGGCTTGCACTACGGACTTGCCAAACGTGCCGCAGCCCGTGGCGACCGGAAAACTGCCGACCGGGAGCTGCGCCTGTCGTTCTTGGTGCCGGTGCTGATCCACGGCTTTTATGACTTCTGCCTGTCGGCGGAGGGGTGGATCTGGATCTTGATTTTCTTCCCGTTCTATATTCTGATGGTCATTCTGGCGATTTTGAAGGTCAAAAAGCTTTCCAAAACCGATGCGCCGGTCGATCAGGATCTGTATCCGCCGATGTTCCCGTAATTTCAAACAAAAGAGCCATCGCAAGTCTGAACTTGAAACAGACCTGCGATGGCTCTGATTTTATTTCGTTATGCTGCACAAAGTCGATCAATAATTCTCCGCATGGATCTCAAAATACGACTGCGGATGCGCACAGACCGGACAGACCTCCGGTGCCTGCGTGCCGACAACGATGTGACCGCAATTGCGGCATTCCCAGACCTTGACCTCGCTCTTCTGGAATACCTCCTGCATCTCCACATTTTTCAGCAGCGCACGATAACGCTCCTCGTGCATTTTCTCGATGGCGCCGACCGCACGGAATTTGGCAGCCAGCTCCGGGAAGCCTTCCTCCTCGGCAGTCTTGGCAAAGCCCTCATACATATCCGTCCATTCGTAATTCTCGCCGTCAGCGGCAGCTGCCAGGTTTTCGGCGGTGGAGCCGATGCCGTTGAGCTCCTTGAACCACATCTTGGCGTGCTCCTTCTCGTTGTCAGCCGTGTGCTGGAAGATCGCCGAGATCTGCTCAAAGCCCTCCTTCTTTGCCTTGGAAGCGAAGTAGGTATACTTGTTGCGAGCCTGGGACTCACCGGCGAAAGCGGCAAGCAGATTCGCCTCTGTCTGCGTGCCTTTGTACTTGTTATCCTGCATTTGCAAAACCTCCGTAATATCGTATTTATAAACAGTATGGCTCGGAATCAAGCCATTTATTCTCCAATCTGGCGAACATAGCCCTCCTTGCGGGGCGGTGCCTGACGGGGCTCGCCGGCGTCGTAGCCGATGATGCAGTGACCGATGCCCTCGTACTCGCCCTCGATGCCGAGCTCCTGGAGGATCTCCTGGCATTTCGCCGTCTGGAATTCCTCAAATGCCCGGTGGATCCAGCAGCTTCCGAGACCGACCGCATGGGCTGCCAGCATCAGGTTGCCCATGACGAGAGAACCGTCGTACACATGAGTCGGCGCACTCTTGTCCGCCAGCACAATCAGCACCACGGGAGCACCGTAAAACGGGTCAAATTCCGGACCTTTGCCCATGAAGGCGGCGTTCATGACTGCCAGCTTGTCACGCAGCGCCTTGTCCTTGACGGCAATGATGAGAGGGGACTGCCGGTTCATACCGGTAGCGGCATAGGTGCCGGCTTCACACACCTGGTCGATGAGCTCCTGCGGCACCATGTCTGGCTTAAAGCTGCGGCAGCTCCGGCGGGTTTTGATGGCTTCGAGAATTTCGTTCATGGGAAAGACCTCCTTATACGCAGTACCGGTTGAGATGGATACTGCATTTGTTTTATTAAGTATAGCATAATTCGGTGGATTTGTAAAGAGGATTTTATGAAAAAACATGATCGCCTGTGATAGATGGAATGGGGACAGATTTCAAATTACCATAAAAAGTGTTGGATTTGCAATTGCAAAAGGCACAAAAAGATGCTATAATTTGAATTAGGACATGGTTTGTTAATAATTTAAGTAAAAACCAGTCCCATAGATGATGAAGCAAGCCGTAGAACCAATGGCTTGCTCCGATGCGTTTGGACGCAAGGGGGAACAGAAGATGAAAAAACCAGAAAGTCTGCGCAGATGTCTCGCATTTCTGACGTCTGCTGCCATGGGACTGACGATGCTCGGAGCAGTACCGTCCGTCACACCAGCCATCACGGGTGCTGCGGCGGAGACCGGCAGCCGCATCCGTGTGGATATCAACAAGAATGACGGCAGAAAGGCATCCTATACCCGCACCGCCAACAACTGGATCGTGGATAACACCTATGCCTACACCGTGAATGGCGTGACCTGCAAGCTGTCTGCCAGCGGCGGTTCGGTCGATGTGGTCAATAACAAGACCCTCCAGCTTCAGGACATTGAGCGTACACCCACGCTGACGATGGACGGCGCCAAGGTCAAGGACGGCACCGGCAATCCGAGCCTAAAGCTTGAACTGTCCGGGCTTCCGGACGGCACGCATTCCATCCAGACCTGGCACGCCTGCGCCGACCGCAACGTGACCAACAGCACCGTCACCGTCAAGATCAACGGCACGACGGTGGCAACGGGCGTGAAATGTCCGACAAGTCCGGCAGATTCCAACGCTGCCGGTGTCGCATACGGTACCTTTACCGGTACCAGCGCAACAGTAGAGATCATCGCAGAGGGCAACGGTTCGCTCAATACGCCGTGGCTCAATGCATTTGAAATTGACGGCGCCGATCCCTTTCATTCAATTAGCCAAATCTCGCCGGCGGATCAGGAGAAGCATCTCCTTCGTGAGAATGGACTTTCCTGGACTGCCGGTGCGGATGCGGCGAGCCACAATGTCTACATTGGTACAGATTTTTCCGCTGTATCCAAGGCTACGACCAGCTCGCAGGAATTCAAAGGGAACGTGAAAGATAGTAAGTTTGCCCTCGACGAGAGCTATTCCTCCATCCCCACCTACTACTGGCGTGTGGATGAGGTAAAGGCAGACGGCAGCACCGTACCTGGTGCGGTCTACAGCTTTCAGGTGGCTCGTGCGGCATTCCCGACAGCCGAGGGATACGGACGGTTCGCACGAGGCGGCAGGGGCGGCAGCGTGTACCATGTCACCAACCTCAGCGATGACGGCAAGGAAGGCTCCCTGCGCTACGGTCTTTGCACCCTCAAGGGTCCCCGGACGATCGTGTTTGATGTCGGCGGCGTCATTGCGCTGACGGATACGCTCTGCATTCCGGAGGACGGCGGCGATGTGTATGTTGCCGGTCAGACAGCCCCCGGCGACGGCATCACGCTCATCAACTATGACTTTGGTGCGATGGGTTCCCAGGATGTGGTCATCCGTGATATCCGTGTGCGTGTCGGCGATATGAACGGCACCTCTCACGGCGGCATGGGCATGAGCTCCTGCAACCATTCCATTGTCGATCACTGCTCGATCTCGTGGGCGACGGATGAGGGCTTTTCGTCGAGAAGTGCGGCGAATCTCACCTTCCAGTGGAATATCATCGGCGAGTCCCTGAATAATTCTGTTCACTACGACGCCAACGACCGCAGCAACGTGGAGCGCCACGCATTTGCGGCATCGATCGGCGGCTTTACGGGCTCCTTCCACCACAATCTCCTCATCAACAACACCGGTCGTAACTGGTCACTTGCCGGTGCGATGGAGCAGGATGGCGTGACCTACGGCGGTCAGCTTGACATCTCCAACAACGTTGTCTACAACTGGAAGGACAGAACCACAGATGGCGGTGCCAGACGTGTGCAGTTTGTAAACAACTACTACAAGGCTGGTCCCGTATCCAACACCTCCCTGCACCTCGTTTCCGTGGACGGCAACGAGCTGAATACCTCCGATATGCAGATGCTCTACGCCGCCGGCAATGTCAAGGCGGCACAGAACGGTTCCATCCTCATCGATGCCAATACCGATGAATGGAGCTCCGGCAAGGCGGTCTGCGGCAACAAGGGCGACAATGCCAACGCCTCGACCATCCGCAGCAACAGCCCGTGGTTTGACAATTTCATCACGCTCGATTCTGCGGAGGATGCGTACCGGAAGGTCATTGACAACACCTCCGGTGCCGGCGCCAACAAGCCTGCACTGGACTACATTGACAGCCGCTATCACAAGGAAGTTTCGACCGGCACGACCACATACAAGGGCAGCAAGGACGGTCTGGCTGGCATCATCGACTCGCAGTCTGACGTTGGCGGTTATCCGAACAGTACGAACTTCAAGAGTGGCACCGCCCCGGCTGACACCGACCGTGACGGTATGCCGGATGCCTGGGAGACCGAGCACGGTCTGGACCCGGCAAATGCCAATGACGGCGCCATCGTGAGCCTGTCTGCGGACGACTACACCAACCTTGAGCTCTACCTCAATGAACTGGCAGGCGACGACGTTGCCTTCAACGGCACACCGATCACCTACGATCCGATCGAGGGTGAGCTGTTCAGTGCGGAAATTCTGGACACAGCATACTATGCAAGCTGGGGCGTGGACAACAAGCTCGAAACCGGCGATGCCGTATTCGGAGACAGAACGACCGACAGATGCTCGGCAGTTACATTCCCTGGCATTCTCAGCGGCGCTGAGATCCTCCTCACCCCCTGTGATGCCAAGGCGTCTGACAAGGAGCAGGCGGTCATCACTGCCAAGAAGGATATCACCGTTTACGTCGGGCTGGATAACCGTGTGGAAACCGTTCCGGCTTGGCTGGGGGATTTTGAACAGATCCGCACGGCGGTGACGACCAGTAATGATGTGGTGTTCGGGCTGTTCCGGAAAAACCTGAAATCCGGCGAAAGCCTCAACCTCGGCGCAAACGGGCAGTCCTACCAGTGCATGAATTATCTGGTATTCCTGACGGATACCGTTCTGGAGGAGCCCACGGAAGAACCCACGGAGGCGCCGACCGAAGCACCGACTGACGAGCCGACCGAAGTCCCGACCGAGCAGCCAACGGAAGCACCGACCGAGCAGCCAACGGAAGCACTGACCGATGCTCCCACAGAGCCCGCTACCCAGGCATCGTCTGAAAAACCGACTGATGCGCCGACCGAGACACCCACCCAGGCACCGACCGAAATGCCGACCGATGCGCCGACGCAGGAGCCCACCGAGCAGACTGCCATCGACTACGGCAATGTCAATCTGGACAGCGGTGTGGACATCATGGACGTCATCCTCATCAACCGCTACCTTTTGGGCAGCCTTGATCTGACAGCGACCCAGAAGCTGAACGCTGACGTAGATCGCAACGGCAAGCTGGATACAACGGATTCCCTCAACATCCTGAAATTTGTTGTGGAGTTGGTTCCGTCCCTTCCGGTCTGAACAGAAAATGATATAGTAAGATAGAAAATGACCGCCCTCCTGACAACAGGTGGGCGGTCGTTTGGTTATTCTGTTCAGCTTAGTTGACCATGCGTTCTCCGCAGCGGTCGGAACGGATGATGTTGTGCTCTGCAATTTCGGTATGGGTCGCAATGAAGTCGGCATCGAATTCCGGGCGAATCGGGGAAGCGGAGCCTGCCATCGGAACCTCCTTTGCCTCATACGATGCATAGGGATCCTCGGAGAATTCGTGATACACCTCAATGATCTCGTCACGGGCATCGAGGAATGCGTCCACGATCACGGGGTCAAAGTGCGTGCCGCTTTCACGGCGGATGAGGTCAAATGCGGTATCAATGCTCATCGCACCCTTGTAGCATCGTTTGGACACGAGGGAATCAAACACGTCTGCCACAGCCATGATCCGGGCACACAGCGGAATATCCTGACCCTTGAGCCCTTCGGGATAGCCTCTGCCGTTCCACCATTCGTGATGGTAGCTTGCCACCTGCACGGCAATGTCCAGATAACTCGACTTGCCGAGGATGCCCTCCGCACGGGTCAGCAGGCGTTTGCCGGCAACCGTGTGGTTTTTCATGATCTGAAATTCCTCATCCGTAAAGCGTCCCTGTTTCTTCAGGACAGCGTCCGGAATGTGGATCTTGCCGATGTCGTGCAGCGGCGCTGCAATGATCATATCTGCAATATACTGATCGGTCAGGATATTGGTGTAGAGCTGGTTGACCTTGAGATTTACGGCGATGATCTCAACATACTTGGCAGTACGGCGGATGTGACCGCCGGTGTTTTCATCACGGTTTTCCACAATATCCGCCATAGCGACGATGATATTGTGCTGCATTTCGAGCACTTGTGTTTTCAGATGGACACTCTTATTGCCCTGCATAATGAGTATGATAACAGTCAGTGTGACGAGGAAGCAGACGCACGAGCTGACAGTCGTCAGATGCATGAAGCGCCGCCGGCTTTCACCGGTCAGAAGCTCCCCTTCATAGAAAGCGATCGTTGGTGTGAAGCACATCATCAGAGAGCCGATGGTACACAGGAATGTCATTTCCCAGCGCTCCAGCTTGCGGCGGCGCATATCCTCATGGAATCGCTGACGCCAGCCCTGGAAGCGGATCATGAAAATGGCAAATGCCAATAAAAGCACCAGATAGAGCACAAGCTGATAGATCTCCTTCTCGATCGTGTTCATCTGAAACAGCTTCGGGGGAATGCTGGTCATCGGGATCACAAGTGCCAGCGCCAGTCCCATGATCGGTATAAACCAGAACGCTCTCACATAGCGTATGGTCATCCCCTCACAGGCAAGGAAGATGTAGATCCCAATACACAGCCCCATGGTAAAATGTCCGGAAGCCAGCCCGAATACGGATGCGAACAGGCAGGCGAACGAGCACGCCACAAACGGAAAAACGATCTCCGCTTTGTGAGATTTGAGAGGCGGAATCAAGAACACATAACGAGCCAGGAGCATCGAAAAGATGAAGTCCATGACAATATCGGAACATTCATAGATTCTTGTCAGCATTCAATTTCTCCTATGGTGCCCTCTCTGTAAAATACGAGAGGAATATTTCTATTTGTATATTCTCATTATAGCACATTCTTTTCCGGATTGCAATAGATTACAATAAAATTTTACCTAAATTAACTGCAAAAATATCCGGTCGAAATCCGTCGTCTTTGGTACATTTCGCCCTAAAATGCGACACTTGACAAACCTTGGAAAATGTGATATACTATGGTAGTATCCTGACGGTAAAGCTGCGCTGCTGCGCCGGAAGTGTGCGCCAATTGATTTTTGCAACAAATGGCTGCTGTGCGCTTCCGATAGGCGCATGGCAGCCTGCTTTTATAGTGATTTCTGAGAAAAGGGAGCGTTTATATGGAAACGAGAGTTGCGATTATTGGTATCATTGTGGAGAATCCTGAACAGGTGAGTGCATTAAATGCCATACTCCACGAATACAGCAAATACATCATCGGTCGGATGGGCATCCCGTATCCGCAGAGGAGCATCAGTATTATCAGTGTGGCGGTGGATGCGCCGCAGACCGAGATCAGCGCACTGTCCGGCAAGATCGGACGGCTTGACGGCATTTCTGCTAAGACCGCTTACTCCAACGTCATTTCCGGGGGTGCGAATTGAAACGCAGCCGGGTCGGTGCCTTGCATCCTGCGTGGGCGGCAGTTCTTGTGATCCTGCCTGTCCTGTGCGGACTGGCGGCGCTCTGCATCGGGCGCATCTCCTACCCCATCGCAGACATCTGGAATGTCCTGACGGCGCATTTTACCGGTATTGAGCCGGACAAGCAGATGGGCATTGTCATCTGGAGCATCCGGATGCCGAGAGTGCTGCTGGCAGCATTGGTCGGTGCGGGATTGTCCGTTGCAGGCTGCGCATTCCAGAGCTTGTTCGCCAATCCGCTTGCCACACCCGATACCCTTGGCGTGGCATCCGGAACGTCCTTCGGGGCAGCGCTGGCGCTGTTGCTGGGATGCGGACTGCTGGGTGTGCAGGCGATCGCATTCGCTTTCGGCATTCTGGCAGTTACGCTGACATGGCTTTCCGCCGCCGGGAAGGGCAGGGGACTGAGCAGCGTAGTGCTGGGCGGCATCATGATCGGATCACTGTTTTCCTCGCTTGTATCACTGGTCAAATTCACCGCCGACACCGAAACCCAGCTTCCTGCCATCACCTACTGGCTGATGGGCAGCCTTGCCAATGCCGGGTTTTCCTCGCTCAAATGGGGCGCACCTTTTATTATTGCCGGTATTGCGGTGCTGTTTGTGCTGCGCTGGCAGCTCAATGTCCTGCCGCTCGGCGAGGATGAGGCGAAGTCCCTTGGCAGCAATATCCGCCTGCTGCGCATCGTGACCATCATCTGCGCCACCGCTGTGACCGCTTCGAGTGTTGCAATGTGTGGACAGGTCGGTTGGGTCGGCTTGCTCATACCGCATATCTGCCGCATGGCATTCGGGACGAACCACCGTGCGCTCATTCCGGCTTCCGTGAGTCTGGGGGCGGCGTTCCTCATCATTGTGGACACGCTGGCACGCTCCATCTCGGCGGCAGAGATCCCGATCTCCGTTCTGACGGCGATCATCGGCGCACCGTTCTTTATTGTACTGATGCGCAGGAGCAGGGGGTGGCAGATATGAAGCTCGCTGTCAAGGAAGGTTGCTTTGGCTATCGTGACGGCACGCAGATCCTCGATCATGTGAACTTCGAGGCGGAAAGCGGCGACCTCATCGCCGTGCTCGGTCCCAACGGCGCCGGTAAGACCACCATGCTCCGCTGCACCCTCGGCTTCCTCAGATGGACCTCCGGCGAGAGTACGCTCGATGGCAGACCCATCCGCACCATCCCCGCAAGGGAGCTCTGGCAGACGATCGCCTATGTGCCGCAGGCAAGGAATTTCTCATCGGCGGCAACGGCGGAGGAAACGGTTCTCCTCGGCAGAAATGCCCATCTGAGCGTGTTTTCGCAGCCGAAGCAGAGCGATGTGGACTTCACCCATGCGCTCATGGAGCGGCTGCACATCCTGCCGCTTGCGAAGAAAAGCTGCTCTGAAATGAGCGGCGGTGAGCTGCAAATGGTGCTCATCGCAAGAGCGCTTGCGGCGGAGCCGAAGATTTTGGTGCTGGACGAGCCGGAGTCTAATCTAGATTTCCGGAACCAGCTCATTGTGCTCGAAACCATGTCCGACCTTGCACGTCAGGGCATCACGGTCATTTTCAATACGCACTACCCCGACCATGCCCTGCGCCGTTCCAATAAGGCGCTTCTGCTCCACAAACGTGGCAAGGCGCTGTTTGGGGAAACCCACCGCATCGTCACCGAGGAGAACATCCGCAACGCCTTTCACGTCCGGACGGTGATCGGCGAGATCGAGACAGACGAGCGCATTTACCGCAGTATTCTGCCCCTGGAGCTGGCAGGGGAGGCGGTGGAGATGGCGCCGGACGAAGACCGCATTGCCACCGTTTCCATCATCCTTCCGGACGATGCGCAGGCGGAACAGGTCAATGCCATCCTGCACGAATACAGCCGGTTTCTGGTCGGGCGCATGGGACTGCCCTACCGGAAGGCAGGCGTCCACATCATCAATGTTACCCTCGACGCCCCGAAGGCTGAGATCACCGCACTGACCGAAGCGCTTTCCCGGCTTGAACGGTGCAGCGTCAAGGCGACATTCGCCGGATAGGAGGCAGGTATGCTCACACAGGAACCGACCCCGGAGATGATCCGGGAATGGCAGAAACTTTACAACGAAAACCGCAGCGCCCTGACCCCGAACCGCAGATCAGGCTTTGAAGTCGATGCGTATTTCCGTGCGCAGTATGCGTTCACAGAAACGCAGGATGCGGCATTTGCAGAGGTTATTACGGCGAATATCACAGAGGAAAGCTATCACGCCGCCAAGCTCCCCAAAGGCGCCAGCCCCGATGTGCGTACATACCAGGTCGGGGATGTGCTGGTCGGTATTGACCTTGCGTCGGGGTATTTTCAGGTGGAATGCGAGGACATCCGGCGTGCGGAGCTGATCTATGATGATCTGTTTGTATTCCGGGGGCTGGATGCGACGGATATCGAGAATTATTTTTTAGCGGCGCAGTATATCACTTTGCGCCGCAGCAAAGGAGGAACACCATGCTGAAACTTGCAGTTTACGGAAAGGGCGGCATCGGAAAATCGACCACGATCTCCAATATGGCAGCCGCTATGAGCGAAATGGGTCTGCGTGTCATGCAGATCGGCTGCGACCCGAAGGCGGATTCGACCGCTGCACTCCATCCGGGCGTCAAGCTTACCACCGTCCTTGACCTCGTGCGTCAGAGGAAGGACGACTTCACGATGGAGGACATGGTCTGTCAGGGCTTCGGGGATGTGGTCTGTGTGGAAGCAGGCGGCCCGGCGCCGGGGCAGGGATGTGCCGGCAGAGGAATCATCGCCGCCCTCGAAAAGCTCGAAAGCAAGGGCGTTTATGCCGCATACAAGCCGGATGTTGTGATCTATGACGTGCTCGGCGACGTGGTCTGCGGTGGCTTTTCGAGCCCCATGCGTGACGGGTATGCGGACTTTGTGCTGATCGTGACGTCCGGTGAGAACATGGCGATCTACGCCGCTGCCAATATCGCAATGGCAGTTGCACATTTCAAGGATCGTGGCTACGCACAGCTCGGCGGCGTCATCCTCAACCGCCGCAATGTCAAGAACGAGGACGCCAAGGTCGCAGAGCTTTGCAGCGATATCGAGAGCCGTATCATCGGCACGCTCAACAGAAGTGAGACCGTGCAGGATGCGGAGGAGCTCGGCAAGACCGTCCTCGAAGCCTTCCCGGATTCCGAGATGGCAGGGGAGTACCGCACGCTTGCCAGACAGGTGCTTGCTGCCTGCGGAAAGGACGTATCATGCTAAAGCGTATGACAGGCGAACCGCTGACCGATACCACCGGTGCGATGGTACCCATCCGGGATGCGAAATTCCCGGCACCTTTCAAGTCGGAGCTCGAATACTCCTGCTCTGCCCGTGGCACCTGGAATATCGTCCACACAGGATTTCTGGTGCCGCAGGCGCACGAGATCTTTGCGTGTGCCGCAGGCTGCCTGCGAGGGGTCGTCCTGACAGCGGCGGAGATGAATGCGCAGGAGCGTTTTTCGACCATCGAGATCCGGGAGAACAACGTGCTTGAAGGCGACATGGAGGACTTAATCATTGACGGCGTGACCGATATCCTGCACAAGCTTCCCTACAAGCCCCGTGCCGTGCTGCTGTATACGAGCTGCATCCACCATTTCATCGGCTGCGACCTGAAGCTCTGCTACGACCGGCTCCGGGAGCGTTTTCCGGACATTGACTTTACCGACTGCTACATGAACCCCATCATGCGCAAAAGCGGGCTTACCCCTGATCAGCTCATGCGCCGGGGGCTGTACGCCCTGCTCAAGCCCCGCACCATCGACCCGAAAAAGATCAACATCATCGGCAATAACCTGCCGACGGACAAGGGCTCGGAGCTGTTCACGATCGCAGAGAATGCCGGCTTTACCGTGACCGAGATCCACGACTGCAAGGATTACGACGCCTACCAGTCGATGGCGGAGGCAGCTTTCAACATCTGCTACAACCCGGTCGGCAAGGCAGGCGGCGAAGCGCTCGAAAAGCGTCTGGGGCAAAAGCTCCTCTATCTGCCGCTGAGCTATGACTATGAGGAAATCCAACAAACGCTTGGTGCCTATGCAGACGCCATTGGTGCCACGGCGCCCGACTGGTCGCAGGAGATCGCTCTGTGTGAGCAGGCACTCGCCTCAGCAAAGGCGGTCATTGGCGATGCGCCTATCGTCATTGACTACACGGCGACCATGCGCCCCTTGTCCCTTGCAAAGCTCCTTCTGACCCACGGCTTCCGTGTGACGGCGGTCTATGCGGACAGCTTTACGGGGGAGGACAAGGCGGATTTCATGTGGCTGCAAGAGCATTTCGGGGAGCTGCCCGTCTATGCGACCGTACAGGTCAAGATGCGGATGCTGCCCCGTGGCACGCAGGAAAAAACGCTTGCCATCGGGCAGAAGGCAGCGTACTTCACAAGCTCGCCGTACTTTGTCAACACCGTGGAATGCGGCGGCTTTTACGGCTTTACGGGAATCCGTCAGATGCTTGCCCTCATGGAGGACGCCTTCCTGCATGAGAAGGATACCCGGAAGCTCATTCAGATCAAAGGATTGGGGTGTGGCTGCGTATGAGACAGACTGCAAGGATCATTTCGACCTATACCGCCGATGTGTCCGGCGTCAATTCCGCCCTGTTCGAGCTGGGCGGCATGACCGTGATGCATGATGCATCCGGCTGCAATTCGACCTACAACACCCATGACGAACCTCGCTGGTATGACTTTGACAGCATGGTGTTTCTCTCCGGCATCTCCGAAATGGAAGCCATCATGGGCGATGACGACAAGCTCATTGACGACATTGTGTCCGCCGCAGAGCAGCTCCACCCGAAGTTCATCGCCATTGCCGGCACCCCCATCCCCATGATGATCGGCACCGACTTCAAGGCGATTGCAAGTGTTGTGGAGCGGCGCACAGGCATCCCGGCGTTTGGTTTCCATACAAATGGAATGCATACCTATGTGCAGGGTGCATCCGTTGCGCTCGAAGCCATCGCAGACCGGTTTGTGACGGAACAGCGCCCCAAAACAGAACAGCTCTCCGTCAATCTGCTCGGCGTCACGCCTCTGGATTTCAGTGTGAACGGCAGTGCCGAGCATCTGAAAACGGCACTGGAAAGCCGTGGCATTTCCGTTGTTTCCAACTGGGCAATGGGCGACACGCTCGAAACGCTTCAGAATGCAGCATCAGCTCATGTCAACCTTGTCGTGAGCCGTGCCGGTATCGGCGCAGCGAAGGTCTTGCAAAAGCGCTTTGGCATCCCTTACGTGATCGGCAGACCGTATGGCAAATTTACGGACGTGCTTGTGCAATCCATCCGCATCGCCGCAGACAGCAGAGAGAATGCCTGTCCGCAGATCGAGCGTGAGAATGCAGACATTCTGGTGATCGGCGAGGGCGTTTCCGCCATGAGTCTGGCAAATGCCATCAGCCTGGAACCCGGCATCCGCCGCCATGCGAGATGTATCGCAGCGACGGAATTTGCGGAATGCTGCCTGGGCAGTGAAGACCGCATCGCCCGTGATGAGGACGATATCATACCGCTGCTCGAAGGCGCCAAGGTCATCATCGCCGACCCGCTCTACCAGCCGATCTGCCCGAAAACGGCAAGGTTCATCGGTCTGGGGCACGAGGGCTTTTCAGGGCGCATCTACCGCAGCGAAATACCGGATATGACCGAGAGCCTGGATTGGTTGACAGCAAAAATATAATGCTATACTGCGAAATAATTTCGCTGTATATAAATGCAAAGCTGCATGACTCATGCGGCAGAAAGGATGTATTTTTATGAAAAACTGGAAGAAGATCGCAGCCCTGCTGATCAGCTCTGCCATGCTCGCTGTGACCGGCGGCTGCACAGGCGCCGCAAACAGCACCGCAGACTCCACCGAAGCCCCTGCGGACACCACAACTGCCGAGGCACAGGCAGAGACAGCAGCAGACACCGAAGCTGACACTGAGGCGAATGCTGAGGCTGCATCGGAATCTGACGGTGACACCATTACCATCACAGACAACCTTGGCAACGAGGTTGAGGTGCCCAAGCAGATCGACCGCATTGTTGTCGGTAACATCTATCCGCTGCCGTCCGTTCTGACCGTGTTCTTTGACTCTGGTGAGAAGATCGTGGGCATGGCTGACGTTTCCATGAAGGCGGCACAGAACGGACTGCTTGGCGAGCTGTACCCGGAGGTGCTCGATGCGGAGACAGGGTTTATCGAAGGCACTGAGATCAACGTGGAGGAAGTGGTAAAGCTCGACCCGGACGTTGTGTTCTATGGCGCTGAGGCACCGCAGATCGGTGAGCAGCTTGCTGAAGTCGGCATCCCGGCAGTTGCCGTTTCCGCTTCCAAGTGGGAGTATGACGCCATCGAGACCCTCAACCAGTGGCTTGACCTGCTCGGTGAGATGTTCCCGGAGAATGCCAAGGCGGATATCTGCCGCACATACTCCGAGGAGAAGTATAACCTGGTGCAGGAACGTGTGAAGGACATTCCGGATGATGAGCGTGTACGTTCCTTCTTCCTGTTCCAGTACAGCGAGGAGAACCTGACCACATCCGGCAAGCTGTTCTTCGGTCAGTACTGGGCAGATTCGATCGGTGCCAAGAACGTTGGCGAGGAGCTGACCACCGATAATTCGACTGCTGTCGATATGGAGCAGGTGTATGCATGGAACCCGGATCTCATCTTCATCACCAACTTCAATGCCGCACAGCCGGACACGCTCTACAACAACGAGGTCGGCACCTATGACTGGAGCGGTATCAAGGCAGTTGAGGACAAGCGTGTGTACAAGATGCCGCTGGGTATGTACAGAAGCTACACGCCCGGCATTGACACCCCGATCACACTGATGTGGCTGGCAAAGACCGCATATCCGGAGCAGTTTGCAGACATTGACATCACCCAGGAAACCAAGGACTACTACAAGGAAGTCTTTGGCGTTGACCTG
The DNA here is from genome assembly GCA_902767115.1 of uncultured Ruminococcus sp. GTDB lineage: Bacteria > Bacillota > Clostridia > Oscillospirales > Ruminococcaceae > UBA3855. The sequence goes on from CACXGK010000265.1 coordinate 47,316, forward strand.
ACGGATGAGCAGGCAAACAGCATCTTTGCACCGGTTTCGGAAGCAAGCGCATTCTGATCCGAGCATAACAGAAACAGCACCAGATCGGACGTCTGGTGCTGTTTTTTTATAAACCAATGAGTGTGATTGCAAGGGAGGGAGCAGCGATTACTCGAACTCGTCAAAGTGAGCCTTGAGTTCCTGATAGATCGCATCATCCGGATTCTCAGAAAGCAGGCTGTCGAGGGCGTTCTTGTAGATGTCGGTGTTGTACTTGCTGTCGAGATCAAAGTCGTCTGTGTAGCCAAGCTCTACGATGCTGTCCTTGAGGGCTGCGGTACCCTGCTTGTCGGGGTCAGGATTTGACGTACCATAGCCGCCGTAAACCTCTGTGCGGATGAAGTCCTCCTCGATGTCGATGTACTGCTTGACGTCAGCAATGGTCTTATCCTCGTTCTCCTGGGTGAACTTGTAAGCCTTGATGAGCGCACGCTCAAATGCGGTATAGGCGTTCGGTGCGGACTGGATGGTCGCAGCAGCGGCAACCTGACGGCAGCACGGCTGGTTTTTCAGTGCCTCCTCCTCGGAGCATCTGTAAACGATCTCATAGCCCTGGGACTGTGCCAGAGATGCATACGGGGAGTACACGGAAGCGGCGTCAATGCTTGCATTTGCCAGGGCTGCATAGGCGTCCTTCTGGCTGTCAAAGTACACGATGTTAACCTGATCCTCACCCTCGCCGATCTCAAGACCTGCGTTCTTCAGCAGGATCTGGAGCTCTGCGTCCTGGACGCTGTTCTTGACGGATGCGACATTTCTGCCCTTCAGGAGCTCCACGCCCTTGACATCAGTATTCTCAGCGAATTCCTTCTTGATGACGTAGCCGTGACCATTTGTCATAGCACCGCCGAAAACTGTGAGATCATGTCCCTGGCTGAGGAATGTCAGAGTCGGCACCGAACCGATGAGTGCAACGTCCAGCTTGCCGGATTCCAGACCGGTCGCAAGCTCGCCGGCGCTGGAGAACAGCGTCAGATTTACATCCAGACCTTCCTCCTCGAAGTAGCCCTCCTCCTTGGCAACGAATACCAGCAGGTGAGCGGTGGAGTTCAGATGTCCGATCTCGAAGGTCGTCTTTTCGAGCTCTCCGCTTGCAGCCGGAGCCGTATCACCGCAGCAGTCAGCGACACTCTCCGCACCGCTTGTGCAGCAGTCCTTCTCGCTGTCAGCGCAGCAGTCCTCGGTGGTTTCCGGGGTTGCCTCGTCAACACTCTCAATGCTCTGTGCGGGCTCAACGCTTTCGGTCTGTTCCGCATTTGCACCGCAGCCTGTCAGAGCTGCGAGGAGCACGGCACCCAGGATACCTGCATAAAATCTCTTTCTGTTCATCATAAATCACGAATCCTTTCTGTCTATGTTTTTTACCTTTTCGGTA
>CACXGK010000266.1 GCA_902767115.1 uncultured Ruminococcus sp.
CGATATGCCGTTTACCGGTGTTGTGTACCCGGCGGCAAGGGCAGCCTGTGCTGCGACCCAGAACGGACGTGTCGGCATCATCGGCACCCCGGCGACCGTTGCCAGCGGCAGCTACGAACAGGCGATCCATACCGTTGATCCGAATGTGGATGTGACCGCTATGGCGTGTCCGCTGTTTGTGCATCTGGTCGAGTACGGCTACACCGACCGCAATGACCCCATCACACGCCTTGCCGCAGAGGAGTACCTCCAGCCCATCCGGGATGCCGGCGTGGATACGCTGATTTTAGGATGCACCCACTATCCGGTCATTGCACCGACCATTGCCGATATCATGGGCGATGGCGTCAAGCTCATTTCCGCCAGCGAAGCCGCAGCACAGTACGCAAAGCAGCTCCTGGAGGAGAACGACCTGCTCACCGACAGCACCGAAAAGGCAAAGAATACCTATTACGTTTCGGACAGCGTGTCCATGTTCCGTGACAACGCCAAGAATTTCCTGGCGGACGCCGTGAACGGACAGGTGTTCAGCAGCCGCATCTGATCGATACAGCGCTATTTTTCTAAGGAGCGATAGTTTGAAAGAACAATGGATCATGACACTGAAGAGCATTCAGTACGATGAGAATGAAGCCTCCGAGTCCACGCTGGACACGGAGATCGAATACTACAAGACCCCCGAAGGCGAACGCATCATTGCCTATGAGGAGTCCGAAGCCACCGGCATGGAGGGCTCGGATATGCAGCTTCGCATCGCAAAGGACGGCAGAGTCAGCATCGTCCGCACCGGCGGGTACCAGACCCATCTGGTGGTACAGAAGGGAAAGAAGCATTTTTGTCATTACGAAACGCCGTTCGGGTTCTTTGCCGTCGGCGTTTCCGCCAAGTGGATCCGCAATGAGCTGACGGATGAGGGCGGCAAGCTTGCCATGCGTTACACCGTGGACGCCAATACCACCCTCTTGTCCGACAACGAGATCCGCATCGATGTGCGTAAAATGAAAAATCAGGAGGCAAACACATGACCAATATGATGGAAACCGCTCAGGCACAGCTGCGTGAGCTTCTCATGCAGGCACTCGGCAGCCTGACCGCTGAAGGCAAGATCGAAGCCGCTCCCCTGCCGGGCTTCAAGATCGAGGTGCCGGCTGACAAGAGCCACGGCGATTTTGCATCCAATATCGCTATGGCATCCGCCAAGGCACTCCATATGGCGCCCCGTGCCATTGCAGAGCTGATCGTTGGCGCAATGAGCTTTGACGGAACGTATTTTGAGAAGGCGGAGATTGCAGGTCCGGGCTTTATGAATTTCTTCCTGCGCCGGAGCTGGTTCTCGGATACCGTGCAGGCAGTCATCGACGACCAGGACAATTACGGCAAGTCCGAGGACGGCAAGGGCAAGAAGGCACTCGTGGAATTCGTTTCCGCCAACCCCACAGGCCCCATGCACGTCGGCAATGCCCGTGGTGCTGCCCTCGGTGACGGCATCGCTGCCCTGCTCGAATGGACAGGCTGGCACACCGAGCGTGAGTTCTATGTCAACGACGCCGGCAACCAGATCGAGAAGTTCGGTAAGTCCCTGTCCCTGCGCTATATGCAGCTTTGCAGCGACAAGGGTCAGCAGGCGCTTGCTGCCAATGCAGACGATGTCGAGGCGCTTGCCGCTGCCATTTACGGCGAGGACGGCAACCACCCGGATTTCCCCATGCCGGAGGACGTGTACCTCGGCAAGGATATCATCATCCACGCTGCCAACTATTATAAAGAGCACACCAGCGACCTGGCAGAGGTTTCCGAGGAGGATCGCCGTGCGGCACTCGTTGGCTATGCACTGCCGCTGAATATCGCAGGTCTGGAGCGTGACCTCAAGAGCTACCGTGTCGTTTATGACAACTGGTACCGTGAATCCGCACTCCACGCCGATGGCAGCGTTGACCGCATCATTGATGAACTGACCCGCCGTGGCTTTACCTATGAGCAGGAGGGTGCGATCTGGTTCAAGGCTGAGCAGTTCGGTGCGGACAAGGATTTCGTGCTGCGCCGTGCAAACGGTATCCCGACGTATATCGTGCCGGATATTGCGTACCATATGGACAAGCTCGTGACCAGAAACTTCGACAAGGCGATCAACGTCCTCGGCGCCGACCACCACGGCTACGTTCCACGCCTGAAAGCGGCTCTCAAGGCGCTTGACGTGGATACCGACCGCCTGGATGTGGTGCTGATGCAGATGGTCATGCTGTTCCGCAACGGTCAGCCGGCAAAGCTTTCCAAGAGAAGCGGCAAGGCGATCGGTCTGGTCACGCTGCTGGAGGATATTCCGCTCGATGCAGCGAGATTTTTCTTCAATATGCGTGAGGCAAATTCGCATTTTGAATTTGATCTGGATCTGGCAGTAGAGAAGTCCTCCCAGAACCCGGTTTATAACGTGCAGTACGCACACGCCAGAATTTGCTCCATCCTGCGCACCCTGAAGGAGGAGGGCTTGTACATCGAGAAGCCCATGAGTGAGCTGCCGCTTGGCGACACCACGCAGGAGACAGAGCTCATCCGTCACATTGCGGCATTCCCGGCAGAGGTTTCTGCTGCCGCAAGGGCGTATGACCCGTCCCGTGTGACCAAGTATGCACTGGAGCTGTCTGCGCTGTTCCACAAGTTCTATGAGGCGTGCAGCGTGAAGAATGCTGAGACCGAGGAGCTGCGTGCATCCCGTATCGGCATCTGCCGTGCTGCTGTCCAGACCCTTCGCAATGCGATGGCAATCCTCAAGATCGACTGCCCGGAGCGCATGGAGCGAAAGGAAGCAGAGGCGTAATGCCCCTCCCCTACGGGGAGGGGGTTGGGGGAGGGGCACAGCGCCTACGGCGCCCTCCTCCCCCATTTTAGCACCTTGCACCATAAAAGTTACGGCATGGTTACAGACAGTCCCCGGATTTTGTGATGATTCGCCAAACACTTTTCAAGTTTTTCGCCGTTTTCACTAAAAGAAACAGAAAAATAACAATTTGTTCATATTGTGTTAATGTTTTTCTGTTACAATTTGTATAGTTAAATTATTTTACACGACCTTTGTAGTGTAGCTATGTTTCAAAATGTATATTATATCAAATGAGAAGGGAAGTTAGCTTATGTCCAACAGACTGTTCCAGGGACTGGTTCATCAGATCCGTGATACCATGGACGCTACCATCGGCGTTGTGGACGAGAATGCGACCATCATTGCGTGCAGTGACCTGACCAAGGTCGGCACCACCAACGAGTTTGTATCTCTGGATCTCAGCGATACACATGATATCTTTATCCGTGACGGATATACCTACAAGCCGTTCGGCGCTCACCAGAAGCCGGATTATGCTGTTTTCGTAGAGGGCACCGATGACACTGCTGCCAAGTATGCGTCCATCCTTGCCATCACGCTTTCCAATATCAAGCAGTACTACGATGAGAAGTACGACCGCAACAACTTCATCAAGAACGTTGTCCTCGATAACGTCCTCCCCGGCGATATCGTCATCAAGGCAAGAGAGCTGCACTTCAATGCAGAGATCAGCCGTGTCGTTCTGCTCATCCGCATCGTGTCGAGCAATGATATTTCCGCTTACGACGTGATCCAGAACCTGTTCCCGGACAAGAACAAGGACTTCGTGTTCAATATCACCGAGTCCGATATCGTCCTGGTCAAGGAGATCAAGTCCAGCGTGGATTCCAAGGATCTGGAGAAGCTTGCACGCTCCATCGCTGACACCCTGTCCAGCGAGTTCTATACCCGTGTCAATGTCGGCATCGGTACCGCTGTGACCAGCGTCAAGGATCTGGCACGCTCCTTCAAGGAAGCACAGACCGCCCTCGAAGTCGGCAAGGTGTTCGACACCGACAAGATCATTGTCAGCTACGACAACCTGGGTATCGCAAGACTCATCTATCACCTGCCCACCACCCTCTGCGAGACCTTCCTCCACGAGGTATTCAAGCGTGGCAGCATCGAGAGCCTTGACCATGAGACCCTCTTTACCATCCAGAAGTTCTTTGAGAACAACCTGAACGTTTCTGAGACCTCCCGTAAGCTGTTCGTACACAGAAATACACTCGTGTACCGCCTGGAGAAAATCAAGAAGCTCACAGGTCTTGATCTGCGTGAGTTCGATCATGCAATTATCTTCAAGATTGCCCTGATGGTAAAGAAATATTTGCAGGCAAACCCCACAAAGTTCTAAGAGATTCTCAAATTAAGTAATTTTTGCCTGATGCTCTGCCCAGCGATCCATGGGCAGAGCGCAGGCTATACTTTTGTCCAAGAAAACTACAGAAAGGTGACTGTATGGTAGAACTGAAAGATGTATCTGTCACGTATTCCAGCGGTGTAGATGCACTCAATCATGTGAGTCTGAAGATCAATGACGGCGATTTTGCCTTCGTGGTCGGTTCCTCCGGCGCCGGCAAAAGCACCATGATCAAGCTCCTCCTCAAGGAGATCGACGCCACCGAGGGCAAGGTCTATGTCAACGGCTATCATCTCGGCAAGCTCAAACGCCGCAAGATCCCGGAATTGCGCCGTACCATCGGCATCGTGTTCCAGGATTTCCGTCTGATACCGAGTATGACGGTGTATGAGAATATCGCCTTTGTATTGCGAGTGATCGACGCACCGGCGAAGTATATCCGCAAGCGTGTTCCGTATGTGATCTCGCTTGTCGGCTTGCAGGCGAAGACCAATTCCTACCCGAATGAGCTGTCCGGCGGCGAGAAACAGCGTGTTGCCATCGCAAGAGCGCTGGTCAATGACCCCAAGCTCATCATCGCTGACGAGCCGACCGGTAACATCGACCCGGAGCTCTCCTATGAAATCGTGGAGCTCCTCAAGGGCATCAATGCCTGCGGCACGACCATCCTCATGGTAACGCATGAGCACGACCTCGTGCGCTATTTCGGCGGACGCATCATCAACATCGCACAGGGCGAGATCGTCTACGATGAGATCATAGGAGGCGCTGATGAAAGCGAGTGGAATTAAATACCTGGTCGGTCAGGGCATTGATAACGTCTGGAAAAACCGCATGATGGCGTTTGCGTCATTCTGCGTGCTGCTCGTGTCCCTCCTGCTGGTGGGACTGTCGGTGCTGGCGTATTTCAACATCGCCTCCATCATCGGCGGTATCGAGCAGAAAAATGAGGTCATTGTCTACCTCGACGACGACACCGATGACGCAGCCCTTGAACAGATCGGCAATAACCTGCGTGGTATGCCCAATGTGACCAATGTCAGCTTCTATTCCAAGGAGGAGGCTTACGAGTCACTGAAGGAGAATATGGCGGAGTACGAGGTGCTCTTTGAGTCCCTCGGTGATGATAACCCCCTGGTCGATGCCTACCGCATCAAGGTCGGCGATATCAGCGAGATCAGCGCCACCATTGCGCAGATCCGTACCTTCGACCACATCTATTCGATCCGTGCGCCGTATGATTTCGTCAATGTCCTGGTGCAGCTTCGCCGCATCCTGACGTGGGTCATGGGTGCGATCATCCTGGCGATGATCATTGTGTCGATGGTCATTATTTCCAATACCACCAAGACCTCCGTCTATTCCAGACGTGAGGAGATCCAGATCATGAAGTACGTTGGCGCAACGGACAGTTTTATCCGTTTCCCGTTCTTCATTGAGGGCATGGTCACGGGCTTTTTTGCCGGCGTGATCGCTCTGCTCCTGACATTTCTGGTGTATAATGCAGTGGTGAACACGCTCCAGAATCAGGTGGCACTGCTGTCGATCATCGGCATGGGCAATATCATCCGTTTCTCTGACATCTATCTTCCGGTCGCAAGCTGCTATGTCATTGGCGGTGCGCTCATCGGCGCAGTCGGCAGTGCGATCAGCACCAGAAGATATATCAACGTCTGATGTGCATCCGCTTTGCGGCGGATGGCTGACATGAGGGTTTATTATGAAATTACAGAATCACAAACGGCTTCTTGCCTGCCTGCTGGCAGGTGCCTGTGTTATCGGCACCGTTTGCCCGCAGAAGGCGCCCGTCAAGGCTCAGGCTGCGACCATCGCAGAGCTCGAAGCCCAGAAGGAAGCCAATAAAAAGAAGATCGCCGAGTACGAAGCACAGCTCCAGCAGTATTCCAACGAACAGAAGCAGGAGGCTGCCTACCAGTCTGTGCTCGCAGGAAAGATCAGTGCGATCGAAAGCAACCTCCAGATCCTCGATACCGAGCTGGAGGATATCAAGGCTGCCCTGGCGCAGTCTGATGCCGATATTGCTGTCATGGAGCAGACCATCGACCAGCAGGAACAGGACATCGACGAGGGCTTAGAGGAATTCAAGCTCCGCCTGCGTGCGATGTATGTCAACGGCAATGACAGCCTTGCGTCCGCTCTGGTCGGCGCAACGGATTTCTATGATCTGCTGTCGAAATATGAGCTGATCTCGTGCGTGGCTCGCCATGACGACGAGCTCGTCAACGGACTGAAGGCGGAACTCAACGCCTATCACGAGAACCTCGCTGCCCTCGAAGCCGAAAAGGCGCAGGAGGAACAGCAGCAGGCTGACCTTGAAGTCAAGCAGTCCGAAATGAAGACCTCTATGAGCGATCTCCAGGTCGCTTATGCGGAATCGGAGTCGGAGCAGCAGCGTCTTGCACAGGAGCAGCAGCACGTCAACCTCTCCATCGAGGAGCTGGAGGAGCAGAACCGTTTAGCGGACGAAGCCGAGAAGGAGATCCAGGAGGAGATCCGCAAGGCGGAGGAAGCTGCCAAGAAGCGTGCGGCTGAAAAGGCTGCCGCTGCGGAAGCTGCCAAGAAGGCTGCCGAGGAAGCTGCGAAAAAAGCCGCTGAGGAAGCCAAAAAGCAGACCACACAGCTCATCACCCCCACCGCACCCCCTGTGAGCCCCCAGACCCCCGATGCACCCCAGGTGCAGCCGGAGACCCAGGCACCGCAGACCGAACCGCCGACAGAAGCACCGGTGGACTATTCCGATTCGTCCTTTGGCTGGCCTTGTCCGGGACACTTCTATATTTCGAGTACCTACGGCTATCGCTGGGGTACGCTCCACAAGGGCATCGATATTGCGCAGAATCAGGGTGCAGCGGTCGTGGCTTCCAAGTCCGGCAGCGTCATCCGTGCTGTCAGCAGTTGTACCCACAACTACGGCAAAAGCTCGAATTGCTGCGGCAACGGCTATGGCAATCACGTCATCATCCAGCACGACGACGGCACCTATTCCACCCTGTACGGTCATATGGAACGCATCACCGTTTCCGTGGGCGACTACGTGACCAAGGGCACGACCATCGGCTATGTCGGCTCCACCGGCTGGTCTACCGGCTTCCATCTGCATTTTGAGATCCGCAAGAACGGCACCGCTGTTGACCCAAGCGGCTACCTCAATTATTAAATTCCAAGGGAGCAGTTTTACGCTATGAATAAAAAAGTCAGCCTTGGCGTGACGATCAGTATTGCCGCCATTGTATGCGCCCTGACCTTCATCGTGACCTCGTTCCTGACGCTCCGCCGCTTCAATACCAAGGTGCAGGCGGTCAAGGAAAAGGCGGAGAAATACGACCGCCTGGAGGCACTCGATACCTACGTCCGTGGGCATTTTTATGAAAAAGACCTTGACGAGGAGGCGCTTGTTGACGGCATCCTCAAAGGCTACGTGGACGGACTAAATGACCCGTATTCCTACTACCTGACCAGCGATGAATATGACGCCCTGATGGAAAAGGAATCCGGCAAGACCGTCGGCATCGGCGTGACCGTGCAGCCGAATGAGGACGGATATCTCGACATCGTTGAGGTCGAGGAGGGTTCCCCGGCGAGCGATTCCGGTCTTGAGCCTGGTGATGTCATTACCGGCGTGGACGGACAGGACATCGGCGAGATGGAGTATACCGCTGCGGTCGATCTGGTTCGTGGCGAGGAGAATACCAAGGTGCGCCTAACCGTGCTGCGTGACGGCAAGGAGACCGATCACACCATCACCCGCAAGCATTTTGACCTTATCACCGTGCAGTCCGAGCTGCTCGACGGGCATATCGGCTACATCCGCATCACCAATTTCCGGGAGAATACGGATGAGCAGTTCCAGGAGGCTCTGGACGAAATGACCGCAAATGGCGCAGATGCGCTGCTTTTTGACGTGCGCAGCAACGGCGGCGGATTGCTGAATTCCCTCCAGGAGATCCTCGATCCCCTGCTGCCCGAAGGCGTGATTGCCACTGCGACCTACCAGGACGGCAATACCGAAACGGCTGTGTACTCCGACGATTCCGAGATCGATCTTCCCATGGTCGTGCTCGTCAATGGAACGACCGCAAGTGCCGCAGAGTTATTTTCGGCTTCCCTGCGTGATTTCAAGGACGCCAAGCTCATTGGTACGACCACCTACGGCAAGGGCGTTATGCAGACGACTACACGTATGGCAGACGGCGGCGGACTGACGCTGACCGTTGCGACCTACCAGACGACCCGTTCCGAATGCTATCACGGCGTCGGACTCGAACCGGACGAAGTGGTGGAAACCGGCGAGGATACCGTGATCGCCGACCGTGACCCTGAGACCGATCCGCAGCTTGCTGCCGGCATCGAAGCACTTTCCTGACAGGTGGCGCTATGCAGACGACTGAAAACGAACTCACGGAGATCCTGACCGAGGAGACCGAAAACGTCACCACCATCTTCACAAAGCTTGCCGACCAGGTGGAGGGGCATCTCCCTTCCCTGCTGTTCGGTGTGCTGGTGTTCCTGATGGGCATGGTCATCATCCGGCTCATCATGAAGGCTCTGAACCGGGGACTTGACCGCAGCAAGGTCGAGCGCACCGCCGGCAGCTTCCTGCACTCGCTGGTGAGTGCTGTGCTGTACGTCATCTTAGCGGTGATCGTGCTGTCTGTGCTCGGTGTGCCGATGACGTCGATCATCACGGTGATCGGTACGGCAGGACTGGCGATCGGACTTGCGCTGCAAAATTCGCTCTCGAACATCGCAGGCGGCTTCATCATTCTGTTTTCCAAGCCTCTGAAGGTCGGGGATTTCGTGGAATTTGACGGCATCACCGGGACGGTGGAGAGCATCGCCATCTTCCAGACCAAGCTGCGGCGTGAGGACGGCACGACCGTTTTCATCCCGAACGGCAAGATCTCGGATGCCATGATCCTCAACTACACCGAGACCCCGAACCGACGGCTCGACCTGAGCTTTTCCATCGGCTATGAGGATGATTCGGAGAAGGCAAAAGCCCTCATCCAGGATATCCTGCGCTCCCACCCGAACGTCATGCAGACCCCGGCGCCGCTGGTGCGCATCGGAAAGCTGGCGGATTCCGCCGTGGAGCTGTATGTCCGTGTCTGGACGACGCACGAGCATTACTGGACGCTGTACTACGACCTGCACGAGCAAGTCAAGGCGGCATTCGACCAGAACGGCGTGACCATCCCCTATCCGCAGTTGGATGTGCATCAAAAAAGCGCAACGTGAGCTGAAAGGCTATCAGAAATAAGAAAACGCCCCGTAACAGGGGCGTTTTTTGTCTGTCAAAAAAACATTCATGAAAGCGTGAAGTAAACGCAAAAGTTTTTGGTCCAGCTTTTTTCAAAAAGCTGGTCAGGTCCAGGGCTGAAAGCCCTGGTCGCCGTCCGCAGACGGCGA
>CACXGK010000267.1 GCA_902767115.1 uncultured Ruminococcus sp.
CACCATGACGATGGTGACCAGGACGACGGGTTCTTTGATTTCGAGAATCCGCACGCCTGATGTACGCTGAATCTTTACTACACTGAAAGGAACGTTCCGCAAATGAATGTCACTGCAATCCCCCCAAGAGGCGCCGGGCTGGAAAGCCTTATCACTGAAAAAAAATCCTGCTGGGAACGCCTTGCCGCCGAACAGCGCCCGATCTTTATCTACGGCATGGGCGACGGCGCTGCCAAGATCATGGCTGTGTTCCGGAAGTACGGCATCCCTGTGGCTGGTATCTTTGCCAGTGATGCGTTTGTGCGTGGGCATTCCTTTGCAGGATACCGGGTACACAAGCTGTCCGAGGTCGAGGAGATGGTCGAGGATTTCGTCATTGTCCTTGCCTTTGCTGCCGGCTACCCGGAGCTGATCGATTACATCCACATCCTTGCACGCAAGCACACGCTCTACGTGCCGGATGTGCCCGTCATCGGCGGCGGACTGTTCACCTATGACTACTGCATGGAGCACCTGCAGGAGCTCAATACCGTCTACCGCAGCCTTGCGGACGACGAGTCACGCCGGGTGATGCTCAATGTCATCCAGTTCAAGATCAGCGGCTGCATCCACTACCTTGACGCCATCACCACACCGCCGGAACAGATCTACAAAGGCATTCTGCATCCCAGCCGTACGGAGAATTTCGTGGATCTCGGCGCCTACAACGGCGATACCATCCGGGAGCTCCTCGAATACACCCACCACTCCTACGGCACCATCCATGCGGTCGAGCCGGATAAGAAAAATTTCAAGAAGCTCGTGGGTTTCATCGAGCAAAACGATATGAAGCGCATCAGCGCCTTTCAGTGCGCTGCCTGGTGCAAGGACACTGAGCTTCCCTTCAGCTCCAAATCCGGACGTCAGTCCGTCCTCTCCCCTGCCGGTGAAACACTCCCGGCAAGAAGCGTGGATTCCCTCCTCTCCGGCGCCCCTGCCTCCTTCATCAAGATGGACGTCGAGGGCTTTGAGCGTGAGGCGATCTGGGGCTCTGCCAATACCATCCGGCATTTCGCACCGAAGCTTGCGGTCGCTGTGTATCATCGGAATGAGGACATTTTTGAGCTGCCCCTCCTCATCCGGCATCTCAATCCCAAGTATAAGCTGTACCTGCGCCATCGCTTGTACATCCCGGCTTGGGAGACCAATCTCTATGCGGTTCCCTGAATATGCTTGTCAGCCATTTCTCTGCTTTGCGGAGAAATGGCTTTTTTGTCCCGAAAGGCAGCAGATTGAACGTTTGCAGGGTCTCATTTTTAGGCAAAATCACCGAAAAGAGGGATTGAATTTTGTGCGGCGATTGTGTAAAATCAATTGACTTTTATGCGAAAAAGCTGTATAATAATAGTATATATTGATTACTAATGAGGGCATACTGCGGCGAAATGCCTTTTTCATTCCATATATAAGATGATTGAGGGGAGAGCACCGTGCCGCCGGTGCAACATGAATCTTATGCAGAATAAAAACCTGATCCTTTGGATCGAAGCGCTGTTTGCAGTCCTGTCTGTCTGGGTACTGCTGATGGTCGAGGCATATCCTGACCATTCTATGTTCCTGCTGCGTTTGTATGTACTGGTGCTGATCTGCATCACGATCGTACTGGTGGGCGTTGTCCGCTATTTTCAGGGACAGCACAGTGCCGTGGACATCGACCGCATCTGCGAAATGGTGCGCCAGGTCGAGACGCCGGCTTTCATCTGGTCGGATGACCTGTCTACCCTGTACACCAACGAAGCCATGGACGAGCTGCTCGGCATCGACGAGCGTGAGGATCCCGGTGATACGGCTGTCCTCCTTGGCAATTTCTTCCATTCTATCGGCATTTCACCCCACGATGCAGCGGAGGAGCTGAGCGAGGATATTTACGAGAGTGCCATCGAATGCCGTAACGGCGCACGCCGCACAATTAGCTGGACAACGTCTTTGCTGAAGAAAACACCGCAGGCTTCTCTGTATTTCTCCATCGGATTCGAAACCACTGAGCTGGAGGACGCCAAGTTCAAGCTCATGAAGAAGGCGGAGGATCTGACACGTTCCCAGCGCCGCTATCAGCTTTCCATGAAGCTGTCCGGTATCGGCATCCTGCTCTGCGAGAGCACCAAGCCCGTGTATTATGCATCGGACGAGGCACAGCAGTTCCTGGGCATTGACACCGACCATATCACGTTTGCAGAGTTCCGCAAGAAGCTCCATCCGGATGACCGGTTCCTGTTTGACGAGTATCTCGAAAACATCCGCTCGACCCGCCCGAATTCCCTGTCGAGCCGTCCGAGGTTTTTGCAGCTCCGCATCAGCTCCGGTGCTGACAAGCACTATGTCTGGTACTCCTACCACTACCATGAGAATCTCCTGAACCAGAGCGGCAAGCCCATCATCGGCGGTGCGCTCATTGACATCACCACCGAGAAGAACAAGGATGCGATGATCGAAAAGCTCGCATTTATGGACGAGATCACCGAGATTGCCAACCGCAACAAGCTCATGCACGACGGCGAGGAGACCTATCGCCTGTGCCAGACGATGGGTACTTACTGCTGGGTCATCGTCATCGACATCGACCGGTTCCATATCATCAATGACTCCTACGGCTACGAGAACGGCGACAAGATTCTCAAAAACGTCGCTCACGTCCTTTGCAAGTACACCGCCTCCGGTGGCTTTGCAGCCCGTGTCAGTGCAGATAATTTCGTGCTGGTGCTGCATGATTACACCGTCAACGGCGACGACGAGATGCCTGTGCGCACTCTCGAACACATCCGTGCCGACCTGACTTCCATGTCCGCCGGCGATTTCTCCTCCATCAACCTGACCTGCTCTGCCGGCTTTGCACGCATTCCGAGCGACGGTCACAGCTTCCATGAGGTGCTGGAACACGCTGAATTCGCCCTGGCTATGGGACGTGGCGAGCTGTCCTACATCATGGGCTACGATGCGAATATGCACGAGGAGATCGTTCATCAGGGCGAGATGGAAAAACAGCTTTTCTACGCCATCGAGCAGCATCACCTCCAGCTCTACTATCAGCCGAAGGTCGATCTCAAGACCAAGAAGATCATGGGCGCCGAGGCGCTCATCCGCTGGATCAAGCCGGATGGCACAATGATCTCTCCCAACGTCTTTATCCCCATTGCCGAAAAGACCGGCATGATCTCCGATATCAGCCAGTTCGTTCTGCGTGAGGCTGTCCAGCAGACAGCACTCTGGCAGCAGATGGGACTTTCCCCCATCGTCATGTCCATCAACTTCGCATCCGGCGACTTCTACCAGGCAAATGTCTGCGAGGTCGTACAGAGCGTTCTGGTGCGGCATGGCTTGCAGCCGCAGTATCTGGAGCTGGAGCTCACGGAGCGTCTGGCACTCGGCGATATCAATTACACCGTCCAGCAGATGAACGCCCTGCGTGATATGGGCATTCTGCTTGCCATGGACGACTTTGGCACGGGCTATTCCTCGCTGAGCTATATCCAGCTTTTGCCGCTGACACTGCTGAAGCTCGACCGTTCCTTCATCATCGAGATCGAGACCGACCGTGTCGCACAGGAGATCTGCTCTGCCGTTATCAAGATCGCAAAATCCATGGATATCGAGACCATCGCAGAGGGTGTCGAGTACGAGGGACAGTCCGAGATCCTCAAAAACATGGGATGCGATTACATCCAGGGCTACCTCTACGGCAAGCCTATGACAGCAAGCGCTTTCCAGAAGCGTCTGGAAATCAATACCTACGGAAGGGAACTGTAACACCATGAAGCACCAACCACCGGCATCTACACAGAATCAGCAGAAACGTGCCTATACCCTGGGCGAGGAGATCTTCAACTCCGTGACACATGGGGTCGGCGGACTGCTTGCCATTGCCGGAACTGTGCTTATCATCGTATTCGCTGCCATCAACCGGGGCGCTATGGAAGTCGTTTCGGGCGCCATTTATGGCGCTGCGCTCATCATTCTCTACACCATGTCCACGCTCTACCATGCACTCACGCCAAAGGGCGCCAAGCACGTCTTTCAGATCATGGATCATGACACCATCTTCCTGCTGATTGCCGGCACCTATACGCCGTATACCCTGTGCTGCATCGAACCAAAATGGCTGGGGTGGACGATCTTCGGGATCGTCTGGGGCGCTGCGGTCTTAGGCATCGTGCTCAATTCCGTGAACATGGAGAAATTCCGCAAAATATCCACATTCTGCTATATCCTCATGGGCTGGGGCATCATCTTCGCCATCAAGCCCCTGAAGGACGGAATGCCGAAAGTCAGCCTCATCATGCTCATCGTAGGCGGTGTGCTGTACTCGCTCGGATGCATTTTCTACGTGAAGAAATCCATCAAGTACTTCCACTCCATCTGGCACATCTTCGTCGTAGCCGGCAGTATTCTGCACTGGTTCTCGGTGTTCTTTGCGATCGGGTTTCCGAAAGAGTAAGAAGTGAGAAGTTAGGAGTTAGAAGTTAGAAGTGAATGTGTCCCACTTCGTGGGACAGATTATAATTGCTGTGAGGGATAGCTTCTTTTGCAAACCCTGAGCGACCTTTTGCATGTAAGTTTATAACAAGAGTTGTGGCGATATTTCTATAAAAAGTCGCCGCAGGCGACACCACAACTTCTAATTTCTCACTCCTAACTCCTAACTGAAATTTGAAAAGGGGTACAACCATGATCTGTAAAAACTGCGGTTCTAAAATCGCTGATAATGCAACGGAATGTCCGTTTTGTCTGATCGATATTGACGATGTCTATCGTAATCAAGTCCGGCAGGAGCAGATGAAGCTCGTGGACAATGCACGGCGTGCGGAGGAGGTTGCGGCAAGAAAAGCCGGCAACATCCGCAAAAACGCCCACAAAGCCCAGCTCATTGCCGCCCGCAAGGAAGCCGCCGCCCGCAAAGCCGAGGCGAAGGCTGCCCATAAAATGGAGATCGCCCGCAGAGCCCAGGCAAAGGCAGCCACTAAGCTGGAGGAAGCCCGCCGTGCTGCTGCAAATGCTGCAAGGCTAGTCGAGGAGCTGCGCCGGGCGGATGCGGCAGTCGCCCAGAAATCACAGTACGCCCGCAACGCACAGGCAGCAGAAATGCTCCCTCCGCAGCGTGGCTATTCCGTTCCGCTCACCCCCTACGGCAGCCAAATGACCCCACCCATCCCCAAGCCGGAGTATGAGCAGGAAACAGGACAATTGCTGCAGGCGTATCCGTATGAAGAAAAGTGAGCAGTTAGGAGTTAGGAGTGAGAAGTGAATGTGTCCCACTTCGTGGGACGGATTTTATATGACTGCGAGAAAACGCTTTGCATTGATCCGAAGCGACCTTGTGCTGTGAGGATATAAAGGGAGTAGTGACGACAGTTCTATAAGAATTGTCGCCGCAGGCGACACCGACACTTCTAACTCCTCACTCCTAACTTCTAACTAAATTTATATTCAAGGGAGGAACTCATCATGGCAAAAAGAAGAATCGGTATCCTGACATCCGGCGGTGACTGTCCGGGACTCAATGCGACCATTCGTGGCGTGGCTAAGGCTTGCTACGAGCGGTTCGGGGAGGACAATGTCGAGATCGTTGGTATTTCCAATGGTTACTACGGACTCATCCACGGGCTTTGCAGAACGATGCAGCCTTCGGAATTTTCCGGCATCCTCACGCAGGGCGGCACCATCCTCGGCACCAAGCGTCAGCCGTTCAAGATGATGACCGTCATCGGCGAGGACAATGTGGACAAGGTCAAGAACATGAAGGATACCTACAAAAAGGAGCGCCTGGACTGCCTGCTGACCCTCGGCGGCAACGGCACCCACAAGACCTCTGACCTGCTCGCAAGAGAGGGACTCAATGTCATCGGTCTGCCCAAGACCATCGACAATGACCTTTATGGCACAGACGTGACCTTTGGTTTCCATACGGCGGTGGATATTGCGACCGATGCGCTCGACCGTCTGCATACAACTGCCGCTTCCCATTCCCGTATCATCGTCTGCGAGATCATGGGCAACAAGGCTGGCTGGTTGACGCTGTATTCCGGTATTGCCGGCGGTGCGGATATCATCCTGCTCCCGGAGATCCCGTACAATATCGACAGCGTTTGTGACGCCGTTGTCAAGCGTGCCCAGCACGGCAAGACCTTCTCCATCCTGGCGGTTGCAGAGGGTGTCTTTGATACCGAAATGGCAAAGAAAAAGAAGAAGGAACGTGAGGCATACCGTGCCGAGAACGGCAATGATACCTCCCGTATCGCAGCGCAGATCCAGAAGAACACCGGCATCGAAGCCCGTGTCTGCGTGCCGGGTCATATGCTGCGTGGCGGCTCGCCGAGTGCTTACGACCGTCTGCTGGCGACCCAGTTCGGTGTTCACGCCGCAGAGCTGATCGCTAAGGAAAAGTACGGCAGAACCGTTGCCTACGTCGATGGCAAGGTCACTGCCAACAAGCTTGCCGATATCGCCGGCAAGAAGAAGCTCGTTGACCCCAAGGGTCAGGAAGTCCAGACCGCAAGAGATCTTGGTATCTCCTTCGGTGACTAAGCTGCTTTTCAGTTCCCCAACCGCCTCCGCATGGAGGGGTTGGGGCTTTCTTTTGCTTTGACGCCGCCGTTTCGCCGCCTTGACAAATGCCGCAAAGTATGGTATCCTTAATATATACAAATCTCACAAAACCCGGAGGTTCATTATGGGACTGTTTGATACATTCAAGAAGCCGAAAACCGAAACCCCTGCGCCGGCTCCTGCCAAGACGGAAATGCCGGATGCGCAGCCGGATGTCACCCTCGACCCGACAGTCGATACGCACGAGATCCTTTCCATCCTGCAATCCGCCGTACCGGGCGGCGACCTTGTGGGGGAGCAGCTCGTTTATAAGCAGCATGACCTGCATATCGGCGTGCATTTCGGGGATATGCGGTATTCGGACGAGGGCTTCAATGTGCAGCTTTTGCTGATCGCACAGCATCCGTTCTTTGACGAGGAGCTCGTGGAGTCGGTATCCGGCGTCGGCAAGGACGCCGATGCAGCCATCCGGAAGGCGGCTTCCAATGCCGCTTTGGTACTCCCCCTCATTCTCCAGGCATTTGACAGCAAGAGCGATGTCTGGATCACGTCCGAGATCATGGGGCATTCCTACCGATTCCGTGTGCCGGTGGAATGCGGTGCGCTTCACGCCGGCATCGGTGAGCCGACTGACCTCTGGGAGCTCGTAAAGGACGAAATCCAGCACTATCTCGGCACCAAGCGCTGCTACTGGATCCGGATGTTCTCCGCAAGCGTGAACGGCATTCCGAGCTGCGAGGTGCGTATCAACGGTGCTGTCTGCCCGGATATCACCGACCGTCTGTATGCGGACGTCCTCAAATACAAGGACACCAAGGGGCTCGTGGTGGACAAGGCATTCATGCTCCTCATCCAGGACGAAGCGACCTACAAGCCGTGTCCGTTCACCAAGCAGGAGGTCGGCGAGGCGACATTCCGTGCATTCCGGCTGATCCAGAATATCCAGGATGAAGGAACTTCCCGGAAGGTGCAGCGCCAGATCGTGGAAAGTGTGCCGCAGCATTCGCTGGGCATCGAGCTGATGAGCTTTCTGCCGGAGATCGTGGCACATCAGGTCGTGCGGTTCCGTGACAGCGACAGCCTGATGCCGGTCGTGGAGCGTGGCAAGCCCGATGTCGAGCTGCGCAAAACGCAGGTGCGTTCGTTCGGGTATATCGAGGATGCGGTGTTCCAGTACCTCCAGAAGCAGAATCCCACCGAGGATGAGATTCGTCAGGTACTCGCCGTTTCTGCAAAGTTCCATGCGCTTTCTGAGGCGATGGAGCAGAATATCCCCATCGAGGAACTCAAAATGTCCCAGCTCGTGTATTTCGTCGATCGGGACTATCAGGTGTGGTGATGGCGCCGTAGCGCTCCCCCTCCCCCAGAGGGGAGGGGGCTTTGCAGCGTCTGAGCCCCCCTTTGGAAAGTCCCCTGCTGACGCAGCAAGGCGCTGTTGGTTCGGGGGAGCATCTTCTCTATTCCGACAAGAAAGGTAGATTTTATGGAAATCCCAAATCCCTATGAAGAAAGCATCGTCCGCAAGTTCACTCGCCCCATCTGGCACAAGTTCCTCAAGGGCATCAAGACCTATGACCTCATTCAGGAGGGCGATAAGGTCGCTGTCTGTATTTCCGGCGGCAAGGACTCCATGATGCTCGCCAAATGTATGCAGCGTTTGCAGCGGTACAGCAAGTTTCCCTTTGAGGTCGAATACATCGTCATGGACCCCGGCTATAACCCACGCAACCGGGAACGCATCGTCAAAAATGCCGAGATGATCGGCATTCCGATCAAAATTTTCGAGGTGCGCATCTTTGACGTCGTCGCCAACATGGAGCAGAACCCCTGCTATATGTGCGCCCGGATGCGCCGGGGGCATCTCTATAAGTTTGCACAGGATCTCGGCTGCAACAAGATCGCTCTCGGACATCACTTCGATGACGTCATTGAAACCATCCTCATGGGGATGCTCTACGGCTCCCAGATCCAGACCATGATGCCCAAAATTCACAGCGAGAACTTCCCCGGCATGGAGCTCATCCGTCCCTTGTACCTCGTGCGTGAGCAGGATATCCTTGCATGGCGTGATTACAACCACCTCGAATTCATCCAGTGCGCCTGCCGTATGACCGAGAATATCGACAAAAGCGGCGACGGCATCGGCGAATCCAAACGCCAGGAGGTCAAGGTGCTCCTGCGTGAGCTGCGGCAGAAAAGCCCTGCGATCGACATGAATATCTTCCGCAGCGTCGAAAACGTCAACCTGCGCACCATCATTTCCTACCACGATGGCGAGGACTATCATCACTTCCTCGATACCTACAATGACCGCATCACCAACCACGGACAGAAACAGGGCGACCCCCGTCCCGAAAAGGAGGAGCACCATGCTGGAACAGTTTGAACGCTCCGCCCTTCTCCTTGGCGAGGAGAGCATTGAGCGGCTCCGCAGATCTCGTGTTGCCGTATTCGGCGTGGGAGGCGTAGGGGGATTTGCGGTGGAAGCCCTTGCCCGCAGCGGCGTGGGAACGCTTGACCTGATCGACCATGACACCGTGTCCCTCACCAACCTCAACCGCCAGATCATCGCCCTGCACTCCACCCTTGGACAATACAAGGTCGATGTCGCTGCCAAGCGCATTCAGGATATCTGCCCGGACACGGTCGTAAATGTCCATCGCTGCTTCTACCTCCCGGAGACCGCAGACAGCTTTGATTTTACGCAGTACGACTACATCATTGACGCCATCGACACCGTCAGTGGCAAGCTCGCCCTCGTGGAGCGTGCCAAAGCTGCCGGTACCCCCATCATCTGCGCTATGGGCGCCGGCAATAAGCTTGACCCAACTGCCTTTCGGGTGGCGGATATCTCCAAAACCCAGGGCTGTCCCCTCGCCAAGGTCATGCGCCTCGAATGCCGCAAGCGTGGCATCAAGGGCTTGAAGGTCGTCTACTCCGAGGAACCCCCTCAGCGACTCTCCGATCCCCCCAAAGACCCCGAATCCGGCAAAGTCATCCCCGGTTCCCTCGCCTTTGTGCCGTCTGTGGCAGGGCTGATCCTGGCAGGAGAGGTCGTGAAGGATCTGTGCGGTTTCGGAGGGTAATATTTCCATCGTTTTATCACATTACTTTCAAGTTATCTTAAACTTTCTGTGGTATCCTATAGAAAAGGAGGGAAATGCCTATGAAACCGATTCGTGTTGCACTGATACCGGCATACTGTCCGGATGAAATACTTTGCGATCTGCTCCATGAACTGTCCCTGCGGGAGTTCTTCATCATCGTGGTCAATGACGGAAGCTCGCAGGAATTTACGCCTGTTTTCGAGGAAGCCAGCCGCAGCGCCGTGATTCTCACCCATCACGATCACCTGGGAAAGGGCGCTGCTCTGCGCACGGGTCTTGCGTATTTGCAGGAGCATTTCCCGTTTCACTACACAGTCGTGACGCTCGACCCCGACGGGAATGACCGTCTGAGCGATGCCGAACGCCTTTGCCGTACCGTGGAGGCGCAGCCTGATGCCCTTGTCCTCGGCTGCCGTGACCTCAAACAGAAGATCCCCTTTGCGACCCGGTTCCAAAACCGTATGTCGAGCCTTCTGTTCCGCCTGACCTCCGGCAAGTACATCAAGGATACCCGGACGGGACTTCGTGCGTTTTCCGACCGTCTGACCCCCGAAATGCTCACCATTCCCGGCGAGCAGGACGGCTATGAGCTCAAGGTCCTCAAGCATTTCGCACGTACCCACAACCCCATCCTCGAAGTCCAGACGCACACGCTGTTCTGCCCGGTGACGGAATAGCACTCCATGTGATATACTGCCCTCTATTGCAAAGCACAACATTGTTGTGCTTTGCAGGCTGCGCAGCAGCCGCCAAAGCCACTATGTGGCTTTGGCAG
>CACXGK010000268.1 GCA_902767115.1 uncultured Ruminococcus sp.
GGGCGGGAGGTCAGTGCAGCTCCGGCACACTTTGTCAGGATTCCACCGCCGGAAGGCTGTATGGATGTCCTCACAAAATGTATCGGCGATCTGTTTTATGACCTTGTCTTAACGTACATTTAACATATGTACCATTCTTTATTATATCATGGTTTTGAAAGAAGTCAATCCAGATTTCGCCCTTTTTTGCATTTTTGTAGATATGCATAGTTTTATTACATTGCGGAGTGGATTCTTGTCTTAAATTTGCCTGTCTGTAGAATTTTCGCATTTGGCATGGTGAAAAAACTTTCAAAAGACTCTTGACAATTCATTCTGCATTTTGTATAATTTAATTATCATAATACAGACGTGATTCATCTTTTGGAGGCGATTACTTATGTTCCATCCCGGACGTTCCGCTGCCGCAGGAGTCCTTTGCCTGGGACTTGTGCTGCAAATGGCAGCACCTCTGTCCCTGAATGCCAAGGCTGCCGGCACGATAACCATCAACGAGGTTTGTTCCAAGAATACGACCTATCCTGCACCAAATGGCAGCTTTTATGACTGGATCGAGCTGTACAACGGCTCTGCTGCTGCCGTTGACCTGTCCGGCTGGGGAATCACGGACAAGGCTTCCAAGCCGTATCGCTTCACCTTCCCGGCAGGGACGAGCATCGGGGCAGGGAAGCATCTGGTGCTGTTTTGTGACAGTGATGCGGCGGCTGCGGATCCGTCCATTGCGCCGTTCGGTCTGTCCGGCAGTGGTGAGACCCTGACACTCACGGATGCTGCCGGCAATACGGCGGACACTCTCACATTCGGTTCGATCACGGCGGATACTGCCTACGGACAGTACCCGGACGGCAGCGGCGAATTCTTCACGCTTGCCTGCACGCCCGGCGCTGCCAACAAGTCCCCGGAGGGCTCCAATGCGGTGGCAGTACCAACGTTTTCGGCTGACAGCGGCTTTTATGACAAGAGCTTTTCGCTCACGATCCAGGCGCCTGTTGGCACGACCGTGTATTACACAACGGACGGCAGCGACCCGACAGCGGAGGCGGAGAAGTACACGGCACCCATCAGCATTGCGGATATGTCCGATACGCCCAACCGCCTGAGTACCCGGACGGATATCTCGGCAAGCGGTGCGGATGCGCCCTCCGGCAACGTGGACAAGGCGGCTGTGATCCGTGCTGTCGCCATTGACGGCGAGGGGCGTGTCAGCGATATCGTGACAAAGACCTACTTCCTCGGCAAGACCAATTCCGGCTACTATCCGCAGATGAAGGTCGTTTCCCTCGTGACCGACCCGGACAACCTCTTTGATTACGAGACCGGTATCTACTGCCTGGGCAAGGTGTATGACGAGGAGAACGGCGGTGCAGCGGCTGACCCGTGGGGCGGCTGGGGCGGCTTTGGCGGCAAGATGCCCTGGGAGATGGAGGCGAACTACACCCAGAAGGGCAAGGCGTGGGAGCGTGTGGCAAACTTTACGCTCTTTGACGGCGGCGAGAAGATTTTGGAGCAGAATGTCGGCATCCGTATCAAGGGCGCAGCCTCCCGCAGCGCTGCACAAAAGAGCTTCAGCATCTACGCACGCCGGGATTACGGCGCACCGGAGCTGGCGTTTGACTTCTTTGACGGCACTGCCACCAAAGCCAAGAACGGCAAGGTGATCGACAAGTTCGAGCGTATCGTGCTGCGCAACGGCGGCAATGACAACCAGAACGCCGTATTCCGTGATTCCATCAACCAGGGACTCGTGTCCGACCGCAGCTTTGCGTATCAGGCGACCAATGCCTGCGTGGTGTTCCTTGACGGTGAATTCTGGGGGATCTACCAGATCACCGAAAAGCTCGATGCTGCCTATCTCCACGATCATTTCAGCGTGGATGAGGCGGATGCTGTGCTCCTCAAGAACGGTGAGGTGGAGGAAGGCTCCGATGCGGATCTGGCGGAGTGGAACGCCTTCATGAAGGGCGTTGCGGACGGCAGCATCAGCTATGCGCAGTTCTGTGAAAAGGTCGATCTCCAGAGCTATCTGGACTATTTCGCAGCACAGATCTACTGGGTCAATGACGACTGGCCGAACAACAATACCGCCGTTTGGCGCACGAATCTGACCGACGAGAGCAACCCCTATGCGGACGGCAAGTGGCGCATGGTGCTCTTTGATACGGAGTCCGGTCAGGGACTTTACGGCAGCCGTGAGAAAAGCGCTGATGCCGACCTCTTTGATCGCATCCGCAGGCAGGATGACGATTTCTGCCGGATGTTCCTGAAGCTCCTGGAAAACAAGGATTTCAGCCAGCAGTTCGCCAGAACCATGATGGATCTTGCCAACTACAATTTCACCACGGACAAGACCCAGGCTGCCATCAATTTCTACAAGTCCACCTATAAGCAGCAGATCCTGGATACCTATGCACGGTTCTCGTCCCGGAGCCTGTCCGGACAGAAGGGCGAGCAGCATTTCAACCAGGAATACGAGGCAATCACGAATTTCTACAACAGCCGTTTTGATCCGGCGGAGCGTACCATGAAGCAGGCAGTCGGACTGACGAGCTCGCTGCACACGCTCACCGTGCAGAACGATGCCAAGAGCGGCAGCGTTGACCTCAATACGCTGCATCTTGGGGATATCAGCGAGTGGGCAGGCAAGTACCATGCGGACTATGACCTGACCCTGACGGCAATGCCGAAGGCAGGCTGCGCATTCTCGCACTGGGAGATCAGCGGTGCTGAGCTGACTGCCGGCACCAAGAATTCCCCCACGATCAGTCTGAACCTTGCATCCGATGCCGCTGTCAAGGCGGTTTACACGGAGGCAGTCCGTGGCGATGTGAATGCAGACGGCACCTTTGATGTGAAGGATCTGGTGCTGTTCCAGAAATGGCTCCTGCGTGTGCCGGATACCACACTTCCGGGCGCCTCTGCCGGCGACCTGACCGGGGACGGGGTACTGGATGTATTTGATCTGTCGATGATGAAGCGTGAGCTGGTGAAGTAATGATACCAAAAGCGACCCGTTATGGTGAACGGGTCGCTTCAGCTTGTCGATAAAGTTCATTTTGCCGCCTATAGGCGGCAGGAAAAGCATTTCAAGGCGAAAGAAGGGACACTTTTTTGCAAAAAAAGTGCCCCTCTTCCAAAAACAGTCCACCGGACTGTTTTTGAAATTCACCCCTGAAAAAAGCGCAGCATTA
>CACXGK010000269.1 GCA_902767115.1 uncultured Ruminococcus sp.
CTGCCAAAGCCACATAGTGGCTTTGGCGGCTTGCGCTGACTGCAAAGCACAACATTGTTGTGCTTTGCAATAGAGGGCAGTATATCACCGGGACGCAGGCGGGTCGTTTTCCATACAGAAATCATACGCCATCTGGTTGAACCCCTTGCTGAGGTACGCAGCGTGCCCCTCGTGCGGAAAGATATGGAGCTTGCAGCCGAGCTGTTCAGCGATTTCCGCTGCGCCACCGGCGGTGGTGATCCTGTCCAGCGCTCCGCCCAGAACAAGCACGGGACATTGGATCCTGCCCGGCAGATCGAGGTCGTCCAGCGAATAGATCGCCCTTGCGTGGTCGGCAAAGCGTTCGATGCTCATGCATTTTGTGAATTTCATCATGAACGGCAGCAGTCTGCGGTACAGCTTCATCTGCTGTTCGGTATACATCCTGTCATAGCTTTTGGTGATGACGCCTTGCAGATCGCCGTTTTCCGCCATTTTGAGCCACTCCCCGACTGCTTCCCGCATCACTGGATTCGTTCTTGCCGCCGTCACGCCGAGCACGAGCTTCCGGACAAGCGCCGGGTGTTCGGCTGCGAGACACTGTGCGATCATGCCGCCCTGCGACACGCCGATCACATACGCATCTGTGATCCCAAGGGTCTGCATCGCATCCGCAAGATCCTCCGCCATCGTGCGGATCGTACATTCCGGATCACGCCCCTTTCGCCGGTCGAACACATAGACCGTGAAATCCCTTGCGAATTTGCGGTAGAAATACGACAGATTATTCGCCGTCCCGTTCATGTCCACGATATTCAGCCCCGGTATCATGACCAACCGCTTCTCTCCCCTGCCGAATTTGGCATAATACATTTCAGCCCCCGTGGAGAGCGTTACGTTCAGATTCTCAGCGTGAAACATTTGCTGACCTCCCTCTCATGATCTGTAGGAATCCCCATTGCTTACAACCATTATACCATACGCACGCCTCATTTGCAATCCTCTCCGCACAAAAACGGCACCTCACCGCAAGGCGGGAGATGCCGTTTGGATATTCAAGCAACTGTCGGCGCATCGGGGATATGTAGGTCCTCCTCAATGTCATTACCGGATTTCCGGCGTTCTATCAGTAATCCCCCGTAAAGTGCCGAACGGTTGCAGGATTTTGAAAATAATTTCTGATTTTTGCAAAGAAAAGCACCGCCACCGGATAAATGGCGATGCTTTTCGGTTTTCAGACCGCCTTGCAAGTGAGATACAGATAATTTGTGTCCATTGTATTGCTGTATTTGAGCTCACCAGTTCCCTTTAGCATCTGCTGCAAGGCAAGGCTGCGGTCCTTGGCAGGGCCGTTATCCCGGATGCGGATGCGCAGATGGCCGTCCTCCACACGCATCCGGACATCGACACAAAGCGTCGCTTTCTGCGACCCAGCCTCCTGGAACAAGTCCTCCACCACATCCGAGACCGCACCCAGACTCCGGCGCACAGCGGCATATTCCAGCTCCGCCGTCATGTCCTCCATCGCCTCTGCGAGCGTCTGCAAGTCGGATGCGGAATGCACCTCCACTTCCCTGCTCGGCGTCGTGTCAAAGGTTTTGGGGAGAAACAGGAAGTCGCCTGTGGATTTCGGGAGGCGCTTTTCGGAGATGCAGGCAAGGACGAACACGGTCACGAGCGTAAGGAGCTTTCCGATCGGGAACGCCATCCAGACGCCACGCACCCCGAACAGATTCCCCAGAACATAGGCACTTGCGATGATGGCAAGCAGTTCATTCATGGCGCAAACCAAGTGGGAGCGCTTGAGATTGCGTGTGCCCTGCAGGTAGTTGATGAACACGTTATTGAGTGCGTGCAGCGGCATACTGAATGCAAAGATGCGCACGCATTCGACCGCCATCGCATATGCCTTGTCATCCGGCTGGATGTAGAGCGAAACGAACTGCGGTGCAAAGATGCCCAGCACCGCCCCGGCAATGCTCACGAGCACCGCACCGTAACGCAGCGCTGTTTGCAGGAGACTGCGTATGCCGTCCCTGTCCTCCTCGCCGTACAGCACGCCGACCACCAGGAGCGTGGACATACTGATACCGGTGCTGATCGAGGAGAAGAAATTATTCATGTTGCTCTGTGCCGACAGGGCAGTCACCGCCACGCTGCCTGCGAGTGCGAGGAGCAGATGGTTGAGCAGAAGCGAGCGCAGCGTGTTGCAGAAACGGCTGAGCGCCGTCGGAAGTCCCGTGGTCAGCAGCGGCAGCGTTTCCGACCACTGCACGTCGGACAGCCGGAAACGGTACACCGAGCTTTTCCGGAAGAAATGCGGCAGATACACGAGCATACTCACCAGATAGCTGACGGACGTCGTCAGCGCCATGCCGAGCATACCGCCCTCGAACACATGAACGACCAGCAAGTCCCCGACCACATCCGCCACAGTCATGACGAGCGTGGAGACAATGACCTTGCCCTTGTCGCCGTCAAGCTGCATGATGGGCTGCAGGCACTGGTGCAGCAAGATCATCGGCAGACCAAACGACAGCCCCACCAGGTAGTCCCTTGCCATTGGCAGGAGTGCGGCGGCATCGCCCTTGGCGCCGAGGAAAGCGGCAATGGGGTCTGCGAAAAGCGCCATGCCTGCTGCAAAGATCACCGAAATGCCGATCGTCAGAACCGTCGTCAGGGTAAAGACGCCATTGGCTTCACGCAGCTTTCCCTTGCCCATGTACCCGGCACAAAGCGCCTGCATTCCGGACGAGAACACGCCGCCGACCGCATGGAGTATGAGGAATGCCGGGCTGATGAGTCCATAGGCAGCCAGCGCATCAGAGCCGAGATAGCGCCCGATGAGGATGCCGTCCACGAGCATTCCGATGGTGCCGGTGATGGACGCAATGATGATGACTACGAGCGAAGAACGGAACATCCGCTTGATATTTTCATGTCTGAGCATTTCAAATCCCTCCTGCGGCAAAATTGAGGATCATCAGTCCCAGCATACTCGACAGCGGACAGAACACCGTGTCCATCCCCTTCCGGGAGAGCAGCTCCGTGATGCACGCAAACAGTGCGATCCAGAAACACACCAGAACCGTCAGCGCCGGGTTTGTGATGATCGTGTGGTGGCGGTACAGCAGAAATGTCGCTGCAAAGGACGTTGCAAACATTGCCAGTGTCCCCTCGATGCTTTTCTTGCCCTCGATCCATTTTCCCTGGATCTTGTGCCTGCCGAATTTCTTGCCGACCAGCGCCGCAAATGCATCCCCGACGCCCCACGCCACGACCGACAGCACCGGGATCCACTGCTGTCCCAGAGCCCCCCAGCCAATGAGGATGAGAACCAGATATGTCCCGAACAGCAAAAGCATACTGCGCTGCTGCTCACCGTCAGAGCGTTCCTTCATGCCGATGTCCTTTTGCATATTGGAAAACCGGGCGCCGAGATAGCTCTCCAGTGCAAACGCAATGCACACCGCCGCAGACGTTGCCCACGTCGTGGCAGGCAGCACGATCGGGATGATCGCAAAGACCGCCGCAAAATGCAGCATCTTCCGGAACAGCTCCGCCGGGAGCTTGCAGAGCTTATTGAGCAGCACCGCTCCCCCGGCAAGCACACCCCAGTGCAGATGCAAAAATAAAAACAGCTTCAGAAATTCCACCACAAAGGCACTTGTTGTTATCATGACCATCTCTCCTTTTGTATTCTCATTTTCATGCGTAAGTCATGGGCTAATCCATATCGTTCCCCTCTTTCCTCGCTGACTGTACCTGCATTATACCGCAGGTTTGTTGCAGAAACGATGCAGTTTTGTTGCAGTCGTGTTAAAAACGACAGGTTTCACGATTGACAAAAACTGGATTTCGTGCTATACTATATGTATGCAAGCACACCATTTCCATCGAAACGGAGGTCTATTTATGAGAAAGAATTTAGGCGTACAGCCGGCACTGTTCCCGATGCCTGTTGTCATCATCGCAGCCTACGGCGCTGACGGCAGCACCTGCGCTATGAATGCAGCATGGGCGCAGATCTGTGACATGGACAAGATTGCCCTGTTCATCGACGCCGACCACAAGACGACAAAGAACATTATGGAAACCAAGGCATTTACCGTCAACATCGCAAACGTTGCCAATATGGAGACCGCCGATTTCTTCGGCATTGCGACCGGCAACAAGATGCCGGACAAGTTCGAGCGCAGCGGCTGCAAGGCGGCAAAGAGCGAATTCGTCAATGCCCCCATCCTCACCGAATACCCGGTCAGCATCGAGTGCGAGCTTGCCGAGGAGGTCAACACCCCGAACCTCCACGCCATTGTCGGCAAGATCGTGAATGTCAGCGCTGACGAGAGCGTTGTCGGCGACAAGGACAAGATCGACCCCGAAAAGGTCAACGCCCTGATCTTCGACCAGTACCGCCACGGCTATTACGCAGTCGGCGAAAAGGTCGGACAGGCTTGGAATGCCGGCAAGGACCTCATGAAATAAATCCTCACCAAACCAAAAATGCCTGCACCGTTCTCTGGGTGCAGGCAATTTATTTTTATAAAGGAAAGCCCTCTCCCCACAAAGGGGAAAGAGCTGTCTGTCTTTCAAAAGCTGTCAGGGATTCATGCTCTTATCCTTCTGGTTGTTCATGTTTATCTGCTGTTCCTGGGATTTCTTTTTGCCATCCTCATGCTTATGGAATTCCGCACTTGCCTTCTGTTCTTCCATCGCAAGACCCAAACCGTTGCCGGTGGTTGCAAAATTGTACAGTGCCTCACTGGTACGGGTGCTCATCATTTCCTGGAAGCCGTTCTTCTCATACATTTTCTCGGTATACTTTTCAAAATCCGCAACGGTCATATCAGCGACATGGATCTTCGTTGTTTTCAGAGCCGATACCGTCAGCATGATCGCATAGTCGTTGCGAAGTGCCTCCTTGTCATGGGACGCTGCTTGTTTGATGCGATTCTGTGCTGCTGTATACTGTGCCTCGACATCGACCTTCTGGAACTTCTGTCCGTTGATGTAGCCATACAGCTTGCCGTTTGCAGCGAGGTCGTTCATGGCTGTGATGTCCTTCGGGGTTTTAATGGTATCCATAAAGTCCTTGAAGATCTTTGAATCTCTGATCTCCTTGCGCTGTGCCTGACCCTGGGGCGTATTCTTGAAATCCTCGTAACGATTCGATGCATACACTTCCTGGATCTCCTCCGGCTTGAATTCCGGATGTGCCTTGATAAACTTATCGACCTCATACGCATAGGCTTTCTGAGCGAAGTGATCCAATGCCTGTTCCTCAAATACACGCTTGGTCTTGTAGAATGCGTACCCATCCAACAGAGGTTTCATATTGATATCGGCATTGAACACATCATTCGCAGCTTTCATGCCATTCAAGATCTCTTTGACCATCTGTGTGCAGAAAGCGATGAAGTGATACTCATTGCCAACAGCATTGGTGCGTTTTTTGCGATGCACGCCTTGCCGGAGAAGCGGATCAGCAAAGCGTTTTTCATTTCGCCCATTACGGACATGGAGCAACTCATTCTGGATATGCTGAAATGGGCTGGGGTCAGCGAGCATGAGCTTGCAGAGCAAGGAGAGATACAAACGAATTTCGGGGAAACGCTTTCGTGGGAATACCTCTGCTATGTGAGAGTGCAGCCGCTCACATGGCGCACCCCCACCGAGATTCTTTACGGCGAAAAGGACGAGCTGACAAGCCTTGCAACCATCACAGAATTTGCGCAGCATCACAACGCCGGACTGACGGTAATGCCCGGCGGTGAGCACTGGTTCCATACCGAAGAACAGATGCAGTTTCTGACAGAATGGGTGACGAAATCATAGGAATCCAGTTCATGTACTGCAACTGCTGCCGCAAAATAATGCTGTGAAGCCAGTTAAGCGACTCATACGCCCATCTGATACATATCGCACAAAAGCATTTATGAGGACGTTGTTCAGATCGGCAAGATGGAAGATTCGGGATACGGTACCGAGGACTTTCAGCTTGTGGCTGACTGCCTGAAAGAGTACATGGAGGGATTC
>CACXGK010000270.1 GCA_902767115.1 uncultured Ruminococcus sp.
TGCGATCACGCTCTCCGCATCCGCACACGGCGCAAAGCCTGCCGGTGTACACGTCAGCCGTCCCCTGCCACGGGTATACTCCATGACACTCGTGCGGTAGGTCATCATCACTGCCGCCGGTGCTTCGCCCTCGATGATGGTGAATTCTCCGTGATTCTCCGGTGATCGGAGCTTGGCGCCCTTCATCTGGAGGTCGGTCAGTGCCTTGCCGACATTGCCGGACGGCACTTCGAGCCGGAAGGTATACCACGGTTCGAGCAAAACGCTTTGTGCCTGCATGAGTCCCTGCCGGACAGCCCGGTAGGTCGCCTGCCGGAAATCGCCGCCTTCGGTGTGTTTCTTGTGCGCACGTCCGGCGGTCAGGGTGATCTTGATGTCCGTGATGGGCGACCCCGTGAGCACCCCTAAATGCGTCCGTTCCTGCAAATGCGTGAGGATAAGCCGCTGCCAGTTCCGGTCAAGGTCATCCTCCCGGCACACGGTCGAAAACTGCACGCCGCTGCCGGGTTTTCCCGGTTCCAGAAGCAGCCGCACCTCGGCGTAATGCCGCAGGGGTTCGTAATGCCCCATGCCCTCGACCTTGTCGGAGATGGTCTCCTTGTAGGCAACGCCGCCGGGGACGAATTCCGCCCGAATGCCAAAGCGCTCCGCTAACAAATGCTGCAAGACCGCAAGCTGGATCTCACCCATAAGGAGCACATGGATCTCCTGCAACTGCGAGGAAAAGCTGACGTGAAGCTGCGGATCCTCCTGTTCGAGCTTTCGCAGCGCCATGAGTGCTGTGTGTACCTGCACATCGGCAGGGAGCTGCACGGAATACCGCAGGATCGGCTCCAGCACCGGTGCAGCGGCGTCCTGCATACTGCCAAAGCCCTGCCCTGCATACGAGAGGCTCAGTCCGGTCACGGCACATACCTGTCCGGCAGTCACCTTTTCCACGGGGGTGAATTTCGCACCGGAATAGATGCGAAGCTGCGAGACCTTCTCCTCCCAGACCGAACCGTCCGGCGCCGTGCCGGTGAGGGTATCCCGGACGTTCAGAACACCGCCGGTGACTTTGAGGTGTGTCAGGCGCTTGCCCTGGTCGTCCTCGGTAATCTTGAATGCGAGCGCCCCGAAGTCCTCCCGTTCGGGAAGGGGCAAGGTAAACTGCGCCAGAGCGTGCAGAAATTCCGCCACACCCTCCATTTTGAGCGCCGCCCCGAAATAGCACGGGAATACATGGCGCTGCAAGACCGCCTGTGCAATGGCATCCGTCTGCGCTGTGCCGGTTTCAAGCACCTGCTCCATGAGGGTCTCATCGCAGGTGCCGAGCGCCTCATAGAAGGCATCGTCCGCCTGCGTAAAATCGACAACAGACGCATTCAGTCGTGTTTGCAGCTCGTCCAGAATCTCAGCGTGAGAGCGCTGTGCGATGTCCATTTTGTTGACGAACAGGAAGGTCGGCACGCCAACGTGTGTCAGAAGCTGCCAGAGCGTTTCCGTGTGGCTCTGTACGCCCTCGGAGCCGGAAATGACGAGAATGGCGTAATCGAGGGCAGCGATGGTGCGTTCCATTTCTGCCGAGAAATCGACGTGTCCGGGGGTGTCGAGCAAGGTGAAGGACATCTCCCCGACTGTCAGGACTGCCTGCTTGGAGAAGATGGTGATGCCCCGTTCCTTCTCCATCGCATCCGTATCGAGAAAGGCGTCCCCGTGGTCAACACGTCCGATCCTCCGCACAGCCCCGGCGGTATAGAGCAAGCCCTCCGAAAGGGTGGTCTTTCCGGCATCTACGTGTGCGAGAATGCCGATGGTCAGATGGTTCATAGCGTTTCCTCCAAGCCGTCACTCCGGGAACTGGACGCTGCCCTCAAAATCCACATCCGGTTCCATCAACGGCACATCCTTGTCCACAACAGCGTTGCCGTAGATATCCGTGATCCGGAACGTGAACGGCCCTGCGCCCATGTCCATCGTTTCAAAATAGTTGTAATTCCGGCGAGGGACTTCGATGAACTGTCCGTCCTCACCGAGGTATTCAAATTTTGTCACAGGGTAGCGATGATTGCGCACCTGCACACCGCACCAGAATTCCGTGCTGCCCTCCTTGTACCGGTAGGAGAACGGCGCATCGGCGGCGGTATCCCTGGGGATGATGTGCCAGGAGCACGGCACACGTCCCTTTTCGACCGGTGCGATCAGGGGGAAGGCGTCGGTGTACAGGTCAAGGTCGCCCTTCTTGCCTTCGGGCAGCTCGTCCGTCACGAGCATTTCGATGGTGCCAAGCTCGCCGGTGACTTCGAGATACGCCCCGGCAAGCTGGGAGTTGTTCCAGTCGTAGTAATTCATCGCCACGATCCAGTAATCGGTGGAAACCGGGTCGAGCATCGCACAGCCGCCCACGTAGCCGCCGCCGTAAAAGGTCGCATCACCGGTGTGGACAGTCGCCTTGGGTTCGAGGGTATCGGCTTTCTTGATGCGCTTCATGAGCGCTAAGTCAAAGACGTCGATCTCCCCGTCGGCATTGAGATCGAGCCCGTTCGGGAGCGTGTCCGCACGGCAGAGCAGATAGTCCTGCAAGACCCCGATATTGCCGGGGTCGGTGTCCTCTGTTTCCGCCGCCGAAACCGTCTGCGGTACGGCAAACCCAATGCCAAGCGCCAGAAGCACGGCAAGTAGTTGTTTTTTCATAGCATCACCTCAGTTTGCTGCAAAGAGCCTTTATATGTATTATAGCATGGGAAGCACGGTGCTGTCAAGGCAACTTGTCGGCTTGCGCCGACTTAGGAGGGGCTCCTCGCCCCTCCTAAACCTCCCTCGGCAGGACTATGCAGCCCTGCACCCGCA
>CACXGK010000271.1 GCA_902767115.1 uncultured Ruminococcus sp.
AAACATCATTCTCTTTGACCGGAAACAGCTCAAAAATCCGAATGGGTTTATTTTCGGCGTTCCCGGCAGCGGCAAAAGTGTCACAGCAAAGCTCGAGATCATTTACTCTGTGCTGTCCACAACGGATGAGATCCTCATCCTCGATCCGGAGCGGGAATATACGGCGCTCGCGCAAATGCTGGGCGGCGAAGTGATCTATATTTCGGAAAATTCACCCACCCACATCAACCCGATGGACTTGACCGAGAATCCGGATGTGAACGATCCGGACTATTACCCGATCAAGGCGAAGCTTGATTTTATGCTGTCGTTTTTCTCGTGCATTCTGGGCAATCAGGAGATCACGCCCATTCAGAAAACAATCATTGACAATGTGATGCACGAGACATACCGAAAGCATGAGAAACCCACGCTGAAAGAATACTACGCGGAGCTTGAAGCATACGAGAAAACGGCAGCGGATGAAACGAAATCGGCGGTGGCGTATCTGCGGCAGACGCTGCATTTATATGTGCATGGCAGCATGAATGTATTCTCGAATCCGTCCAATGTGAATGTCAACAAGCGCATTGTGGTCTATGACATTAAGGAGCTTGGCAAGAATTTGCAGACGCTCGGCATGATGATCGTGCTGGAAAACCTGTGGGACAGAGTGGCGAAAAATCGGGCAAAAGGCATCGGCACTCGCATCTACGTCGATGAAATGTACTTGCTTTTCAAGTCCGAACAATCGGCAAATTTCTTCTATGAGCTGTACAAACGCGCCAGAAAATGGGGCGGCATTCCGACCGGCATCACCCAAAATGTAGACGATCTTCTGCGCTCGGAATTGGCACGGACAATGCTCTCGAACACGCAGTTTGTGGTCATGCTATCTCAAAATGCGACCGACCGCGAACAGCTTGGACGGCTGCTGAATATTTCGCCGGAAACGATGATGTACACGCAAAACGCCTCGCCCGGATGCGGGCTGCTCTATGCGGACGGGTATGGGACGATCCCATTTGAGAACAAATTCCCGGCGCACACGAATATTTACAAGATCATTTCCACGAAGTTTGCGGAAAAGGTGATGACAAATGGCAAACCATCCTAACGAAACGCCCAACGCCGGAACCGAGGGGCTGCGGCTGGGATATTCCACAGTCAAGAAAGCGGACAAGACGATCCGGACGGCGCAGCGCACCATTAAAACGACCGAAAAAACAGCGAAGAAAACCGCAAAAGTGACATACAAGGTCACAAAAACCGTGGTGAAGATTACTGCAAAAACCGTGAAAGCCATCGCCAAGGGTGTGATCAAAATTATCTCTGTGATTCCACCGCCGATCCTTCTCATTCTGGTCGGTGCGATGCTTTTCATGCTGCTGATGCTGGGGACTGTGATGGTCATTGCGGGCGGTGTTGCTGGCGGTACAAATGCAACGAAAAGCGCATACGAAAACGCACTTGGATTGGCTGTGCCTGCGGAGGATTATGCCTATGGTGCGTCATTTTATACGACTGCGATGAAAGACGCAAAATCTTCATTTGAAGCCAAAATTGACGCGCTGTCCTATGATGCAGCAGATCTTGCGCACAGCGATCTTGTGTATTTCACGCGCTCCTCTCCGGGTAATCCGAATGCAAAGTTAGAGCATTCCGAGCTTGCCACGGATGCCATCAAAACGCAGATCAAGAACACCTGGCTGCCGAGCTTGTCCGAACAGGAGGTGCTGGCGATCGCGTATGTGTATCTGCAAAAGCAGGAAAATGAAGCGCAGGGTACGACCGGGGCATTGTATCAGGTGGAGTACACGCAGGAAACATTGGATACAGTTGTTGCTGCGCTTTATGTGGTGACTGAAAACGTGCATGAAAGACAGCAATGTCCGGGGAAAGATTGCGATACCCACAAGGTCATCAATCCGACATGGACATACTTTGATGAAAAGCTCGGTGAAGCTGCGAAAATCATTAACGGCGAACTGCCCGGAGACAAGGAGCAAGCCCGTGTTGATTATGTGAATTATATGACATCAAGAGATAATACGCCGAAAGAAATTGACGAAGCGTACTGCCCGAAGATGCATGATAACCACTCCATCGCCCTGACGTTTTACGATAAAACATCGGTGCTGATGCAGCTTGGGCTTGGTGAAACTCCCTATGCGGAGTGGGTCGAGATGACGATCACGGGGTTTGAGAAGAATGAGGAGATTCCATAAGAAAAGCGCACCGCTGGTGAGCAGTGCGCAGTTTCTTATAAATCATGGATCCGTTTCATCAAAGTGGGATAATCAGTCGTACCGTTCAGAACGTGATAGATCACGATTTTGCGCTCCTCATCGAACACCTTGTGAAACACAAGATATTTCTCGATGATCAGCATACGGAAACCAAATTTGGCGAGTTTCTCATCCGGCACCTGAACACCAGAATATGGAAAGCTCTCTAATTGCGAGATTCCCTTATCAAAGGCGTTTTTGATGCGAATCGCGCCGCTTTTGCTGCCGAGCATCAGATACATGGACACGATGCTTGTCATGTCCTGCATGGCAGTGACCAGGATCTCAGAACAATAATTCACAGCATCACTCATGAAGCAGTGCCTCCAGTTCTGCCATTGCTTCCTCGCGGGAATAGGTCTTTGCACCTTGTAAACGCGCTGCTTCTGCGGCAAGCAGTTTTTCCCGCAGGTCAAGCATTTCCTCGCGGAACTCGTAGGTTTCCATGCTCATAACGACCAGATCACCCTCGCCGTTTTTGGTCAGGAAAACAGGCTGTTTCTGAGTTTTGCAAAATTCAGAAATATCGTTGTATTCATTACGCAGGCTGGTGGATGGCTTGATCATCATACAATCATCTCCCATCGGATTTATTTTATCCATATTATATCATTTTTCTATCAGTTTGTCAATGATAAATGATAGAATACAGAAAGGAAGTGTGTCATTTGAAGCGAACAGAAATACAAATCAATCGCGCCGATAAAGTAAAAAGATTTATGTCAAAAAACTGGCTGTTTCTCATGATTGCAATCATCATGTGCCTGTACCTGCTTGGATCGGCTGTCCAGAAAAAAAGTGCTATAAGTATCAAGCAGGAACCTGCCAATACAACAGAGGTCGTACAGGAAGTGCAGGAGGAAATGCACTGGCGGTTCTATCCCATTGACCTGTGGGTACTGATCATCGGCGGAGGATTCTGCACAGTCATGATTCTGAAAGAGAAAAAGAAAGCGAGGGAAACATTGAAATGAACTATTTTTGCGACGTTCATGTGCAATCCAGGCGCGATCAGGAGCGAAGGCTGTTTGTTATTCTGGATGTCCCGCCGAATGATCGGGAGCAGCCCCACCTGACAAAAGAAATCCTGCTGCAAAACATCCAGTACCGCGACTTTGTGCAGACCTACAAGCCGAAGCTCGTCATGGTGGATTATGTCGTTTATGCGACCGAAACGGAGGTTTACGCCGGATTGCCGGATGATGCCTTTGCGGCGCTTGTGGAGGACAGCGAAACCCAGCGCATTGCGCAGTCCGAGCTGCAAATGGATACGGTCAGGGACAAGGCGGCTGGCAGTAAGAAACGCAGAAAGCTCACACCGACGATGCTGTTGGGGGTGATTGGCGGCGTGCTGGTGCTTGCCATTGCAGCGCTTGGGTTTGGCATGAAGCTTGGACAAAAGCGTGTTGAGGTCATGGAGAAAATCTCTGCGGTCGAGCCGGTCAACGAGGACGGAATGCTCATTCCGGAGCAAGCTGCCGTGGGATCTAATTCGGAGCAAATCACGGTGACGATCGACCGTTCCTACGCCGCCATCCCGACCGAAGATCTTCAAATCAAGGGCGCGGTCATCAAGGGCAAGGCGGAGATCACGCTGCCGGAATTTGACCGGACGGATTTCTTCACGCACGTTCCGGGCTATACATGGGGATTTAGTAGCAATCCGGATGCGGACAGAATCGAGTACTACGGCGGTCAGACTTACAGCTTTTCCCAAGATACCAAGCTATACCGTGTGCTCGTGAAATATGGCGGCGGCAGCGGCACGAGGGATGATCCGTACCGCATCAATTATTACGATCAGCTTGAACTGATGGCGGAGGAATCGGCACGGGGCTATTTCCTGCAAACGGAGGACATTTCGTTTCCGGATTGGGAAAACCACACTCCAATTGACACGGTGAATGAACTGAAAGCAGCGCCGGATGCAGAGTATTTCGAGTATGACGGCGGTGGGTACACGATCACGGGATTGGATGCGCCACTGTTCGGGAATGTGTCGGGGGCGGTGATTGAAAACGTGAACGTGAAGCACTCGCGCATCGACACGGAAGAATACGCCGATTGTGGCTTTATCGCGTGCCATGCGTACAATTACTGCTACAAGACGGAGGACGGGACGCAGTTTGAGACCGGCGAAACGATCATCCGGCATTGCAGCGTGTCGCATTCTTCCATCCACATGGAGCATCCGCAGGAGGAAACGACCGAGGA
>CACXGK010000272.1 GCA_902767115.1 uncultured Ruminococcus sp.
GATGGTGGAATGGTGAGGTAAGAGCTCACCGGAGTGCAGGAGACTGCACTGCCGTGTAAACCCTACCCGATGCAACGCCTAATGGTGTCAGGTCGTCAACGCTTGCTCGGCGGACGACCGGCAATGGCGGCTTGAGCACACTGGCGACGGTGTGCGTAGATAAATTATCGCACTCGACAGAACCCGGCTTATCGGTCTGCTCAAACTTGCAGCTTCACCCCGGTATACTTTTATGCCGGGGTTTTATCACGGCGCTATGCCGGTCATTACGGAAGGAGTCCGCTAAAGCTATGAAGCATCCCATCCTTGCAGCAGTCTGCGCATTGTCGCTCCTGCTCACAGGCTGTTCGTCCGCCATCCCCTCCCAGGAGGAGGCAACGACCGAAACGATGGTCGTTTACAAGGCACTCCCCCTCCCCGACCTCTTTGTGGATATCCCGGAGGGCTATGCGGAGACATCCTCGGAATTCTATGAGAAATACTACATCCAGGACGATGCCAGCATCATCATCACCGAGGACAATAACGCCCCCAAGGGCAGCATCAAGGACTACAGCACCCGTGCCCTTGTCCAGTATCAGGGCATGACGCACACCCTCGAAGTCACCGGCAGCGATACCCTGTATGTCGGCTCCATGCAGGTCGAGATCCTCGAATTCACCTATACTCTCGGTGAGGATACCCCGGCGCTTTCCACATTGGTCAGCTACGCCAGCGACGGGGCAACGGTCTATATCATCACCTGCAAGTGCGCCGCCGAGAACTACGACGCCCACCGGGACGAGTTCCTCGCCGTTGTCAATTCCATGCGTGTGGACAAGACCCCCCAGAAGGCGCCCACCGCACCGCCTGTTACAGAAGCTGCCACTTGATGAAATCACGGAGGTTTACCATGAAATTTGCAAATTGCCGCTTTCTTCCGGCGCTTGCACTGAGTGCAAGTATTCTGCTTGGTTCCCTGCCTGTCAGCGCCTATTACCAGAGCTCTGACGAGATCGCACTCGCTGTCCGTCCCGAAGGCTCTGACGGCAACACCGTCACCGTTTCCGCCGAGGACGCCAAGGCAGGCACCACCATCCACGCCGGCATTTATATCGAAGCCGAGCGCTGCGAGCTCTCCATCATCGGCATCAAGCTCCTGCCGGATTCCAAGGCACTGACCTTTGTGCCGGACACCCTGTTCCCCGCCAACGAGGCGCTCTACGACCCCAAGAAAACCTTCACCCTCCCGGACGGCACGGCGTTCGAGTCCTGGTATGAGCCGTATTGTCTCGGTTCGTTCGACGGCAAGAACTACAACCTTAACTGCTTTTCCTTCACGGTGAACCCCAACCCGGATTCCCCCACCACCGAGGACGGCGCCCTCAATGTCCTCTGGATGAAGGGCATCGGGCAGGCAACGGAATTTCTGGGCGGCAAGTCGGATGCGTACAGCTTCCTGGAGTTTGACGTCAAGGTCGCTCCGGAGACCGCACCCGGCACCTACCATCTGGATTTCGTGACAACGGATGATGCGCTCGATGCGGAGCGCCAGCGCCTGACTTACGTAGTCAGCGACGACGGCACGGCAAGGGATTCGGAATACCACAACACCATTCCTGCCCTCAAGGGTCTGACGATCGTGGTCGAAGGAGAAACGACTTCCGGCACTTTAGGTGACGTGGACGGCAACGGGCTTGTCAATGCGACCGATGCCTCGATGGTGCTGATCTATGCCGCCGAAGCTGGTGCGACCGGCAGTGCTTCCTTTAGCACAGATGCTGACGAGAATGAGCGCCTGTTCCGGCAGGCAGACGTCAATGCAGACGGCAAGGCGGATGCATCCGATGCCGCTGTGATCCTCCTCTATGCCGCCGCTGTCGGCGCTGGGCAGGATGTGGAGATCACTGACCTGGTATGAGAGGATGACAAATCATTGAAACCTGCAAAGTCCTCCGTTTCATGGGATCGTTTTCCTGTGAACGGGGGATTTATGTATTTTTTCTGTCAGAATTGCTTTCTATATTTTACCTGCCGTTTACCATCTTTTAAGCGATCTATCACACGATTCACATATTCGCCGTGTAAAATAACAGCATAGAGAGAAAAGCGAAAAGCTTATACAAAGATAGAAAAATGTCCGGGAATGGGAACTTTAATGGAAAGTGTAGGTGCATCCTTATGAAAAAATACACCGGGTTCCTGTCTATGCTGCTCGCCATGTCCGTGATGCTCACGGGCTGCAGCGTATCCGTTTCCGATACCTCCAATGTTGACACCTCATCTCAGCTCGACTCCGCTGCGGAGGACTCCAACACCTCCGCTGCCGGAGAGGGCATCGAAACCGTCAGCATGATGAATCTTTCTGCCAGCGTTCCGTGCAGCTTTGACCCTGCTTCCCTGTTCACCGACCGTGATCTCCGGGAGGACTACGAGGTCACTGCCGAGATCACCTTAAACGGCGATTCTGCTTCCGTTTCCGGTGAGGGCGCTGTTGCAGACGGCTCGACCGTCACCATCACAGCCGAAGGCGTTTACCGCATCAGCGGTACCCTCAACGATGGTCAGATCGTTGTCAATGCCGAGAATGCCAAGGTGCAGCTCGTGCTCGATAACGCCGCTATCATAAGCAATTCCGGCTCTGCCATTTACGTGGAAAACGCCAAGAAGGTCTTTCTGACAACGGCAGCCGGCTCCGAGAATACCGTGTCCGATGCCGGCACTTACGCTGACACCGCAGAGGACGCTCCCGATGCGGCGATCTATTCCAAGGACAGTCTGACCATCAACGGCACCGGTACCCTCACCGTCAACGGCAATTACCAGAACGCCATCACCTCCAAGGATGACCTTGTCATCACCGGCAGTACATTGCATATCACTGCCGCAGCAAACGGCATCAAGGGCAAGGATTACGTTGCCATCGCAGGCGGCACCATCGACATCACCGCAGAGGGCGACGGCATCAAGTCCACCAACAACACCGACGAGGGCATGGGATTTGTCTTTATCGGCGGCGGCACCATCACCATCGATGCGCAGGAGGATGCCATCCAGGCTGAAACCGAGCTCGTTGTCACCGGCGGCACGATCGATGTCACAGCCAGCGGCGGCAGTGTCAATGCCGAGCCCCACACAGGCGACTTTGGCATGGGCGG
The DNA here is from genome assembly GCA_902767115.1 of uncultured Ruminococcus sp. Taxonomy (GTDB): domain Bacteria; phylum Bacillota; class Clostridia; order Oscillospirales; family Ruminococcaceae; genus UBA3855. The sequence continues at coordinate 3,138 of CACXGK010000272.1, forward strand.
CGGCATGATGCCGCATGGCAGCCGTGAGAATTTTGCAAATCCCGAAAGCGGCGAAATGCCGACCTTTGAGGGCTCCGAAGTTCCTGCCCAGGACGGCGCACAGCCGACGGCGGATTACAGCTATCTGACAAATCCCACGGATTCCACCGTTTCCACTGAAACCAACACCGAGACCACGACAGACGATACCGTCAGCGTCAAGGGTCTCAAGGCTGGCACACTCCTTTGCATCAGCGGCGGCGAGATCACGGTCGATGCCGCAGACGACGCCCTGCATTCCAACGAAAACCTCTACATCACCGGCGGTACCATCACCCTCACAGCCGGCAGCGACGGCATCCATGCCGATAGCCTGATCGAGATTTCCGGCGGTACGACCACCATCGCCGAATCCTACGAGGGCATCGAGGCTGCCACCATCAACGTGACCGGCGGCAAGGTCTCCCTCACCTCCTCCGACGACGGCTTCAATGCCTCTGACGGCACACCGCAGGGCGCTATGGGCGTTGCTTCTGACGCAGCGCTGAACATTTCCGGCGGCGAGGTCTATGTCAATGCCGGCGGCGACGGTCTGGATTCCAACGGCGACCTGACGATTTCGGGCGGCTATATCACCGTGGACGGTCCCACCAATTCCGGCAACGGCGCCCTCGATTCCAATAGCTCCCTGACCTGCACGGGCGGCACGCTCATCGCAGCCGGTGCGTCCGGTATGGCAGAATATCCCACCGGTTCGCAGGAAACCATCGTCCTGACCACGACCGAGACCCAGACAGCCGACACCGAGGTCGAGATCCTTGATGCTTCCGGCAACACCATCCTGACCTACACCCCGTCCAAGACCTGGAATTCCCTCATCGTCAGCAGCCCTGACCTCACCTCCGGTGAGACCTACACCGTCACCCTGAACGGCGTGGAAGCCGGCAGCGTGACCATGGATGATACCGTTTGCTTCATCGGCGAAGCCGGCGGCATGATGGGCGGCGGTATGATGGGCGGACAGCGCCAGGGCGGCAATTTCGACCCGTCCCAGATGGACGGCGAGTTTGACCCGTCGCAGCTCCCGGAGGACTTTGATCCCACGCAGCGTGGGAATTTCGACCCCTCCCAGCTCCCGACCGACGAGAACGGCGACACCGTTCGTCCGAACGGCAGAATGGGCGGCAGGGGCTTCCGTGAGAACCAGTCCACCACGACCCCCACGAGCTTCGAGTTCGATACGACCGGGCGTGAGCTGACCCAAGGCTGAGTTCCCCGTAAATTTCGACTTCTTCTACATTTCCTTTCGACATATCAAAATGGCAGCGAGCCCACTGTGCAGGGGCTCGCTGCTGTTTTTTCAGATATTACGTGACCTTCTCGAAATCGGATGCCGGGTGCTTGCACAGGGGACAGACGAAATCCTCCGGGAGCTCGTCACCGACATACTCATAGCCGCAGATCACGCAGCGCCAGATGGTCTGCCCCGTGGGGGTCTCGCCGACCTTTTCGGGCTGGGGCTTGATGGACTTGTGATAGTAGGCGTAGGTGGCAGACGGGGTGTCCGACAGGCTCTCTGCCTCCACGACCTCTGCAATAAAGAGCGTATGCGTGCCAAGGTCGATGCTGTGGAACACTTTCGCCGAGATATAGGCATTTGTTCCCTCCAAAACGGCAAGGGTGCCGTTGCTGGTGCGCTTGGTCGCCGAGTAGTCTGCAAACTTGTCCGTGTCCCTGCCCGACGCAAAGCCAAAGCGTTTGAACAGCGAGAAATCCGCCTTCTCACTGATGACCGACACCGTAAAGGCGTTGTTCTGCATGAGCATATCGTGGGTGTGGTTTGCCTTGTTGACGGCGATGGTGATGCGGTTCGGGGCGGCAGTCACCTGCCCGACCGTGTTGATGATGCAGCCGTTGTCCTTGCCGCCTGCATTGGCGGTGAGGACGAACAGTCCGTAGCTGAGTTGGTTCATGGGATTCATTTCCATAGGATGCGCCTCGCTTTCTGGTGTTAGGATAAAGCCCCTTGGACTTTGTATATAGTATACGATATTTCTTGCCCGTTGTCAAGAGGTTTGCACCAGAAATGCAAAAAGAATCCGCACAGTGGACTGCACTGTGCGGACGATAGGAGAGTGGATCAAGCTTAGCTGAAATCGAGCTTGAACGGATCGTAGCGCTTGTAAGCGGCGGCATTGCGCTGGATATTAAGTGCATCCGCCCAGCCCTTGAGCTCATCCTCAAAGGTCTTGGAATACTTCGTATGCAGCGCACTCTGGATACCGTCCTCGCCCCAGAGATCATCCTCGGTCATTCTGTCCTCGATGTCGTAGCGGATCACGAGGTAGTAATTCTCGTCCTCCTCGACAATGTACGGCTTGCCGTAGTCCTTCTCGTCGATCTCCAGGAGCTTCTTGTAGACCTTCTCGCTGGGGTTGTAGCTGATGTCCTCCGGATCGTCGTAATCCTCCTCGTGGATCACGGAAATGATGGACTCGTTTGCATACGGATCGGCAGGCTCCTCGTCACCGGCGGACTCCTCGTCACCGGCGGTCAGAAGGTCAGCATCGACTGTGCTCTCGTCCTCGTCGGAAGCTTCCTCAGTCTCAGATTCCTCGTCGGTCTCCTCCTCTGTCTCAGCCTCGTCCTCAGAATCCTCCTTGGTCTCAGCCTCGGTGGTGTCGTCCTCGTCCCCGACAGTCTCTGTCTCAGCCTCGGTGGTTGCAGACGGTGCAGCCTCATTGAAGGTCTCTGCCGTTACCTCACCCTCCTCGGTCTCAGCCTCGGTGGTGTCGTCCTCGTCCGCAGCAGAATCCTCTGCTTCGGTGGTATCGTCCTCGTCAGCCGCAGAATCCGCAGCGTCAGCGTCTGTGGTGGTCTCCTCAGTGGTTTCCTCGGTGGTCTCCTCGTCAGTCTCCTCCTCGGTCTCGGTATCCTCCGCAGATGCGGTGAGGGACTCGGTGTAGATCTGGTAATCCTGACGGATCGCATCCATCTCGGACTTGACAGCGTCAATGCCGCCGCTCTTCAGAGCAGTCTCCAGGCTGTGCTGGTAATCCTTCACCATATCCATGACCTCAGCCTTGCCGTCGGACTTCAGAAGGTTGCCCTCGCCGTCCTTCAGGCTGACGGTCAGGTACTCACAGCGGATGTTGTCCTCCTTATAAAAGTCGTACAGCTCGTCCTCGGTCACGCCGTTCTCGCCGTCAACACCGTAGTAGTACGCAAAGATCTCATCGCTCTTGTAGCTGGAGGTCACGATCTTATCGAAGGAAGCTTCGCTGATGCCGTTCTTCTCGAACGTCTCCTTGCTGTTGTTCCAGTAGTACTCCTTCATCATGGAGATATTGGACTTCTTCTCCTCGTCAAGCTCCAGACCCAGCTCGTCGAACTTCTTCTCGATCATCACATACTTTGCGCAGTCCTCGGTCGCCTTGTCCTGTACCCAGGTGGTGATGTCCTTGCCATCGAGGGTCAGTGCCTTGACAGCCTCCTGATCGGTCGTGTCGAGTTCCTTATTCTCCTTCTGGAGCTCAGAGAGTGCGTTATTGTATTCGCTGTTTACGTAGTAGATATACACGCCGGCAGGCACGTCAACGCCGTCAACACTCAGAGCATTGATGGTGTTATAGCCGCACGCAGCGCAGGAGCAGGCGATCCCGACAGCGGTCAGGAATGCCGCAGCTTTCTTAAAAATGGACATGATAGTTTACCTCCGGATCGGATTAAAATGCATTTATAACGGCAAAAAGCCGCAATCTTTTCTTATTATACTACAAACTCCGGATGAAGTCCATAGGTTTGGGGTAAAAATTCTGCTTTTTCACATAATTTTCAGAAAACGCTTGCAAATGTTTGGCGAATTGTGCTATAATAAAAGCATACATTCCACTACTCACAAGGAGGAACACTGACATGAAACGAGCTCTCATCACCGGAGCGACCTCCGGCATCGGAACAGAAATGGCACGCTATCTGCACCGGCTTGGCTGGCAGCTTGTGCTGACCGGCAGAAATGAGCAGATGCTGCGCCGCATGGCAAAGATCTACGGGAACGACACCCGGTACATCGCACTGGACTTAGGGGAGCGTGGTGCAGCGGAGAAGCTCTATGCGTTCTGCAAGGGGCTGCGCATCGACCTGCTGGTAAATAACGCAGGATTTGGCGTTTTCGGGGAATTTACGGAGACATCCTTAGAGGACGAGCTGGAGCTCATTGATGTCAACATCCGGTCGCTGCACATCCTGACAAAGCTCTTTCTGCGGGACATGGTGCGCCGGGATTCGGGTTTCATCCTGAATGTCGGTTCGATCGCAGGCTTTGCAACGGGACCGATGCTGTCGAGCTATTACGCATCCAAGAACTACGTCGTGCGCCTGACAACTGCCATCCGTGAGGAGCTGCGCCGCCGTGGTTCACGGGTGAAGATCGCTGTGCTCTGTCCAGGACCGGTGGATACGAATTTCAACAACCGTGCCGGGGTGAATTTCTCCGTCATGTCCGCCGCCCCCGACCAGGTCGCCAAGTACGCCATCGACCACGCCCTTGCCGGCAAATGCATCATCATTCCCTCCCTCGCCGTCAAGGCAGGCATCATCGCCTCCTCCCTCTGCCCGGAACCCCTTCTGGCACGCATCGTGTATCATGTGCAGAAGCGGAAGGAGGGCTGAAAGCCCCCCTCGATGGGATTCCATACCAAAGCCCTCAGTCCGGGGATTCTCTCCCGTCAGACCGAGGGCTTTTTTCATTCCGATTCAAAAAACATCGCCGCAATACGGCATCGATGCTCCTGACTTCAAAGCGCCGCCAGCGCAGCGAAGCGGTCCTTCAGAGCCGGGTAGATCGTGCGGTACATCTGGTAGAACTTCTCGTATGCCGGGACATTCTCTGGCACGGGCTCCTGGATATTGGCGGTGCGGATGATGGCATCGCAGGCTTCGGGGACGCTGCCGTAGATGCCGGCGCCCACCATTGCAAGGATGGCAACGCCGAGTGCAGGGCCTTCCTTGGAATCCACGGTCTTGACCGGGCAGTTGTAGAGGTCGGCAAGCATCTGGCGCCATACGGGGGACGTTCCGCCGCCGCCGCACGCCATCATATCCGACACATTCACACCCATCTCTCTGCAAACCTCCACGCAGTCACGCAGGGAATACGTCACGCCCTCCATCACGGCACGGAGCATATCACGCTTGGTGTGCATTCCGGACAGTCCGAAGAACACACCTCTTGCATCCGGGTCAAGGTGCGGTGTGCGCTCACCCATCAGGTACGGCAGATACAGCAGCTTATTCGCACCGATTGGGGATGCGAGGGCAGCCTTGTCCATGAGGTAGTACTCATCCACGCCCATGAGTCTGGCAGTCGCCTTCTCGGTGTCGCAGAACTGGTCACGGAACCACTTGAGCGAAAGCCCTGCGCCCTGCGTCACGCCCATGACGTGCCATGCGCCGGGGACGGCACAGCAGAACGTGTGTACTCTGCCCTTGGGGTCGATGGTGATCTCCGAGGTGTGCGCAAAGACCACGCCGGATGTGCCGATCGTCGTAAACGCCCTGCCATCCCGGACAACACCCGTGCCGACTGCGGCAGCGGCATTATCACCTGCGCCGCCGACCACGAGGGTACCGGGGAGCAGACCGCACCGTGCGGCGGCGTCAGCCGTGAGGGTGCCGGTGACTTCGGGAGATTCGTAGACCTTCGCAAGGAGGGACTTGTCGATGTCAAGCTTCTCCAAGACCTCATCCGACCACTGACGCTTCGGGATATCGAGGAGCTGCATTCCGGACGCATCGCTCACCTCTGTGGCAAACTCCCCGGTCAGGCAGTAGCGCACATAGTCCTTCGGCAGGAGGATGTGGCGGCATTTCGCATAGATTTCGGGTTCATGATTTCTGACCCAGAGAATTTTCGATGCCGTAAAGCCGGTGAGTGCCGGGTTTGCGGTGATCTCGATCAGGCGCTCGGCGCCCACTCTCTGCGTGATCTCCTCGCACTCCGCAGCTGTCCGCTGGTCGCACCAGATGATACTGCGGCGGAGAACTTCGCCCTCTGCACCGAGCATCACAAGTCCGTGCATCTGTCCGGAAAGCCCGATGCCCTTCACATCCTCCGCACGCACGCCGGACTTGTCCAGACAAGCCCGGATGGTCGCAAATGCCGCCTCACGCCAGTCCGCCGGCTCCTGCTCAGCGTAGCCGTTCTGCGGCTGATACATGGGGTATTCGATCGTATGGGACGCAACGACCTTGCCAAGCTCATCAAACAGCACGGTCTTGGTACCGCTTGTCCCTAAGTCAACTCCGATCACATATGCCATTTTCATTCACACTCCAAAAATTCTGAGATCCGTTTCAATACGGTCAGGGATATTATACCATATCTATGGAAGATTGTCAATGTGGTACGGCATTTTGCACAGGAGCCGGCGCAGGCAAGATAGCATGGAGGGGAGGTACATTCTTCGGGCATCGCAATGCTCCAATGCCAACAACTTAACGCCACTCAAAACTGTGGGTGCAGGGCTGCATAGTCCTGCCGAGGGTGGTTTAGGAGGGGCGAGTAGCCCCTCCTAAGTCGGCGCAAGCCGACAAAAAGCCTA
>CACXGK010000273.1 GCA_902767115.1 uncultured Ruminococcus sp.
ACGAACGAAAGCCGTAACATCAAGCCCTCTGTCAACAGCCTCTTTGACGATGAGCTGACCTGCCTTGCCATTTGCACAAACTACTGCAATTTTCATAATAAGTACCTCCTAAAGTATAGCATAAAAATTGACTTCTGTAAAGTTGTAAATGCTGCCATTTCAACTTTCTGATATCAGTATATCATGCAAACATCGAGTTGTCAATAGCAACATTACAACTTTGGAATATTGCATAAAAAGGACTGTGAAAAATATGTGCATACTCAACAAACCATATTGCAATATATCAAGCAGAGGTCGGCTCTGCGATCCCATGTTCCGCTTCATACTCCCTCACACGGCGGTAAAATGTGTTTGCCGACAAGCCCATTCTCCGCATAAAGTCCCTGCCTGTGATGCTCTTGGACTTCAATTCCCGTACGGGTCACTCTCTAGGTATCTTGGAAATGCCGATTTATAGGTGTTTCCGAGATTTATTTTTTGCCTGAAAATCGTTTTGATCATTGTTTGGGATTTTTTCTTTTTTCGAGCCGAGTGCTATGCACCCTTCGGCTCTTTTTTCTTAACGCTGAAATCGAGTGCTGCGCTGACGGCATCAGAAACTTTCGCTCTGGATTCTTCCAACATATGACAGTAAATATTACTCGTTGTAGAAACCGTCGAGTGTCCCAACGCTCCCGAAACGGTCACGATGTCCACGCCCTGATTGACTAGGAGCGATGCGAACAGGTGTCTAAACCATATGAAAGCACATTTATAAAATTGTACGCAAATAAGCCATTATCCCCCTGCAAAAATGAAGCACTTGGACGAGACATTAAAACCACACGTCGAACGTGCCATTTAAAGAGATACCTGTAAGATGAAAGTAAGGAAATCAATGACCAGGCAAAGCAACATCTTTCTATAAAAATGAAGGAAAAACTCACAAATTTATGAAAAAAGGAGAGAAACGTTTATCACGTTTTTCTCCTTTTTATTGCTAAGCCTCAAATAAGTTCATGAATAGAATGCATTACGAATGATCTCGACCGCACCATTTATACAGCATCGCTGCAACCCCCAATGAACCAATCAACACAAGTTTGAATCCGGTATGATCCGATTCTCCAGTTTTCGGATTTGGCGTATCTGCGGATGCTTTGAGTACTGTTGTCACTGTTTTGGCTGATTCCACAGGAGCCTTTGATTCTGTCTCAGGAACCGAAGCTGCCGCACCAAGGATAATGATCTCTGACTTATGTTCGGATGCAGCTTTAGTCGTTGTAGTTGCTTCTGTTGTTGTCTGATTTGAGGACGTGCTGCTGTTGTTGTTCGTTGTACTTCCCGCTGCATTGGTTTCTGACTGACCGCTTGCGGTGTTCACATCGCCTATGACATGAATGTAATTATGATGGCACCCTGAACCCATCCAGCAGGTAAACAGAACATCTTCCGTTTTCTGCGGTGTGAACGCATACACAAAATTCTGTCCTGCCTGCAGTGTCAGATGGTTTTCATTTTTATCATTGGTATCCGTTCCCCAGCCAAGACCGGGGATCTTGATCGTTGCGCCGCAGCCTTTCGGTGTGGTATCCTCCGGAACATGAACATACCATTTGACAGGTACGCCCTGTCTGACCGTGATATTGCCTTTCCAAAGCTCCTCATATTCCGTGATAATGATCTGCTCTTGCGGTGCATTGGAAACTGGCGGTTCTGTGTGCGGCGAGGTATCTGCCGGATGATCCGGTGCTGTGTATGCAGGTGTCGTATCCGAGTTAGCAACGGTGGTCTCAGTCGGCGCTTCCGTCGGTTCTGTAGCAGCTTTCGGAGTCGGTTCCGCATCAAGCGTGAACGTCTGCTCTCCTGCGCTCTGACCGGATGTAGCAAGTGTGATGATCTGGATGGTATAGCTCTTTTGTGCGTCAAGATTTTCCAGCGTGACCGGACTTTCCTGCGCAAGCGTTTTGGTTCGTTTGTCGTCTGGATCGGTTGCGATGACCTTGTATCCTGTGATCTTAGCATTCTCCGGCGCATCCGGTGCAGTGAAGCTGACTGTCACTGTACTGCCGCTGCGCTCAGCGTGAATGTCAGTCGGGTCTGCGGGTTTTTCGGCATTGTAAGTACCGTCCTCTGTAACGTTGATGTAATTGGCATGGCAGCCTGAACCCATCCAGCAGGTGAAAATGTAATCTCCGGCTTCCGGTGTGAAAGTATATACCAGATTGTCACCCTGTGTCAGCGTGAGGTGATTTTCTTCCTTGTTTCGATCCTCTGTACCCCAGCCAAGCCCAGGTATCTTGATCGTTGCGCCGCATCCCTTTGGTTCTGTACCTTCCGGCACATGAACATACCACTGCACCGTTTCTCCGGCTTTGAATGCGATGGTACCTTTCCAGAGATCTTCATATTCCGTGACGACCTTCTGAACATTTTCCGGCTGGGCATTGGTCTCTGCAATCTGTGTGTCCTCAGCCGCAGTCCGGATGCTGATATTCTGCGCACCAATACCGGCAATCGTCAGTGCCAGTGCTGCTGCAATCCATTTCTTCTGTATAGTTTTCATATGATCCTACTCCTTATCGATATCTTTATAACAATGCTTTATATCAGAACTTATTTATGATCGTCCTGCTAACTGAACGACGTGTATCACGCCTTCATTATTTGTTCCTGTTATTGTCACATATAAATGATCCGGCTGCATTGTTTGCAGCAGATAATCCCATGCAAGTTCCTGACCATTCTCATCAAACGGTACGAATTGCCATGCACCGTCTTCTGTCTGGATATTCAGCCCGTAGCCGCTTGCACGGCAGGAATCCATCAGCATACACGGCAGGTCATGCAGTTCCGGATCTTCAAAATCGCTGCAATCCTCGTCAATCAGAATACCGGTGAATGATTCGTATGCGGTTTCGGTTTCCGCAGTGAGCGATTCTGTAGCAGATACCGGAACCGTTTCCGGTATCGTTGTCTCGGAAACAGTGGTGAATGCAGTGAGCAATTCTGTAGCAGCTGCCGGAACCGTTTCCGGTATCGTTGTCTCGGGAACAAAGGTGAGCGCAGTTGTTTCCGGCTGTGCTGTAGATGTCGATACAGTTGTTGTGACCGTCGCTGCTATTGCCGTTGTTGTGACGGTTGTCTCAGCGATCGTTGTGCCAGATGATACAGCAGTCGAAATGTTTTCCGCCGTCTGTGCATCTGCTTTGGCACAGCCTGTCATTACACTCAGCAGCAGTGCAAAACATATACCGTATTTCCGTTTCACGTGAGATCCTTCCTTGCCGTTAATTCAAGTATGTCCGGCTGATACCGGAACAATGCCCTGTCATGCGTCACAATGACCAGCCCCTTGCCCTTTGCATATTCCTCGTAAAGGATGCCCCGCACGATGGAGGCACTTTCCTCATCCAGATTGGAGGTCGGTTCATCCACAAGCAGCAGCGGCGCATCTGACAGCAGACAGCGTGCCAGCAATACCCGCCGGTATTCACCGCCGGAGATCTCCGACGGGAACGAATCAACGACCGTCACGATACCAAGTCGTTTCGCAAGTGCTGTGACTGCTACTTCATTGGTTTTCTTCCCGTACAATTCCAGCGGGCAGACGATGTTCTGCCAGACCGTCAGTTCCGGGATAAGCGTGGTGCCCTGCGTCATATAGCTGATCTTGTCGCGCCGCAGCAGCGTGCGCTGTGTTTCTGTCAGGTCGGCATACACATCCTTGCCGTCGATCCTGACGCTGCCGCTGTCAGGTTTGAGCATTCCTGTCAGAATGTTGAGCAGTGTGCTTTTTCCGCAGCCGGACTCGCCGGTGATGACGAGAAACTGTTTTTCGGAAACGGAAAGACTGACAGGTGCCAGCCCGTTTTTACCGTACACTTTGGAAATATTGTCTGCTTGCAGTGTCATGTCTGTTCCTCCGATAAAATAGCGGGCTGCGTGCGGATGATCCTTGTAAACGTCAGTGAGCAGGCTGCCAGCAATATCAGCAGATCAATGCCCAATACCAGAAGGCAGAGCAGTCCGAGATGCCCGAAACCGGACATCCGGTAAGGCAGATCGACCGACTGTTTGATGATCTGATGCAGCGGGATCAGAAATACTGCCGCTGTGCCGATGCCGGCCCCGGTTCCGATCAGCGTCAGGTACAGATATTCGAGAAAAAAGATCCGCACGATCCGACTTCGGGTTATACCAATGGAAAGCAGACTGCCCACGCGCTGTTTCCGCTGGTAGAAGCTGACCGTGATGAGCGAAAACAGGGCAATGACTGCCAGTGCGATCACAAACCCGTCCATTAGAAAGCCGGATACACGAAAATAATCCGCCTGCTTTTTCAGTTCTGCGACAAGTGCATCTGTGGAGTACAGGGAAACATCCCGGAATTC
>CACXGK010000274.1 GCA_902767115.1 uncultured Ruminococcus sp.
CATGCTCTTTGAAAAGCTTTAAAAACCGAGGAAAGTCGTGATACCATTCCATTTTGATTTCTCCACTGTCGTACCGCTGCCTAAATCCGACGCGTCTGCCAGTTCCGCCATACCCGCATTTTTTATTTCGCTATTTCATTATTCCACTGTCGTAACGCTGCCCAAATCTATCGTGTCTGCCAATTTCACCATACCCGCAGCATCCATGTCCGTTTCGCCGAAAGAACGAATGCAGGACACTATTGCATTATACCACGATTTTGCGAATTTGTCAAGTATCTCTATCCGCAAAAACAGCGCCTCTCCCGGTGAGGAAAGGCGCTGTATGCGTTATTTACCTTCTGCCCTGCACGGCAAGCTTCACGGCACGGTAAGCGCCGTTGTAAATACCCTGCTCATTGTTGTGCAGGATCGCCGAACACATTTTATCCATGATATCGCCATTTCTTTGCATCAGTGTCAGAAGCGCATTGGTTTCAAGCGGCGTTGCGCACTCGTAGGTGCCGTCGCCAAGCTCTGCCGCACGGATGGCACCCCATGCCTCATGTCCGCCCACTCGCTTGATCATCAGCTTCGGGATGGGATAGAAGCTCAGCTCGCTGGGCTTCGTAATCAGAAAATCACTCGCACGCATCAGAAGATTCGTGGAATAGACCGCCGCAAAAATATCATTGTGGCAGAATACATGGATGCCCTTGACATCGCCGTCGTAGATCTCCTCGCAGAACCGGGACGTTTCGTTGAAATCATTGAAATGCTCTGTCACATACATCCGCATTTCGGGAATGATCTCCAGCAGCTCCTTCCAGACACCCCGGTGGTCACCGACGTTGATGAACAATACTGCCTTGCCCTTGCGGATGCGGGGCAGGAGCTTGTGGATGATGCTCACAAAGATCTCACGCTGCGCACTAGCACCGCCAACACTCATCAGCCAACGGCGTGCTTCCCCCTGCTTTACCCGTGCCAGACGTTTCTCACAGTCTGCCGGGATATTGCTGACAAGCTCGTGATCGACATAGTGACCGGTATAGGCGATGGATGTGCCGGGCATTGGGAGAAGCTCACGTTTCTTGTCCATGCCACGGAGCACCCGGTATCCCATGTAGGCTGACGGCGTCTGCACGGTATGAATGGCACCCTCTGCCAGATGCAGCGCCATCGGCCAGTTGTCCGGGATCGCATTGACGACCCGTGTCATGCCGGCATGGACAGCCGCCTGCGCCGGCCAGACGTGACACGCCACAAACGGAATATCCTGCGGCAGCTCACGGTATACCGGCACCATCAGCTCTGCGACCTTCTGGTCATTGGCGTTATAGGCAAGCTTGCGGAAACCCTCGCTGTTGAGCGGCTCCCAGACAAGGCGGTTGAACAGCACCGACTTCTGCGACAGTCTGGAACCAAGCGAATACAGCTCGTTCTGTTCGGAGATGACCTTGCCGCCGGTCGTGTTTTCAAACGAATGCAGATCGAACCAGTACGGATCGTAGCCCATAGCGTGTGCGGCAGACGCCATTGCCATCGAAATACGGTAGTGCCCAAAGCCCATACGGATGTTGCCGATGATGACGCTCTTGTCGTCAAACTGCACAGGGTTCTCTGTGCCGATCACGATGTTCCGGACACCCAGGGGCTTTCCGATCGCTGGTGCAGGCACAGACGAAAGATGATACGTTTTCTGCGAATCATCGCCATATTTGCGAATATAGCTTTCCTTCGTGCGGACTGCTTTCCGGTAGATGGCATCCGCCATCTCATTGCCAAAAATACTGCGTGCCTTATCCATTCAAATCACTCTCCTGCCTCAGACCACCTCGGTGGTCTATTAAAATTGTAGAATTTCCAAAAAATTTACAGTTTAGTAATGGAAAGAACTTGACTATTTCACCTAAGCATGGTATACTGCTATCAAATGATACATCCGCTATCATTTCGTCTATACATATAGTAACACATAATGGGAGGTTTGTCAAGTGGCTATGAGAAATTCTTATGAGTTTTCTCCGGAAAGTCTGAAGAGCCGCCGCTTTGAAGCGGCTGTCACCGTGAGCGCTAAGCTCTTTCTGGAGAAAGGGATCGATGCAGTCAAGATGACTGATATTGCAAACGAAACTGGCATTGGCGTCGCAACATTATACCGATATTTCGGCACAAAAACAAATATTACCATTGCCGCCATGACACATCTTTGGAATGATATGAACAAGATGTTTACCGGTGTATTTGAATCGGATGTCTTTATGCATCAGACAGGTATCAAGCAGCTCAGTGACCTGATGCGTATGACGCTGGTGTTCTACAATGCACACCGGGATTTCATGAAGCTGCTCGGAGAGTTTGATCTGTTCCTCATCCGTGAGAACGTTCCGAAGGAGGATCTGGAGGTTTACGAGAAATCGATCATCAACTTCTACCCCTTCTTCGAGAAGGCATACCAAGCAGGTCTGAATGACGGTACTGTACGCAAAATGGACAATTTCCAGCTTTGCTACACGACCTATGCCCATGCGCTGATGGAGCTTTCCAAGAAGCTGATGCAGGGCGAACTGCTGCCTTCTGACAACTTTACAAATGCCAGCTCCGAGCTTTCCCTTCTGATCGAAACGGCGGTTTACTTTCTCAGAAAGGAGAAGTGATCCTATGGAAAAGAAGGTCGCAAGCAATAAAATCCTCTGGATCTTTGCGATCGGTCAGCTCGGATGGTCCATGCTGTCCGGCATTGTGAACAACTGGCTGGTGTTCTTCTACCAGCCCAGTCAGGTGGAGCTTGCCAATGGACAGGTGGAATTCATTCCGCAGGTCACATTGCTCGGCATCTTTACGATTCTGGGTCTGATCTCAGCGATCGGGCGTGTCTTTGACGCCGTGACGGACCCTCTCATTGCCGGAAAATCCGACAGTCTCAAGCACAAGCTCGGACGCCGTATCCCCTTTATGCGGTTTGCGGCGATCCCGTTTGGTGTGGTGACGGTCCTGCTGTTCACGTCCCCCTTCCCTGCCGGAAGCATCGGCAATGCTGTGGTGCTCTTTATCATGGCAATGCTGTTCTATCTGTGCATGACCTGCTACTGTACGCCCTATAATGCGCTCATTCCGGAGCTTGGACGGTCGCAGACGGCTCGTATCAATCTGTCTACCTTCATTTCTGTCACCTATTTCTTCGGCACCGCATTTGCCTATCTCGTGCCGAATATCGCTTCCATCTTCATGGAAAAGATGGGCTATGCCGGCAGCTATCGCATCACCATCGGCATTCTCGCTGCAATCGCTGTGATCTGTATGCTGGTTCCGGCATTCCTGATTGACGAGAACACCTACGCAGACACCACGCCAACCAACGAATCCGCTTTCAAGTCCCTGACGTCTACCTTCAAGAACAAGGACTTCCGGACATTCGTTTGCTCGGATATTCTGTATTGGCTGGCGCTGACGCTGTTCCAGACCGGACTTTCGTACTACATCACCGTTCTGATGGGACTGGACAGCACCATGACATTCCCGCTGTTTGCGATCATGACCGTCATGTCGCTGGTGTTCTATGCGCCGGTCAATATGCTTGCCAAGAAAATGGGTAAGAAAAAGCTCATTTCCTTCGCATTCATGTTCTTTGCGGTTACGTTCCTCATCACCGGATTTGCAGGGCTCGTGCCGGTTCCGGGGATGGTCTATGGCGTGATCATCGCTGTGCTGGCAGCCATCCCGATGGCGATTCTCGGCATTTTGCCGCAGGCAGTGGTTGCGGACATTTCGGAATCTGACAAGGTGGATACCGGCGAGAGCCGTTCAGGAATGTTTTACGCAGCACGTACCTTTGCGATGAAGCTCGGACAGTCCATCGCTATGCTGCTCTTTACCCGTATGGCAACCATCGGCAGTGATGCAGCGATCGGTACTGCCGGCTATGGGATCGGGTACCGCATTACGGCGTTCAGTGCCACGGTGCTTTGTCTGCTGGGCGGCATCGTATTTCTGCGTTACAACGAAAAGAAGATCATTGATAAGATCGACACTGCCAATAAGGAGGATTGACGGAAATGCTCAAACTCAAAACCTTGCAGTTCGCCTACAACGCAGACGGCGAGCTGTTCTCAGCCAATACCACAAAATCACTCCACACAGATGATGTGACCCTCACCGTCCGGACGGAGGGCGATGTCTTTTCGGCTTCCGTTCATGCACTGCATGAGATCCGCATCGAGCGGCTTCGTGCGGTGTTTGAATGTGAGCTTGGGGAAAGTGACCGCATTTTCCTCAATGGCTACCAGAGCTGGACAGACAGCCAGGAGCACACCATTCACGACAAGCTCCACGGTCTCGATCACCTGCCCAAAGGGATTGTCCAGAAATACGCTTTCAACCGGTACGGCGACTATGATTTCGTGAACTACGACAAGCGCTCCGGTCACCTGCACGGCTGGTCCTACGGCTATGTCCGCACGGGTCCGATCTTCCGGTTTATGGGTTCCCTGTCGGAGGACTGCGGCTTCACGCTGCTGCGCACGGATGCGCACAAGCAGGAGCTGATCGTTTAGAAGGACTGCCGTGATCTGCATCTACTCGGCGACTTCGACGGCTTGCAGCTTCTCCTTACGGAGGGAAACGAGAAGGAAGTTTTCGACCGGTATTTCGAGCTGCTCGGCATCAGGCTCCGTCCGGAGGCAAAGCCGATTTTCGGCTATACAAGCTGGTACCGGCATTATCAGAACATCACCTCCGATATCATCCGTGAGGATCTCGAAGGGCTTTTGTCCCAGCATGAGAAGGCGGATGTATTCCAGATCGATGACGGATACCAGACGGCTGTCGGCGACTGGCTTTCCGTTGATGCGGATAAATTCCCGGATGGCATGGCACAGGTCGCATCCGAGATCAGGGATGCCGGTATGCTGCCGGGTATCTGGATGGCACCCTTTGCCTGCGAGGAAAAATCGGAGATTTTCCAGCACCACAAGGATTGGCTCCTGACTGACGAAAACGGCTATTCCGTCAAGGGCGGCTCGAACTGGTCGGGATTCTATGCGCTCGATATCTACAACGAGAATGTGCGCAGCTATCTGCGTGAGGTATTCCGGACTGTGACGCAGGAGTGGGGCTACAAGCTCCTGAAGCTTGATTTTCTCTACGCTGCCTGCATCGTTCCAAGACGGGACAAAACCCGTGGACAGGTCATGGCGGACGGCATGAAATTCCTGCGTGAGATCGCAGGGGATGCGTTCATTCTGGGATGCGGTGTGCCGCTGGCATCGGCATTCGGTCGGGTGGATTACTGCCGGATCGGCTGCGATGTGTCCCTCGACTGGGACGATAAGCCGCATATGCGCCTGATGCACCGGGAACGTGTCAGCACGAAAAACACCATTCTCAATTCCGTATTCCGCCGTCAGCTCGATGGCAGAGCGTTCGGAAATGACCCGGATGTGTTCCTTCTGCGCACCGATCAGAACACCATGACCGGCGACCAGAGGCTCGCTCTTGCCGAGGTCAATGCCCTGTGCGGCAGCGTGCTGTTCACATCGGATGATGCTTCGGTTTATGACGAAGACCAGTGCAAGGTTCTGCGCCGGATGATGCGCCTGCGCAAGGACGCCGAAGTGCTCTCTGCCGAAGTCAGCAGCGGACTTCTGAAAGTTCATGTCCGTTATCACGACAAGCTGGTGATCCGGATCTATCCGCTGTAACTACAAAAACGAAAGGCTCCTGTACCAACCCGTACAGGAGCCCATGTTTTTGTCAGGGCGTGTCCCACTCGAACTCATCGCCCTCTTTATAGTGCTGTCCGATGCGATCGGGGATGCGCAGCCAGCGTTCCTTCCCTTCCGGGTCACGGACGTAGACCATGTCCATCAGTTCTTCCCCCGGCATCAGACCTTCACAGCCGTGGTCTTCCTCATAGATTTCGAGAATGGTAAATTTCATGACTGCTCGCCTCCGATCCGGAACAGACGCTCGGTATTTTGCAGCGCAGCCTCCCGGAGCGCATCGACCGGAACGTCCATGTATTCCGCCAGCGTTTTGGCAACATAGCGCACATTTTCCGGCACGTTCGTCCGGCTCAGACCCTTGACATTGCGAGGGGTGAGGTAGGGTGCGTCGGTTTCCAGCAGCACACGGTCAAGCGGCAAAACCGCAACCGCATCCCGCAAGTCCTGCGCACGGCGGTCGTCACAGATCCAGCCCGTGATGCCAATGGAAAAGCCCATATCGAGGTACGTCTGAAGCTCCGCACGGGTCCCGGTAAAGCAATGCACGACCGAACGCCTGCACACCGCCTCATGGTTTGCAAAGCAGTTGGCAAAGTCCCCCGATGCGCTGCGTTCGTGCAGGAACATAGGGTATTGCAGCTTCTCCGCAAGCGCAATGTGCTGTGCAAGGCAGTGGAGCTGGTTTTCCTTGGTCGAGAACATCCGGTCATAGTCCAGACCGCATTCGCCGACGGCAAGAATGCGGTCATGTTCGGTCAGAATGCGCTCCATCTCCGCAAAATCCGATGGCTTTGCGCTGTCCGCATTGTGGGGATGGATGCCGCAGGTGCCAAAGACATGGTGCGTTTTGGAAAACGCTGCGACCTGGCGGTTTTCCTTCATATCAGAGCCGGTCAGGATGCAGATGACACCGGCGCTTTCCGCATTGCGGATGATTTCCTCCGGGTCATGAAACTGCTTGCTGAACAGATTCAGCCCGATATCGTAGTAGTTCGTCATGGGAATTCCTTTCATGTGGTGGTTACGTGGTCGGGATAAGCCATGCGGTAAGGAGCAGCACAAGCAGAAGACCGAAATTCACTGCCGAGAAAACCAGCATATACCGACCGGTTTTCGCCCCGGGCGCTTTGCGGTAGATCTGAAAGGAGATCAGACTCGCAAGCGATGCGATCAGTGTGCCAAATCCACCGATATCCACACCGAGCAGCAACGCCTTGCCGTTTTCAGTAAATCCAGCCAGCATGACGGCTGCCGGGACATTGCTGATACCCTGCGAAAGCAGCGCCGCAACAAGCAGCTCCCTGCCCTGCAGAATGCCGGAGAAAAACTGACTGACCGCCTCGATCCGGGCGATATTGCCAACGAACACAAAGAAGCATACAGATGTCGCAAGCAAGGCGTAATCGACCTTTGCAAGGCTCTTGTAGTCAAAGATCACGGCGATCACGACCGCAATGAGGAGCAGCGCCCAGACATTCAGAATGCGCAGGACTGCCAGCAGGCACAAGACAAACAGCAAGCCAAATCCGATACTCTGCTTTCTGCCGATGGGCGGCACCTCCCTATCGGGCGCCTTACACGGCGTGGCAGGCAGCAGCAGTGTCAGCAGCCACAACCCGACCAATCCGACCACTCCCGTCGGAAGCATGACACGGATGAAATCAAGTGCCGTGAGTGCGTATTTTTCGTAGAGATACAAATTCTGCGGATTGCCGATAGGGGTGAGCATACTCCCAAGGTTTGCCGCAGCACTCTCCAGAACGATCGTGAGAATGCGGCTGCGTTCGTCCTGCACCGACTCCCAGACCAGTAAGGTCAGTGGCACAAAGGTCAGCAAGGCAACATCATTCGTCACGAGCATTGCTGAGAAAAAGCACAGAAGTGTGAAGATCAGCCCCAGCCGCCGCACAGTACCGGCTTTGTTGAGCAGAAGCTGCGTGGCTTTTTCAAAGAGCCCTGCGCCCCGCAGACCTGCCACCGCCGCCATCAATGCGAACAGCTCGATCAGCACAGTAACATTGCAGTAGCCAAGGTATTCCCTGTCCGGCGGTACAAAAAGCATCGTCAGCAGTGCCGCCAGAAAGGAGATCACCAGAACCGGCTGAGATTTACAGAATGCGATGCATTTCTTCATCATTCCAGTTCCCATGTGAAGGAGACATCCTCAGACAGGTGGATGTCCTCCGGCGTGAACGCCGGGAATTTTGCAGCACGCAGATGCAGTCCGTCCTGCACACCAAAGGATGTATTGGAGATGGGTTCATTTCTGCCGAGGTGGTAGTCAATGCTCTTGAGCTCACCGAGCTGGCAGCCGGATGCATTGGCAAGGATCTCCGCACGTTCCAGCGCATTCGCAGCCGCATCACGCAGCAGCAGCTCCTCTGCTGCACGAGGGTCGCACAGCGTAAAGGCAATGCGGCATTCCGGGCAGGCATTGCAGTCGGAAACATTCTGGATGACCTTGGACAGAAGCTCCAGATCGAGCGGCAGCTCCAGCACCATCTGATGCGAGCAGCAATAGCCGGTCATGACCTGCTTCCAGTTGCCCTTGGCATCCTGCTGGTTCTCGTATTCGGTATGAACGTCAAAATTTGAGGTTTTCAGCTCATCCGGTTCAATGCCGGACTGTCGGACTGCCTTGTGCAGCTCCTCGGTCTGGACTGTCGCAAGCTCCATGGCAAGGCTGTAGTCGGCGTCCTTGGCTTTCAGATCGATCGTGATGCGGATGCAATCCGGATGTACGGAAGCCGCACCTGCGCCTTTCACGGTAATGGTTCTCATATGGGATCATCCCTTTCGTATCACTGTTATATTTTATTATAGCATACATTCTGTAAAAAAGCAAGCGGCAATGCACAAAAAGCCACAGTATCCGTTTGGTGGGATACTATGGCTTTTGGAAGGTCAGGATCTGGTCACGGTCACGTTATAGCTGTCATTTACAAGGTCTCCGACAGTGATCGTGTAGCCGGTATCCACGGTCTCGCCTTCGTTGGCATCGTACCAGTGGAATCCCGAAATGCTGCCGTCAATGACATCGCCAGTTGTAAAGACATCGCCGCCCTCGGCATCGTTTGCAAGGCGTATCAAGCGGATGCCGTCATCGTCGCCGCCGGTCGCAGCGGCACCGTTTTCATACGTGAAGTAATCGAACCACGGGGTTTCCGACACATCGGCATAAATATGATACACACGGATGCCGGGACTCAGACTGAACAGGCTGCTCATATCCTTGTTGAGCCGGGAATTATTGGCGTCCTCCGTGATGAACTCCACGATCATGTATTCTGCAAAATAGCTGTCCAGCTTGCCGCACGGCAAAACCAGGCAATTGCCGGCATCGGTCTGGGCGTTGCGCAGTGTAAAGCTCTGTGCGCCGCCTGCGGACTGGTCATAGACCTGCACCTGGTTTTCGTGATACCAGCCAAGCATCAACTTGGAGAAGCAGTCCATGTCGGAGTAGGCGTCCGCCGCCATCAGGTCAGGACCCGCCTCACCATGGAATGCGAACATATCCTCGGAATAGTACAGATAATAGTCCGGCAGACCCATGCAATGCCCCAGCTCATGCAGATACGCCGAAACAAAGTACCGGTGCTCTGTTGCGGAAACGACCTCGGCATTGCCGACGATCAGATGGCCGACATACTTGCCGTCCGCACGGCAGCTTTCGCTGAACAAACCGGCACACGGCCACCAGTCGGTATCCCCGGCAGCCTTCGGGACATTGATCAGCGTGGCATCGATATAGCCGTCGCCGTCCTTGTCGTACTGCGCAAAGTCATACTCGCTCTTGAGATTTTTGTAGATTTCCTTGACAAGGCGCACCTTGTACTCGTCATCCTCGTAGTAGGATTTCTCGTTCTCGGTCGTATAGCGGATCACCGTACCGGTCAGGTTCATGGAACCCTTGGAGGAACGGTCGTAGAAGCAATGCATCGAATTGAACGGATAGCTCGGATCACTGGGATCATCCTCGGTGCCGAAGCAATAGCGGTTCAGATCGTCAAGACTCGGCTCATAGGTATACGGGCAGTCCGGAAAATCCACATAGAACACGACCACTGCCGCATCCCCCTGCGATGGAAGTGTACCATACAGCGGATAGATGGGCGCTTCCAGGAACGGACTGTCATCATGGGACGGTGCTTCCGTTGGCGGCTCCGTCGGTGTTTCGGTCGGGACTTCTGTGGGCGCCTCTGTTGGTTCCTCGGTGGGAGCTTCCGTAGGCGGGTCAGTCGGTGCCTCGGTAGGCTGCTCCGTGGGTGCTTCTGTCGGAGATTCCGTTGGGGGCTCGGTCGGGGTCTCGGTGACCGGCTGTATCGAGCCAACCGGGATCAGTGTGCCGTCCAGCACATAGCGCTTGAGCAGGCTGAGGTCGAAAATATCGATCTCCCCATCCGCCGTCACATCGGCACAAGTCAGGGCTCTCTGGCTCGTGATGGCAGATGTGCCCAGCAAATGCTGCCGGAGCATCACAATGTCAGTCACGCCCAAAGTCTTATCCAGATCCACATCACCGTAATAGCGTGTAGACGTCCGGGCTGCGGAGACCGGGAGCAATGGCATGGCGGACAGGATCGCACCACTCAGGCAGACAGCAAGCAATTTTTGCAGTTTCATAGGGGACTCCTCCTTATATGTGTAGGTTGAAGGTTCCCCATTATTCATCATCTCTGTTTTCTATTATAACAGAAAGTTTTCAAAAATGCAATAGGGTTTTAAGAAAAAGTTAACAAAATTTTGAGATACAACAGCAAACGCCCCTCCGGGCAGGAGGAGCGTTTGAAAGCCATTACCAATAGACCGATTGGGCAAGCTCGGTGTAGCTGATATACTTGCCGGTGTATGCGGTACAGCCCTTGCCGTCATAGATCATGCGACCGTAATTCACATCGGCTGCGTAAACATAGGCGCCGGACGGGATGGCAGGGTCGGTACTGAGCTTCAGGAACAGCATATAGCTTTCCCCGATGATCGGTTCCGGAAGCTGCGTGAGCCGGTCATACACATAGGTACCGCTGATCTCCGAGTCCGTCATGTCCTTGGTGCGTTCGACCGCATAGGGAACCATAGAGCGCATCCGGCTCAGCGGAATATAGCCGCCCGGTTCGTACACGGACAGCGAACCAGTGGCATCTTTGGAACCACGCATCTTGAATCTCACACGAAAATCCAGCTTCGTGTAAGGAATGCCGTTGACGTGCGTGTAGGTGATGTCGTACAGATATCCGCAAACGATCTCACTCGATGCATCCACCTGTGTATCCAGCCAGTTTGCATCCGTGTTGGTGACATCACCGGTATCGTCCCAGGTAATGAGATTTGCCGCATTTTCTACGTCTTCGGGAGATACCGGATCCGCAACATCCGTCACGATCTGATACGAATTACGAGAGGGCGTTTCGGTAACCGGATCCTCAACCGGGCACTCCGTCGGGCATTCGACAGGTGTTGGAGATTCAGAGGGCTCGCATACCGGAGAGTCCGATTCGTCAGTCGAAACAACGGCTTCCGTGCCTTTGTTTGTCGGGCTCTCCGTGGGTGCCTCTGTGGGCGGAGGGAGCTTTCGTGTCGTGGCAGTGGTCGTGGTCGCAGCGGTCACCTTTGTCGTGGTGTATGTGGTCTTACCGCCTGCTCCATCGGAATTGGGGGCGGTGGTGGTAGTTTCCGTGGGCTCTGGCTCGACCGGGTCGGCATCCACGCCGTCCTGCTTCTGCGTCGTTGCAGTCGTCTGCACCGGAAAGAGGGTGAAGGGTGGTGCAGTTGTCGAAACAGCAGGACGTGTCTGCTCGGTCGGGAATGTCGGGGTCACGGACGGGAGGGACGCATTTGGCTGTGTGACGCCGGATTCGCTTGGTGCAGCAGTCGTTGGCGACTCCGTCGGGAAAAGGGAGGGGATCCCGGTCGGTTCGGAAGGCGTGCTGCTGCCGGTCGGCGTTTCGGTCGGGGTGATCGTGGTGGTGACGGTCGTGGTCGTTGTGGTCACATCCGTGACGGACGTATCCACCGGAATACTGGGGATGCTGTGCGGCTGCTGGTGGCGGTAAACGCCAATGCCAACTGTCATCATGACAGCAGCGGTGACAACTGCCGGGAGTGCAAACCACACTGGCTTTCCGTTTGTATGGAAAAACGGAACAATGGCTTTCTGCCTTTCCTCGGAGGGCTTTGGCAGGCTGCGGAGGAATTCCTCCTGACGCACCGGGTCGGGAAGTGGGAAGGTGTCCTTAATGCCGGCAAGCGCTTGATTAAAATTTCGGCTCATTCCAAACCCTCCTTCTCAAATTCCTGGCGCATCTCTTTCAGGATGCGTTTGATGCGGCGGTTCATGGAAAACCACGAAACACCGCAGATCTTTGCGATTTCTGTCACAGACAGCTCGGATACGTAACGCAGTACGATCACTTCCCTGTCGTCTGCCGGGAGCTTGTCCAGGATGGCTCGCAGTGCAAAGCGTTCGACCCAGGCAGGCTCCTGTGAATGCTCCTCAGGGATCTCCTCCGGAAGCGGTTCGGTCGGCTTCTGACGGTAGCTGTCGATGCAGAGATTTCTGGCGATGGTATATAAGTACTGGATCTCGTGACCGCTGTTCTGATACTCAGGATGCTCGTAAAATCGCAGGAAAGTCTCTTGCGTAATGTCCTCTGCGGTCTCACGGGACGCAATGCGGCTTGAGCAGTATTGAAAGATTTTTTGATATTGCTGCTGGATATCCATGGATGTCGATCACCCTCCCCTCAACCTGATTGACGGTGGACTGCGGTAAAATTGCGGCTTTAATTGTAAACAATTTGTGAACACTGCACTTTCTAATATTATACAAGAAGTGCTGATCCCCGTCAAGTATTTTCGCATATGTATGCCAAAGTGACGGATCTCTTATCAAGGAACCGGCGCTGATGCTTGACAATGTACTCGAAATCGTGTAAAATAGAATGTGGACTGCGTGCAGTCCGGTAAATCTGAAAAATTCATCTATGGTGGAGGTATCTATGGAACCCAACAGACCAAGAGGCAGAGATAAAAATGTAACGTCCGGCGGCAGCGGCGTTCATCGCCGTGGCAGCGGACTGGGATCCGATCCCGTCGGACAGGGCGGCCCCGGCAGACCTTCGGGCGGCGGCGGAAAGCGTGCCGCAGCAGCCGGCGGCGGCGGACTGCTCGTGCTCATCATCGCAGTTCTTGCGATTCTCGGCGGCGGCAGCGGCGGTTCGGATTCCGCCGGAATGCTTGGCTCTTTGCTCGGCGACGGCGGCGATGCATATTCGTCCTATCCGCAGGTGGCGCAGAACGCACCTTCAGGCTTTGAGTTTGCCAACAGCGCAAGCCAGTTCACCGGGAATATCGCTTCGGGCGGCGGCAGCGTGGATTCTTCCGTTGCAGCCGGCTCCCGTGACAAGTACACATCCGTGCTCGGCAACGGCGATGATCAGGTCACGCTCATGATCTATATGTGCGGCACCGACCTCGAATCCAAGAACGGTATGGCGTCCTCCGACTTGCAGGAGATCGCCAATGCATCGTTCTCGGACAAGTGCAATATCATCGTGTACACCGGCGGCTGTTCACGCTGGCAGACCTCCGGCATTTCCAATTCCGTCAACCAGATCTATCAGCTCCAGAGCGGCGGTCTCAAGCCCCTCGTGAAGGACGACGGCGCCAAGTCTATGACGGAGCCGGCTACGCTCTCTGGCTTCATTCAGTATTGCAGCGAGAACTTCCCGGCAAACCGGTATGACCTCATTCTCTGGGATCACGGCGGCGGCTCTGTCAGTGGTTACGGCTATGACGAGAAGTACAAGAATGTCGGCTCCATGAGCCTTTCCGGTATCCGGACTGCACTCAAAAACGGCGGCGTAAAATTCGATTTCGTCGGCTTCGATGCGTGCCTGATGGCAACGGCGGAGACAGCGCTCATGCTCGATCCGTATGCAGATTACCTCATCGCTTCCGAGGAAACGGAGCCCGGTATCGGCTGGTATTACACCAATTGGGTCTCGGCACTGAGCAAGAACCCCTCCATGCCAACACTGGAGATCGGTAAGGCAATCGTGGATGATTTCGTATCCGAGTGCGGCAGACGCTGCGCCGGTCAGAAAACGACCCTTTCCGTGATCGACTTGGCGGAATTCTCCAACACGGTCCCGTCCAAGCTTTCGGCATTTTCCAGTTCTATCAGCCAGAAGCTTTCGGGAGAGGATTTTGCGGACGTTTCCAAGGCTCGCAATGGCTCCCGTGAGTTTGCGGAAAGCTCCAGGATCGACCAGATCGACCTTGTGCATTTCGCAAAGCAGGTCGGTACTTCGGAGGGACAGGCGCTTGCAGACACCTTGCAGAAGGCGGTCAAGTATAACCGCACCTCCGCCAATATGACCAATGCCTACGGTGTTTCCATCTATTTCCCGTACAAGCGCACCGCCTACGTGGACAAAGCCTGCAAGACCTATGACCAGATCGGCATGGACAGTGCGTATTCCAACTGCATCCGTCAGTTTGCAAGCCTCGAAACCAGTGGACAGATCGCTGCCGGCGGCACGGGCTCTCCGGTCGGCTCACTCTTTGATCTGGCTGGCAGCTTTACGGGTTCGTCGGGCAGCTCCGAAATGATCGGTTCCCTGCTCAGCTCCTTCCTGTCCAGCGGTCGTGGCATTGAGGGTCTGGACAGCGGGAATACGGAATTCATGAAGTCCAATCCGCTGAGCGAGGAGCAGACGGCGAATTACATCTCCCTGCATCGTTTCGACCCCTCAAATCTTGTCTGGGAAAAGAACGCAAACGGCGAGTACATCATGCAGCTTCCGGAATCCCAGTGGGAGATGGTGCAGAGCCTTGACCTGAATATGTTCTATGACGACGGCGCAGGCTACGTGGACATGGGTCTGGATAACGTGTACAGCTTTGACGACAACGGCAATCTCGTGGCAGATACCGACCGCAACTGGCTCTCCATCAACGGACAGCCCGTGGCATATTACCACACGGACACAATGGAAAACGGCGATGATTACACCATTTCCGGTTATGTCCCGGCTATGCGCAACGGCGAGCGTGTCAACCTCATTATCGTATTTGACCAGGACAACCCGAATGGCTATATCGCAGGCGCCACCACCGATTACGTGGACGGCGAGACAGATACCGTGGCGAAGTCCCTGACAGAGCTGAATGTCGGTGACGAGCTGGATTTCATCTGCGACTATTACGCCTATGACCAGACGTATCAGGACAGCTATTTCCTCGGCAACACCCTCACCGTTACCGACAATATGGAGATCAGCAACACCAATGTCGGTGACGGCGCTGTCAAGCTGATGTATCGGTTCACCGATATTTATAATGAAGCATACTGGACGCCGGCGATCGATAATTGATCCTGCTCTGGCATAACTGGCGCTCGTTTCTGCATATCCTGATACTAACAGCACAGCAGCACATAAAGAAAGGATTCCCTATGGATTTTCTGGAACTTTTGAAAGCCATCATCCTTGGTATCGTGGAAGGTATCACGGAATGGCTGCCGGTCAGCAGTACCGGTCACATGATCCTCGTAGACGAATTTCTCAAGCTCGATGTCTCGGAGGAATTCAAGAAAATGTTCGAGGTGGTCATTCAGCTCGGCGCCATCATGGCGGTCGTCGTGCTGTACTTCCCGAAATTGTTCCCCTTCGGAAAGAAAAACAATGCCCATCCCCTGAAACCCGATGGCTTTGGCGCCTACATCAAATGCGACATCTGGCAGATGTGGTTCAAGGTCATTGTTGCCTGTATCCCGGCTATCATCATCGGTCTGACACTGGATGACTGGATCGATGCGCATCTCTATAATCCCTGGACAGTCGCCATTGCGCTGATCGTATTTGGTGTGGCGTTCATCGTGATCGAGCGCTGGAACAAGGGACGCACCCCCAAGATCAACAGCATTGACGAGCTGACCTACAAGGTGGCATTCATCATCGGACTGTTTCAGGTGTTGGCGGCGCTGTTCCCCGGAACCTCCCGTTCGGGTGCCACGATCGTGGGTGCGCTGCTCATCGGTGTTTCCCGTGTGGCAGCAGCGGAGTTCACATTCTATCTGGCAATTCCTGTCATGTTTGGCGCCTCGCTCCTGAAGCTTGTGAAGTTCGGCATGGACTTTTCCGGCTTTGAGATGGTGCTGCTCCTGGCAGCGATGGTCACAGCCTTTATTGTATCCGTGTTCGTCATCAAGTTCCTGATGGAATACATCAAGAAGCATGACTTCACCGTATTCGGCTGGTACCGGATCGTGCTGGGTATCCTGGTCATCCTGTACTTCGCAATTGCACGGACGCAGACTGCATAATAAGAACCGCCCTTTCCGGCAATCCGGGAAGGGCGGTTTGTTATACTACGCGCTATTGCAAATCGGAATAACGATTTGCAATCCGCCGTCTTTGACGGCGGGCGGCGCATAGCGCCGCAAAGCGCTC
>CACXGK010000275.1 GCA_902767115.1 uncultured Ruminococcus sp.
GCCAGCGCACCGCCGGCTGCTACCGCACACGCCTTTGCACAGCGCACGAGCAGGCTGCCCTGCATTTCCATCTCGGTTTTGAGCAAGCCCCCGGCAGATGCCAGACGGGACGCCTTCAGGGAATTCGAGCAAACGAGCTCGGCAAGCCCTGTATTGTGATGCGCCGGGGAGAATTTCACCGGCTTCATCTCGTAAAGCTTCACAGCGATGCCGGCACGGCTGAGTGCCCATGCTGCTTCACATCCGGCGAGTCCGCCGCCGACTACGATCGCTTCTTCCATAGTTCACCTTCTATTCTTCCGGGAGCTGTACGTCACCGATAAGTTTTCTGCAATGCCGGCAGAGCCAGAACGGATCAGCCGGATGAGTCAGACCGAATCCGGTATGCAGCTTCACAGCACCGGATTCGAGCAGTCCCTTCTTCGTATAGGGCATAAACGGATGCGATTTTTCATAGCTTTCCGTGATCCAGTAGGAAACCGCCCCGTCACGGGACGGGCTCAGCACACCCTTTGTCATATCTTCGCCGCAATACGGGCATTTCATACAGCTTCCCCCATTTCAACCGTTCCTGTAAGCCTTGAGAATGATGCGTTATTTCAGATTCTTCTCAAATCCGCAGCCTTCCTTTTCGCAGACCAGCACGCCGTTCTTGCCGCCACGCTGGAACAGCGTGCAGCCGCACTGCGGGCATTTTTCCTCGACCGGCACATTCCACGTCATAAACGTGCAGTCCGGATAACCGGAACAGCCATAGAACGTTCTGCCACGCTTGGACTTCTTCTGTACGACCTTCTGTCCGCACTTCGGACAGGTGCCGCCGGTCTCCTGCATGATCTGCTTGGCGTTGCGGCATTCCGGGAAGCCGGGACACGCCAGGAACTTGCCATAGGGTCCGATCTTGATGACCATTTTTCTGCCGCACTTCTCGCACACGATGTCCGTTTCCTCATCCGGGATCTTGACGTGCTTGCCCTCCATCGCTTCCTCAGCGGTTTCGAGAGTCTGTGCAAAGTCCTTGTAAAAGACCTCCAGCATGGACACCCAATCCTGTGTGCCCTGCTCGACGTTATCGAGCTCGGTCTCCATTTTTGCCGTAAAATCGGCGTCTACGATCTTCTGGAAATGCTCCTTCATCACCTGCGTGGTGACCTCGCCGAGGACAGTCGGTTTGAGCTGCTTGCCCTCACGCTCCACATACATTCTGTTGAGAATGGTCGTGATGGTCGGCGCATAGGTGGAAGGTCTGCCGATGCCGTTTTCTTCGAGCGTCTTGATGAGCGTAGCTTCCGTGAAACGTGCAGGCGGCTGGGTGAAGTGCTGATTGCCGTCAAGCTTGACGACCTTCAGGACGTCATTGAGTGCAAGCGGCGGGAGCATCTTCTGATTTTCCTCAGCGTCCTCGTTCTTTTCCTCGTAAAGCACCGTGAAGCCGTCGAACTTCACCGAATAGCCCGACGCCTTGAACAGGCATCCGCCGGCGTCGATATCGACCGAAATGGTGTCAAGGAGCGCATTTGCCATCTGGCTCGCAATAAAGCGCTCCCAGATGAGCTTATACAGTTTATACTGGTCGCTCGTCAGGCTGTGCTTGACACGGTCCGGCGACAGCTCCGGCATGGAAGGACGGATCGCTTCGTGCGCATCCTGTGCGTTCTTCTTGGTCTTGAACACACGGGGCTTGTCGGGGAGGTAGTTGTCTCCGTAGGTTTTCCGGATATATTCGGCTGCGGTTTTCTGCGCATCGGCGGAAATTCGCAGCGAGTCGGTTCTCATATAGGTGATGAGACCCACAGCGCCCATACCGTCCACGTCAATACCTTCGTACAGCTCCTGCGCCGCCTTCATGGTGCGCTTGGACTGGAAGCCAAGGCGCTTGGACGCCTCCTGCTGCAAGGTCGATGTGATAAACGGCGGTGCCGGCTGCTTTTTGGTGACACGCTTCTTGATAGCGCTCACGATAAACTGCGCCTGCTCCAGACGCTGCAAAAGCATCTGGGACTGCGCTTCGTTGGCGATCTCGATCTTCTCGCCGTCCACGGCAGCCAGCTTTGCGGAAAAGCGCTTGGTGCTGTGCGGCGATGTCAGAACGGCGTCAATGCTCCAGTATTCCTTCGGCACGAACGCACGGATCTCCTCCTCACGGTCCACGATCAGGCGTACTGCCACCGACTGCACACGTCCGGCAGACAGTCCACGCTTGACCTTTTTCCACAGAAACGGGCTGAGCTTGTAACCCACCAGACGATCAAGGATGCGGCGTGCCTGCTGGGCATTGACGAGATCCAGGTCGATCTTGTGGGGATTCGCCATACCGGACTGCACGCCGGTCTTGGTGATCTCGTTGAACGCCACACGGTTGTTGGCATTCATATCCAGGTGCAGCATCTGCGCCAGATGCCACGAAATTGCTTCTCCCTCACGGTCCGGGTCGGTTGCGAGGTAGACGGTGTCACTTTTCTTGGCACGCTTCTTGAGATCCTTGATGACGTCCTCTTTGCCCTTCATATCGAGATAATGCGGTGCAAAGCCATTTTCCACATCGACACCGAGCTTGGATTTCGGCAGGTCACGCACATGACCCATCGAAGCGACGACCTCAAATCCGGCACCTAAATATTTCTGAATGGTTTTCGCCTTTGCAG
Organism: uncultured Ruminococcus sp.; assembly: GCA_902767115.1. Classification (GTDB taxonomy): domain Bacteria; phylum Bacillota; class Clostridia; order Oscillospirales; family Ruminococcaceae; genus UBA3855. Next base: position 2,646 of record CACXGK010000275.1, read on the forward strand.
GCGACTCTACAATGACTAAATTTGACATAGATTCCGCTGTCGGAAACAGCGCCACTCCTTTCTTAGAGCCTGTTTAGTATCTTCCAGCAGCCGTCTTTTCGGCATCCTTCCGTCCTGATTTCGTCTGTCCTCCTTGCAATACAGCAA
>CACXGK010000276.1 GCA_902767115.1 uncultured Ruminococcus sp.
CTGCGGACGGCGACCAGGGCTTTCAGCCCTGGACCTGACCAGCTTTTTGAAAAAAGCTGGATCAAAAACTTTTGCGTTTGCTTCACGATTTCAAGAATGGTTTTTGACAGACTGAGCCCCCACCTCCTGGAAGGAGGTGGGGGCAAGGGGTGAATGGCACCCCTTATGGGTTATTGTGTCAGCAGCCGCTTGAGGATGGACGCATCAAAGATATCTACGACGCCATCACCGTTGAAATCGAACTTGTCGGCAGTTTCCTGATCGGTGAAGGGCTTGAAGCGCATGAGATCCTGATACAGCCGGATCAGGTGTGCCACGGTGTAGGTCTTGACCGGCGTCGTGCCGTCGGGCTCAGTGCCGCCAATGAGCTTGCCGTCGGAATACACGCAGACATACGGGCAATTTTCCGCCAGCTCCACGCCGGAAACGATGTTGTCGTAATCCTCACCGGCTTCGTCCAGATCCTTGATGCCCTGGTGACTCCAGTCATTGGTGGGATCCCAGTTGTCGCCGAAATACATTCCGAGGATGAGCTGTACCTTCTTGTTGGAATTGGCGATGGCGTAATCCTTCCACGTCACCTCCACGTAGTAGATATCATCCTTGTACTGGATGGGCTTGGAGACATCGGCATGGCGGTCGTCTACCTCCGTCTGCACCTGGTCATAGGGCTTCTCCAGCACAAAGCTGCCCGGAATGCCCGTGTTGTTCTCAAATTCCTTGATGCTGAAATAGTAACGGATGGAGATATTCTCCTGCTTTTCGAGAGAGTCGGTATTGACAAAGAACGTCAGTCTCGTCACACCGGCGCCGGTCGATTCGGGCTTTTCGGAGCAGTAACCGGTCACCCAGAAATCATTGCCGGAAAAGAGTGCTGTATCCTCCTGCTTCTCCGCCGGCGGAAAACCTGCTTCCGGCTGCATGGACTTATCACCGTAGCGGGCGTACAGACCTGCCGCCGCCCCGACAAAGGCAGCATTGTAGTCGATCGTGACCTCGTTGTAGATCCAGTCCTTGGTCACGTCGTTGTGCTGATCCTTGATATCCGGACCGCCGACCAGTGCGCCCCAGAGAACGTGCTTCTGATCTGCCGGATCCTCTGCCATCGTCAGACCCGATGCGGCACGGTGATGGGGGAATTTCGCCGCATTATCACCGTAACCGACCACATAGCTGCGGTTGATGGGGTTGTCGCCGATGAGGTATTCCATCTGCCCCAGCGCCCAGTCGGAGAAGTAGTAATCCGGATGGGAGGGGTCATATAAGTCCCTGCCCTTCTGGTACTTGTCATACACGAGACAGGTGAACTGCGCCGCTGTGTTGTAACGTGCAGAGCCCCAGGTATTGAGCCAGAAGTAACCGGCAGGCGTGATCTTGCCGGCTTTACCGGTCACGAACGCATTGCACGCCTTGGCTTCCATCTCCCAGAAATTGAGGACTTCATACGGACCTCTGCCGATGGCAACACGGCATTCCTCGCAGACTTCCGGGTAAATGTCCTGGATGCGTCCCCACACGATGCCAACGCCGTTCCACATATCGTTCCAGCAGAGGACATATCCCGGCGGTGCGTAGTAATCCACGTAGGGAAGCGCCTGTTCGAGATACCAGTGATCCTCGGTGATGAGGTACAGCCAGCCTGCCGCAAAGCAGAAGTCGTCCTCCCATTTGGAGGAGGTGTAGTAGCTCTTGGGACCGTCAGCGCCCTGCCCGACGACCTTTTCGTTCTTGGCAGCAAAGGCAAAGAGCGCCTTTGCGTAGTCCAGACACTGGGCAGCGTACTTGGCGTCGGTGTCCTTGAAATTGTAGTAATTGATGGCAAGGCAGGCAGCCGTTTCGGATACGTCATCCGTGGTAGGAATGTCCGACGTTGCGAAATATGCCGGACGTGCCATTGCATCGATCTCCGGCGACTGCCAGTACTTGTGGTCAATATCACCGTCACCGACCTGGTAGCAGAAGGCAATGACATCGCCGTTCTTGTCCCGGAACGTCGAACGCATGAAATAGTCGCAGAAATAGCGGCAGATGGTTTCGGCGTGCTCCGCCTGCCCGGTGGCTTCATAGGCATCCCGGAATTCGTAGTAGCCCCACGAAACGGTGGAACCGGCATACGCCTCCGGCAGACCGAATTTCACATGGTCGCCGGCGTCATGAAAGCCGCCCGAAACATTCACAAACCCGTCCCCATCGGGGTCAAGCACGGACTTGTACTGCTTGATGAAAGTGGCAGAGAGATTGGTGCCGTTCTTCTGCTCGTCCATCGGCTGCAAAGGCACCTGGGCATCGTAGGTATGGCAGTCACCACGCCAGGACAGGAGGTTGTTCTCGGAAACATCGGTACCGCACATATTCGCATCGTAGAAATACATGGAATATTGCAGGAGCTTCGCCCAATTCGCATCGACCTCGTAGTAATCGGCCTTATCCGGGGTCGTCTTGGCTGCGGCAGACACCGGCGGCAATGCCGTCACAAGCGTCACAGCGCCAAGGAGCGCCGCAGCGATTTGTCTGATCTTCATCCACATCGTCCTTTCCGCCCCCCTGACGCAGAGGGCATTGCTCTGATACCTCTATTATACACGATTTCGCCGCAAATTGCAAGCCTTCCATGCGGCGCTGTGAAATGGGATCTGCCGTGTGTTTTGATTGACATTCCGAGGGCTTTATGCTATAATGGTACTATTGCGGAGGTGGCAACATGAGAAAGTATGCAGTACCTGCGATCATGCTGATCGTATTCGAGACAGTCGCCGTTGTGCTCTGGCAGACGAAGGACAATCTGTTTTATTTGTTTAATTTCAGCTATATCGGCATTTCCATCTCACTGGGCACCTTTTTGTTTGTCCGGAAATACAAGTATGCACGGCGCATCGTCCAACTGCTGGTCGGGCTGTACATGATGCTCTATCTGGGACTGATCCGGGGCGAGAATATGCAGATCGAGGGGTTCTGGTACTATCTGTTCACAGGCGTGTTTGAAGCGGCAACCATCCACTATGCGGTCGCAAAGATCTTCGGACCGCTCATCTTTGGGCGAGGGTGGTGCGGTTATGCCTGCTGGACGGCTATGGTGCTGGATTTCCTGCCGTACAAAGTGCCCCAGCAGCCACGAAAGAAACTGGGGTGGATCCGGTATATCACCTTTTCCCTTTCGTTTATGTTTGTGGCGATGCTGTTTCTGGCAGGTGCCGGGAATATAGAACGCATTATGTTTTGGGCATTCATCATTGGGAATCTGCTGTATTACGCTGTCGGCATCATTCTGGCGTTCACGTTCAAGGATAACCGGGCGTTCTGTAAATATATCTGCCCGATCACGGTATTTCTCAAGCCCATGAGTTATTTCTCGCTGTTCCGGGTCAAGTGTGATACAGATAAATGCATTTCCTGCGGGAAATGCAGGAAAGTCTGTCCGATGAATGTGGACGTCACGGACAATTCCAGAAAACGGAAAAATGGTACAGAGTGCATCCTGTGTATGGAATGCGTGAAGAATTGCCCCAAGGATGCTCTGTAACCGATACGCCAAGCAGCACAAAGCCCCTGAGCGTTTCAAAAAGCGCTCAGGGGCTTTACTTTTACAAAGCTTACTTCGCTACAGGTGCCATCAGGATCTTGCCCTGTCCACGATAGACATTGACAAAGCC
>CACXGK010000277.1 GCA_902767115.1 uncultured Ruminococcus sp.
ACTGCGGGTGCAGGGCTGCATAGTCCTGCCGAGGGAGGTTTAGGAGGGGCGAGTAGCCCCTCCTAAGTCGGCGCAAGCCGACAAAAAAGCCTAAGTTGTTAGCATTGTTTAGGGGCTTTACGCCGCTGCCGCAGCGGTGTCTGCATTGGCAGGCATCTTTAGAAATAATCCCGATACCGGAAGCGTGAGAGCATGACCGGAACCGGCGAGAAATAGCCCTGTACATCCATGGCGTCCGCCGACATTAAGGTGATGTTGCCGGACGAGATCGCTCTGGGGATGCGCAGCGTGACTGCCATGCCGTTTTCGAGGTCGGACTGCGTCATTTCGATGTCGAATATCTCGCAGTACAGCGCAATCAACTCCTTGTCGAGCAGGTCGCTGCCGAACAATTCAAGCTGTCCCTCAAGGTCGTCACGATCCTCCATGGTCGCCTCGGACGAGATCTCCAGAACCACCGTCCCCTCCTGTTCCGCCAGCCGGAAGGTGACTTCCTGGCGCTTCTCCGGGGTGCGGATGCACTGCACCATCAGCAGCGTCACGATCGAAGGAAGCAGCGTGCTGTCCCCTTCCACAAACAGCCTCCCATCGCACAGATCCAGCTCGATATCCACAGTACCACGCAGGATGCGCCGGAGCTTCTGCTGGAGTTGGATCAAAAGCTGATACATCTCAAAAACCTGATGCCGCCAGAGCCCCTCTCTGCCACGCAGCAGAGTTTGCCGCAGGATGGAGTGCCGGTAGATGCGCAGCGTGAGGGCAAGTATCCGATTGAGGTACCGGCGCTGGTCATACATCCCCTCATCCGTGAGCTCCTGATAGAGCTTCTCGCAGTTCGTGACAATGCCCTGCACGATGTTGACGATCTCTGTGAAGTCGAGCATCGACTCGTCCAGCAGAAACCGGAAGGTCAGGATCCGGTATTCCTCCTTCTGGTTGCACAGGAGATGGCACTGGTAGATCTTGCCATCGAGCATGACCGGGCGCTCCGTATTCTCCCAGATATTCTCCGGGAAACCCGTTTCTTCCCGTATCTGCGTAATCTCCTTCTCACGATTGCTCCAGAGTGTGTGCCACTGGGTATCCACGATCACGACCTGTTCTTTGCTGGTTGCATAGAGCTCCTTCAAGCTTTCCAGAATCACCTGATCCATTCTGGTGCCTCCTTTCGATCTGTTTCTACAAAATTCTTACTTATTACTATTATACCCCATTTTGGGCAAAAAGTAAAGCGGCATTTACAACTCTCCCCACCAAGCTCCAAACTTGTACGTATTGCACAAGCAGAGACTTTAGATTTTGTCTGAAACGCCGAAAATCAAAAACTCCGGCTTAAAAATTGATAAATCCATGTCAAAGCACTTGCAATTTTCCGGAAAATAGTGTAAAATAGTATATAGGAAATTCGTCTGAACGCTGTCGGGATCCTACTGTCCCGGCGTGTCCCGGCGGAGCCTGAAATTACATTAGGAGGTACATTCCAATGTCTGTAAAAGTTGCAATTAATGGTTTCGGTAGAATCGGTCGTCTGGCTTTCCGCCAGATGTTCGGTGCAGAGGGCTACGAGGTAGTTGCGATCAACGACCTGACCAAGCCTTCCATGCTCGCTAACCTGCTGAAGTTTGATACCGCTCAGGGCGGCTACTGCGGCAAGATCGGTGAGAACCTGCACACTGTATCCGCTGACGATGAGGCTGGTACCATCACTGTTGACGGCAAGACCCTGAAGATCTACGCTATGGCTAACGCTGCTGAGCTGCCGTGGGGCGAGATCGGTGTTGACGTTGTACTTGAGTGCACCGGTTTCTACTGCTCTAAGGATAAGGCACAGGCTCACATCAATGCTGGTGCCAAGAAGGTTGTTATCTCTGCTCCGGCTGGCAAGGATCTGCCGACCATCGTATTCTCCGTAAACGAGAAGACCCTGACCAAGGATGACAAGATTATCTCCGCTGCATCCTGCACCACCAACTGCCTGGCTCCGATGGCAAAGGCTCTGAACGACTATGCTCCGATCCAGTCTGGTATCATGAGCACCATCCACGCTTACACCGGCGATCAGATGATCCTCGATGGCCCGCACAGAAAGGGCGATATGAGAAGAGCTCGTGCAGGCGCTGCAAACATCGTTCCGAACTCCACCGGTGCTGCTAAGGCAATCGGTCTGGTTATTCCGGAACTGAACGGCAAGCTGATCGGTTCCGCTCAGCGTGTACCGACCCCGACAGGTTCTACCACCATCCTGGTAGCTACTGTTGAGAAGAGCGTTACCAAGGAAGAGATCAACGC
>CACXGK010000278.1 GCA_902767115.1 uncultured Ruminococcus sp.
AAAGGAGCAGGTACCGTCATATTCGGAGATCACGCAAACGCCGGAGTCAACAGCAGCCTTGTACTCCATACCGGTGCCGACGAACGGACGCTCGGTCTTGAGCAGCGGCACAGCCTGACGCTGCATATTCGCACCCATGAGGGCACGGTTCGCATCGTCGTTTTCGAGGAAGGGAATCATCGCAGTTGCGACGGAAACTACCATCTTCGGGGAAACGTCCATGTAATCGACCTTGGAGTTATCGCACTCTAAGATCTTGTCACGATAACGTGCAGTAACCTTTGCACGAGCAAAATGTCCATCCTCGGTCAGCGGCTCATTTGCCTGTGCGACGATGAAGTTATCCTCCACGTCAGCCGGCATATAAACAACTTCGTCAGTAACGATGCCGGTTGCCTTATCCACACGGCGGTACGGTGCTTCGATGAAGCCGTACTCATTGATCTTAGCGTATGTTGCAAGGTAAGAGATCAAACCGATGTTAGGACCTTCAGGGGTCTCGATCGGGCACATTCTGCCGTAGTGGGAATAATGTACGTCACGAACCTCAAATCCTGCACGGTCACGGGACAGACCGCCGGGACCCAGTGCGGACAGACGGCGCTTATGGGTCAGCTCAGCCAGTGGATTGTTCTGGTCCATGAACTGGGACAGCGGCGAGGAGCAGAAGAACTCCTTGATCTGGGAAGTAACCGGGCGGATGTTGACGAGTGCCTGGGGCGTGATAACGTCCATATCCTGGGACTGGATGTTCATACGCTCACGGATGCCTCTCTCCATTCTTGCCATACCGGAACGCATGGTATTCTGGAGCAGCTCGCCGACACGGCGGATACGTCTGTTGCCGAGGTGGTCGATATCGTCGATATTGCCGACACCCTCGCAGAGGTTCAGGAAGTAGGAAACGGAAGCGAAGATATCATCGAGTGTGATATGATTCGGGATGAGCTCCTCGATGCGTCTTGCGCAGACCTTTTTGAGATCAGCAGGATCCGTGTTGTCGAGAATGTCACGCAGGACACGGATGGAAACGAGCTCCTTGATGCCGAGCTCCTTGGGGTCGAAGTCCACATAGCCTGCAAGATCGACCATACCGTTGCCGAGCACCTTGATCTCCTTCTCGACCATGCGCACCTGGCTCTGCCCGTTCTCATCGGTGTAGAACTGCTTGGACTCAACATTGAGGTATGCCTCAAAGACACCAGCCTGCTGAACAGCGTTAGCCTTCTCGTAATTGAGCAGCTCGCCAGCCTCAGCCAGCACCTCGCCGGTCACGGGATCCACGATCGGACGGGAAGCCACATGACCGATCAGACGGGAAGCGATGCCAAGCTTCTTATTATATTTGTAACGACCGAACTTGCACAGATCGTAACGTCTGGGGTCAAAGAACAGCATATCGAGGTGATTCTGTGCAGCCTCGACCGTCGGCGGCTCGCCGGGACGGAGCTTCTTATAGGTCTCGACCAGACCGTCGTTGACGGACTTAGCGGTGTCCTTCTGGAGGATGGTCTCATACAGGCGCTCGTCATGACCGAACATCTCCTCGATCTCCTGGTCGGTACCCAGACCGATCGCACGCAGGAATGTGGTCAGCGGGATCTTGCGGTTCTTGTCGATGCGGACGTACACGATATCATTGGAATCCATCTCATATTCGAGCCATGCACCACGGTTCGGGATGATGGTGGACTTGAACAGTTCCTTACCGGTCTTGTCCTTCTCCATATCATAGTAAACGCCGGGGGAACGCACAAGCTGGGATACGATCGCACGCTCAGCGCCGTTGATAATAAAGGTACCGCTCGGAGTCATCAGCGGGAAGTCGCCCATGAAGATCTCGCTCTCCTTGACCTCGCCGGTCTCCTTGTTCCAGAGCTTGGCGGTGACACGCAGGGGAGAAGCGTAGGTAGCCTGATGCTCCTTGGCTTTCGCAATGGTCTTATACTTGAGGTGGTCATCATCGAAACGGTAGCCGGTGAAGGTCAGCACGAGATTACCATTGTAATCAGTCGCCGAGAAATCCTTGAATACCTCCGTCAGTCCCTCCTCACGGAACCACTTATAGGAGTTCTTCTGGATCTCGATCAGATTCGGCATATCCAGTACTTCCGGGATCTTGCCGAAGCTCATTCTGACGTTCTTTCCGAGCTGCTTGGCAGTTACATTTACCATAGGCGGATACCTCCATTACGTATTTGATCAGGCAGGCAAGCGGTGCAAAAATATTTTTCCGCAGGGCTTGACAAAAGCAAAATAATATGGTATACTATTTTGCCAATGCGCATACCATGCCATTATGATGCATTTTACAATTATAGCACATATAATATAGGATGTCAAGCTTTGAAATACCAACTTTGGAATAACGCACAAATCAGCTTTGGAATTCTCGGATAGTTTGTACAAAATTTTGCTGCATCCGGAAAATACGTGACGCCATGCACGAAACTGACAGGAAACCAGAAAAAATACTCCCAAATTTCATCGAAAAAACTTTTCCGAAACCCCTTGACAAACCGGAAATGTGGGTGTATAATAACATGGTATGCGGCAAATCTATGCCGTGTAACATTTTGAGTAAGGAGGAAGTCAAATGCCAACATTTAACCAGCTCGTTCGCAAGGGCAGAAAGGTTTCTGTATCCAAGTCTACTGCGCCGGCTCTCCAGAAGGGTTACAACGCAAAGAAGAAGATCCAGATCGACCAGAGCGCACCCCAGAAGCGTGGTGTATGCACAGTCGTTAAGACCACTACCCCGAAGAAGCCGAACTCTGCAATGCGTAAGATCGCCAGAGTAAAGCTGACCAATGGTTACGAGGTTACATCCTACATTCCGGGTATCGGTCACAACCTGCAGGAGCACTCTGTAGTACTGATCCGTGGCGGTAGAGTTAAGGACCTCCCTGGTGTACGTTACCACATCATCCGTGGTGCTCTCGACGCACAGGGCGTAGCTAACCGTAATCAGGCACGTTCCAAGTACGGTGCCAAGAAGCCGAAGGCAGGCAAGAAGTAATTCTAAAATCGCCTAATTATCCATTTATTTTTAGTGAATCATTCAGAATCACCACACACAAGCTGTGGAGTCTGTTATTATATATGACAGCCTCTGCACTGGTGACGCATGGGGGACAAGCCTGTGCGAGTACCGATGAATTCACGACTGCGAAGCAATTCGCACAACTAATGTGAAGGAGGGAAGCGAAATGCCAAGAAGAGGTAATGTCGCAAAGCGTGATGTACTGCAGGATCCTGTATACAATTCCAAGCTCGTGACTCGTCTGATCAACAATGTAATGCTCGACGGCAAGAAGGGTGTTGCGCAGAAGATC
>CACXGK010000279.1 GCA_902767115.1 uncultured Ruminococcus sp.
ATCTCATTGGAACTGGTGTTGCTCCAATAGGGCATCGGGAACGTGTCCGCACTCGCTCTGGCATCCTGCATATAGTTCAGAACGCTCCACGGGTTGTAAATTTCCGTATCCCCGAATCGGTAGCCATCGTACCATTCCTTGATGACCGAAAGGTTTTCATTCAGGTCATAATACGCCGTTAGATCGGCAATTTCCTGCTCTGTGAATCCAAAGTATTCGCTGTAATCCTTTGTCAGGATACTATTGATACGCAAGTTATTCAAGCCTGTAAACAGGCTTTCTTTAGATACACGCAGGCATCCGGTCAAAACTGCCATTTCCAGCGAGGAATTGGTTTTGAGCGCATTATTGAATACGCTGCGAATAAAGTCGATCATCTTGTCGTAAAAGCCGCAGAAATGCGCATTTTCCAGCGGCACATCGTATTCGTCGATCAGGAGGATCGTCTTCTGACCATAAATTCGTGTCAGAATACTCGTCAAAAACTGCACAGAAACACAATAATCAGAAATTTCAGCTTTCCAGTCAGCTATTTTATGATAAAAGGTTTTTTCACTATCCGTCACACACTCGGCTTTCAAAATCTCAGAATGGCGATGAAACTCCTGCGACAGCATCCACCCGAACTGCCGGATTGCATCCTCGAAAGCGTTCATTTTCATGCCCTTGAGGGACAGCGTCACCACCGGATATTTTCCCTGATACGCCATGACCGCCTCACCAGCTTTGGAAACCTCCAGCCCGTCAAACAAATATGCATTATCCTCATCCGTTTTCTCGAAAAAACGCTGGATCATGCTCAGATTCAGCGTCTTGCCGAAACGTCTGGGACGGGTGAACAGATTGACCTTGCCGATATTTCTCGTAAGTTCACACAAAAACTTCGTCTTGTCCACATAATAGTAGTGATTGTCGATCAGGACTTTGAAGTCCTCGATGCCGATGGGGAGTTCCTTTTTCTCGAACATTGCCTGCACCTCGCTTTCGGTCAAAATACCTCTATAATAGTATAGCACACATCGGGTGAAAAATCAAGTAGGGCATTTTCATATGCTAAAACGACTAACACCTCCCAAACGGAAGGTGTCAGTCCTATTATGATAAGCGAGCAGCAAGAATGCTCTTTTCATTGCATACCTCTCTGAAGTGATGGGGTCACCATGTACCTTCTTCGCCTGCACCGGTCTTGGCAGCATAGAGCAGGATGGATGCTGCGTCAGAAGCGTCTACTAAAAATCCGGTTTCAGAATTGTAGTCGATATCTGCCATATAAAGCCGGAACTGTTCTGTCGCTGCGTCTCTGCCATCGGTGAGGGCTGCGGACAGTCCGGCTCCTCTCTGTGCAGCATAGATCAGGACAGACGTGGCATCGGCGGCATCGGTCTTACCGTCAGCATTGGCATCTCCCTTGACACCTATCAGAACGTGCAGCTCCGTTTCAGGTACATATGTCCCGTCATAATACAGGTACAGCGTTTCCCGCTGGATGCCGTCTGCCATTGCTGCTGGATCAAACAGCTTAGCCGGGGTAAGTCCCTCCTCGGCGCCATGCATGGTTGTGCCAATGGAGAACTTGGTCATATCGGCACTTTGATCGTCAATTACTGCACTGCGAATAAAATCTTCCGGCGTAAATGCATTGGAATCCAGTGAGATGCAGAGCAGAGAATTCCACACATCCACTGTCGGCAGAGACCGTGCTTCCGTCATGTCCGTGACCGGCTCTGTTGCATTGGTGGAAGGCTCTGTTGCATCGGTGGAAGGCTCTGTCTCATCGGTGGAAGGCTCTGTTGCATCGGTGGAAGACTCTGTCTCATCGGTGGAAGGTTCTGTCGCCTCGGTGGAAGGTTCTGTCACCGTGGTAGGCGGAAGCATCGTTTCAGTGGTCGGTTCTGTTTCCGGTTCCACAACGGGAAGCCCCTGTGACTGGAGATGCAGTGTGGCATCGGTGAGGGGGTCGTTGTCGGAGCCGATCTGAATAGCGTCCCACTGTGCCTGCGTACCGCCGAAGTACACATCCGTCAGCTTCTCGCAGTCCCGGAATACGTTCCAGTAAACGCTTGTCACCTTGGCTGGGAGATAGAGCCGCTCAAGGCTTTCGCAGTAGGACAGGACTCCGAAAGGAAGGTTCGTGACCCCTTCAGGGATCGTGATCTCCTTCAAAGCGCTGCAATTGCTGAACAGACTTTGCGGCAGAACTGTCAGCGCAGGCGGAAGTTCTACCGTTTCCAGTTTACGGCAATACTCGAACGCATTGTTTCCGATGATGGATACATCTGGCGGGATCGTAAGCGTTTTCAGCTCGCTGCAATTCCAAAAGGCACTTGCCCCGATTGCCCGCAGACTGTCAGGCAGTTGCACATCGGAAAACCGCATACTCCGGAATGCATCGGCAGGAATGGAGCTGACACCCTCCTCAATGACAAGGGAACGCACGCTCCCCAGCTCGCTCCAGGGGTATTCCTTGGGCGGAAACACCGGCATCGAACGGACAGTCAGAACACGAGTCGTTTCGTCATAATCCCAGTCAAAGCCGTCCTCGTTCTCTGCCGTAATATCAGAAAGATGCCGGGGATCTACGGAATAGAATTGCGGCGTAGAATTGGCGGTGACATACCAGCGAACCATGCCGTCCGAACAGAGACACGGCTCACAGTCGGACAGGCGATACGGCGTGGTATACGCCGGAGATATCGCAGTTCCGCTGGCGTCCAGCAGCGTCATGCGTGTCCGGTATTCAGAGGTCTCGGAGAGACGTTCTTCCCACATCAGAAGAAATCTGTCGCTTCCAAGCTTCACAAGATAGGGCGTTCCCGGCGTGATCTTCTCGTCAGGCTGGTATTGCGTGATCCAGTTGATGGAGGTGCTGCCCAGATCCTTTCCAGTCACGGTGACAAATATGTTATATTGTGGAAGATTATTCGCTGCTTTCTCGGTACCAGGGCGTTTATAGGTGCCGGCGATCAGACAGGCGTTATCCGTCAGCTCCAGACCTCCTACTGTCGCATCGGTGTAGTTCTGTCCGTTTTCACCTGCAAGCTCAAGGGGCAGGCAGTAAGAAACATCGGTGATGCTCCCTTCGCATAAGCTGCGTACCAGCGTAATCGCACGAGGACGGGCATCTCCATGATCCACACGGAACAGATACGTCCCGTCCGAGCGCACGAACTGATTGAAGGAATGGCTGACATAGCCGGTATACTGTATCATCGAAATCCCGGAGAATGACTGCACGATCTGCATGGAAGCTTCATCGCACAGAAGCACCATATTCGCCTGATGATGGACGCCGTCCTCTGTGGCGAACATGGAATGACAGGTATGCACGAACAGCTTACCGCCGTATTCCTCCATACGCAAAGACCCTGCCCAGAAGGGTTCATTGGTGTTTGCCCCATAGATCGGCGCAGAGCCCAGCAGGGTCCAGTCTTTTGTGTATTTCTGGATGCGAATGACCTCGACATTCGGGTCGTCATTCTCATTCTTTTGTCCGAACACCAGAAAATTATATTCTGCACCGAAAAAAGCACCGCCGAACAGTGGGAGAGGCGGCGTGATCTTTTGGCTGCTGAGAATAGCGCCATCGTCTGCCGCAAAACGCTCGACTGCAACGTGATTGCTGCACCATTCGACACGTTCCAGTGTGCCGTCGGATGTTTCGTGCAGATAGGATTTGATGACGCTTGACCAGGGAGTATAATTATGATCGGAAAGATTGTTGCTTGGTTCGGCGCTCAGCACACTGTCTGCTGCTGCCGCTGCAAGCGGCGCCGACGCCTGTACGGATACGGAAAAACTTCCGCAGGAAAGCATCATTGCAGGGATGAGCAACCCTGCACATAAGGTTCTGAACCATCGTGCCATTGTGAACACCGCCTTTATAGAAATGATTGGAATATGGTGTTATTATACTACGCGCTATTGCAAATCGTAATAACGATTTGCAATCCGCCGTCTTTGACGGAGGGCGGCGCTATGCGCCGCTAAGCGCTCCGTTATACGCCCTCTTCCAAAGCCACATAGTGGCTTTGGCGGCTGCTGCGCAGCCTGCAAA
>CACXGK010000280.1 GCA_902767115.1 uncultured Ruminococcus sp.
GCATACGCAGTATGTCAGAGAATTTCCGGCACCTTCGGTAGTATGCGGGCAATCCGCACGAAGGAAAGTGTGTTCGCTGGTGCGAACGTGAAGCTGCCTATATTGGGTAGCGGCGAGAAATCGCCAAAAACAAAATAACATTATGGGATGAGTCTGCACTTTTGCGGCTCATCCCTTTACATCGAGGAGAATCTATGAATAAAAGACTTAGACGGGGCGATGTTTACCTCGCCAATTTCAAGGATGCAGTCGGCTCAGAGCAAAGTGGCATCCGACCGGTCGTCATCCTTCAGAACAACAAGGGCAATCTCCATTCCCAGACTACTATCGCAGCGATGATCACATCGCAGAAGAAACGGCCGCTTCCTGTACATGTACGACTGCATTCTGCCGGATTCCGGCGCACATCCTATGCACTGCTGGAGCAGATTCGGACAGTCTCGGTGAAACGGCTGGAAAAGTACATCTGTACATTAAATCACGCAGATATGCGAAAAATCGACAAGGCAATCATCATCAGCCTTGCATTGAAATGAGGAATTAAAATGAAAACTAAACTTGAAGCAGCAGTAGAGGATTTCTTTGTGAATGCTGCAAAGAACGGACTGAAACTGCGGATCGGACAGGTCGAGATGGCAAAGGAAACCGCAGCAGCAATTGCTACGAGACAGTCGCTTGCCGTGGAAGCAGAGGTTGGTATCGGTAAATCGTTTGCGTATCTTGTGCCGGCGCTGATGCAGTACCAGAAGGAGCACCGCCAGATCGTGATTGCCACATCGACCATCGCGTTGCAGGAGCAGCTTTGCAGAGATGCCCGGACGGTGATAGAAATGCTGGACATAGATGTAGAAGTATTACTGGCAAAAGGCATGCAGCATTTTGTCTGTATGAGAAAACTTCGTGCTCAGCGCCGGAAGCATCCGGAGCATTCGATTTTGACGCAGACAGCGAGATTCTGCGCTGACGAAAAACAGGATATCTCGCAGATGCCGTTTCACATCCCCGAATTGGAGTGGGAAAGGATCTGTATCTCCCATTTTGGCGGAACGCTGTGTCAGAGCTGTGACCTGAAATCGGTGTGCAGCTATGCACAGATGCGGTCACGGCTTCGGCACGGGAATGATATTGTCATCTGCAATCACAATATGCTGGTTTCGCATCTGCGCAATCAGCAGGATGGAAATGGAATCTTCAATCAGAATCGGAACATTCTGATCGTGGATGAAGCACATCACCTGGAGCATACGTTTCGGGAGTCGTTCACAGAAGCATACAGCAGGAAAGAAATGATCCGATTGCTGAAACGGAATCTGAACAGTTCAAGATACAGCCAAAAACTAGTGGCATATGCCATTCACGATGTGTCACTGTTCTTTCAACAATGCAGGGATCAGATCCGGTCTCAGCAGGAACATTCAGAGGATGATCTGAGTACATTTTACTTTGAAAATACACCGGACACGAAAAATCTGCTGGGGAAGATCAAACATATTTTGCCCGAACTGCAAATCGAGCATGAACTGTCGGGACTGTATGAATTCCTGCGAAAGGTGTATCATTCGGATAAACGCAGTATCATCTGGCTGGAAAATAAACCGGAGCTCCGGCTGTGTGTCTGCCAGAAGGACATTCGTGCGGATATTCGTGCCATGCTGTACCGGTCCGGTCACAGTACGATCCTGACAGCGGCGACGCTCGCAGGCTCTGCGGAGGGAACGCCGCGGGAGCAGTATGCATATTTCCTTGAAAGCATCGGCTTTCCCAATACCGGAATGGTATCGGAGCCGAAGAAATCACCGTTTGATTATGAACGGAATACCATGCTGTACTGCTCAGGTAGACTGCCAATTCCCAAGCATGACGATATGAGGGCGTACCGGAAACAATCCATCCCGGAAATTGTTGATTTGCTGCACATCACAAATGGTAAGACGCTCATCCTGTTCACCGCCAGGGCGGACATGCTGTATGTTTACAAAAAACTCAGCAATAGGGGGCTTCCGTATCGGATCCTGCTACAGAGCGAGGGTGCATCACAAGCGCATCAACTGCGCAGATTCCGGGAAGATGTGAACTCCGTCATTCTTGGGACAGGAGCATTCTGGGAGGGCATCAGTATTGAGGGCGAAAGCCTGTCGCAGGTCATCATTTTCAAGCTGCCGTTTCCTGCGCCAAACCCGATCCTTGACTGGAAAATGTCACTATGCGATCACCCGATTCAGGATGTCGCGTTGCCGGAAATGCTCATCCGTCTGCGGCAGGGGGTAGGACGGCTGATCCGCTCGGAGAAAGACCGTGGTATCATTTCCATCCTTGATCCACGGGCAGCAATCGGCTATCAAAGAGCAATCCGGAATGCGCTGCCGATGAAACAAGTGACGGCAGATATCCGGATGCTTTCAGAATTCTGGGAAAGCAGGAGTGAACATGAATGACACAATATGGAAAAGCAGAGCTGATGCTTGCGATTTTGCATATCTACATGGAATCCAGAATGCCCGGCATCTCAGATGGGCAGCGCCGGGAGATCGAACAGAAGTGCGAAGCGGAGATCCTTACGCAATACCCAAGTATTAAGGAATTGGAGGTGAGTGCATGATTGGATTCATGATCGGATGCTTTGTCGGCAGTATCGCAGGCATTTTTGCGACAAGTCTCTGTGTCACGGCTGGTCATTCTGACCGCGAGATGAACTGCACAGAATTCAGAGACGAAATTAGGTAGGTTTGGTGATACCAAATCCGCCGGAAAGCTGGTATACTGTTGTGTTGAGAAACAGCCGGAGGTGAGCAAATGGCAACTGTTACCGTCATACCGCCAAGCATCGGACAGAAAGCCGGTGTTATCCTGCGGGTCGCTGCTTACTGCCGGGTATCATCCGGCAGTGAGGAGCAACTGAACTCCTATCAGTCACAGATGGCGTATTATAGCCGTAAATTTGAATGCTCCGAGACGGAACGGCTTGTGGACATCTACGCTGACGAGGGCATCACCGGCACACGGGACGATAAGCGGTTGGAATTTCAAAGAATGATCGCAGATTGCAGAAAGGGAAAGATCGACCGCATCTACACCAAGTCCATCAGCCGTTTCGCCCGGAACACTAAGGACTGTCTGGAATACCTGCGAGAGCTGAAAACGCTTGGCATCACGGTATTCTTCGAGAAAGAGAACATCGACACTGCCAAAGTCTCAGATGAAATGATGATCACGATCTTAGGGGGATTGGCACAGGAGGAGTCGCATTCGATCTCGGAGAATATCAAACGGGCTGTCCGGCGTAAGATGGCGAACGGAACGATCAAACAGCTAGCTGCTCCATACGGATATGATCTGCTGGACGGTCAGCTTGTGGTAAACCCGGAGCAGGCGGAGGTCGTGCGCGGCATTTTCAGAATGTATCTTAGCGGCATGGGGTATGCAGCCATTGCACGGCATCTGAACATTGATGGTAAACGGAAGTCAGAAAAGTACGATCTATGGACAATTGAAGCCATTGCGTATATTTTAAAGAATGAACGGTATATTGGTGATTCGCTCGGGCAGAAGAAATCTAATGAGGGATTACCCTTCAAAAAGTACCGGAACTACGGCAAATACCCTCAGTTCTATATTTCAGGAACACATGAAGCAATCATAGATCGTGAATCCTTTGAGATGGCGCAAGCACTTTATCAAAAACGTCAGCATAGCCCATCGACCTTGCAGGCGAGTCCGCTGACGATGCAGCTATACTGTTCGCACTGCGGGACGGTATACAGCCGGAAACGGCGGAATGATGCCGTGATCTGGACATGCCGTAAGCATGACGCAGAAGCGGCATCCTGCCCGTCCCTCAACCTTTGCGAGGGGACAATCACGGCGACATTTATTCTGATGCATAACAAGCTGTTCATGCATCGCGCGGAGATCATAGAACCAATGTTGCAGATGCTTGCAGCTGTTCACCAGCGAGGATGCCATAATGACAGCGCCATCAAATTACATCAGGAACTCGCCAAGCTCCGTGAGCAGACCCATGTCATTGCCAAGCTCCGGACAAAAGGCTTTCTGAGTGAGGTAAAATACCAGGAGCAGCTCGCAGAGCTGAACCGGAAGATCAGCAAACAGCAGAAGCAGCTTCATCTGCTCACACAGAATGATGAGGAGGATGAGGTGCTTCGTGAGCTGGAGCAGCTTGAAGATTACTTTGAAAACCGCGAACAGCAGATGATCGCATTCGAGCCGAACACATTTGAGATGCTGGTCGATAAGATCATCGTTCATGACAGGGATGCACTAGAGTTTCATCTGATCGGCGGACTGAAACTGACGGAGCCGCTGGTGACAGAGTAAACAAAACCGCAGCCGGATTCTTGGCAGTATTGCTGAATGGATTTCCACGGACGGTTATGGTATCCTTGTTGGTTGAGGATGTGCGTTATGCCGAAAAAACGAACATTCCCATTCGGGTATCGAATGGAAAACGGCAAGATCACGACCGATCCCAACGAGGTACTGACGGTCATCACAATATTTCATGATTACCTGAGCGGACTGAGTCTGAATCAGATCGCGGCAAAACAGGAAGTGCCTTATCATGACGGCGTGTGGTGGAATAAGAACAATGTCCGGCGTGTTCTGGAGAACCGGAAGTATCTCGGCGTGAACGGCTATCCGCAGTTAATTGATGAGACAACCTTTCAGGCAGTGCAGGAGAAATGCAGGGCGAAAGCAACGTCGCTCTGCGAGATCTCTGATGATCTGCAAGCCATCCGCAAACTGACATTCTGTAAAGAATGCGGACATATGCTGTTCCGCAGCG
Source organism: uncultured Ruminococcus sp. (assembly GCA_902767115.1). Classification (GTDB taxonomy): domain Bacteria; phylum Bacillota; class Clostridia; order Oscillospirales; family Ruminococcaceae; genus UBA3855. The sequence goes on from CACXGK010000280.1 coordinate 4,805, forward strand.
GAGGAAACTGCCGGTCGGAGAAATGGGATTGCCATCAAAAAGAATGCAGCCGGTTTCTGTTCCGGCTGACGGACGGGATGCTCACCAGTGCGATCCTGACCGTGATGAACGCTGTGACTGCCAATCCGACACTGCTTGATGTTGACAGTATCACGCCGGTTTACACACCAACGCCGGAGATCACCCGTCAGCAGAATGAGATCAGCCGCATGATGGACAGCCCGCAGATCGATGCGGATCGCATCAAAGCCGCGATCTATAAGCTGGCACAAATGAAATACGATGCCTGTACTGACTGCGATGCACCGCAGAAAACGGAACTGCTCCGCTCGATGCTGGCAGAGAAAGGAAAGATGGAAACCCTCGATACCGCGCTCTTAACGCAGGCTGTGCGCCGCATCACCGTCAGTCACACCTGCGTGATCGAGGTGGAATTCATTAACGGCATCGTGATTCAGAATCTGACAGAAAGGAGCGATCACACATGAACACTGCGCCAAATGTGCGCATCATTCCTGCAAAACCACAAGCAGAGATCGAACGGAATCCCTATCAGCAGCTTCGGGTTGCTGCCTACTGCCGTGTTTCGACTGCGCAGGAGGAGCAACAGAATTCCTATCAGGTGCAGATCGAATACTACACCGAGTACATCCGCAGCAACAAGGAATGGCAGCTTGCCGGGATTTTCGCAGACGAGGGAATCTCCGGCACATCGACGGAAAAACGCACATCATTCAACCGCATGATCCGGATGTGCAAGCAGAAGAAAATTGATCTGATTCTTTGCAAGTCC
>CACXGK010000281.1 GCA_902767115.1 uncultured Ruminococcus sp.
CGCTGCGAAATTCACGGAGATGGGCTATCCCGTCACCGGCTTTGATGCCTATACCACGTCCAATGTGATGCGTGGGTCGGGGCTTTCATCCTCGGCGGCATTTGAGGTGCTGGTGGGGAATATCTGCGCCGGCTTCTTTGCCGACGGCGCTGTGGATGCGGTGCAGATCGCTCAGATCGGACAGTATGCGGAGAATGTGTACTTTGGCAAGCCCTGCGGTCTGATGGACCAGATGGCTTGCTCGGTCGGCGGCGTCATTGCCATTGATTTTGCAGAAGATCCGCCTGCCATCCGCAAGGCAGATGTGGATCTTGCCAAAGAAGGGTATGCGCTGTGCATCCTCGATTCCGGCGCAGATCATGCAGACCTGACCGATGCCTATGCTGCGATCCCGGCTGAAATGGGCAGCGTCGCCAAAGCCCTTGGCAGGGACAAGCTCTCGCAGGTGCCAAAGCTTGATTTCTATGCGGCACTCCCCCGGCTCCGGAAGCAGTGCGGCGACAGGGCAGTGCTGCGTGCCATGCACTACTTTGCAGATGACACCCGTGTGACCAATGCGGTGCGGTCACTGGAGAACGGCTATTTCTCGCAATATCTGGAGGAAATACGGGCTTCCGGTCATTCCTCGTTCCAGTATCTCCAGAATGTGTCCGTTTACAGCGATCCGCAGCATATGGAGGTCGCACTGACCATTGCACTGTGTGAGGACTTGCTCGGCGGCAGGGGGGCTGTGCGTGTACACGGCGGCGGCTTTGCCGGTACGGTGCAGGCGTATGTACCGCTGGATATGCTCGATGCGTTCCGGGAACGCACGGAGGCCGTCCTTGGCAGCGGCAGATGCTATGTCATGCAGATCCGCAGCATCGGCGGTACACAAATTCAAATTTGAACCAACCATTCCGTCAGGGATGTGAAAAACCAGTATAGAGAGAGGGAGTTAAGAATATGGGAAAGATTTTAGTCACCGGCGGTGCCGGTTTTATCGGGAGCCACACCTGTGTGGAGTTTCTGGAGGCAGGATACGAGGTCGTGATCCTCGACAATCTCAGCAATTCCAAGGAGGAGGCTGTCCGCCGCATTGAGAAAATCGCCGGCAAGTCCGTCACCTTCTACAAGGCTGATATGCGTGATGAAGCGGCTGTCCGCAAGATCTTCACAGAGCAGGAGATCGACGCTGTGGTGCATTTCGCCGGTCTTAAAGCAGTCGGTGAATCCGTCCAGAAGCCGCTGGAATACTACGAAAACAACCTTAACGGCACCTTCGTGCTGCTCAAGGTGATGCGTGAGTTTGGCTGCAAGAGCTTTGTGTTCTCCTCGTCTGCCACCGTGTACGGCATGAACAATCCCGTTCCGTATGTGGAGACGATGCCGACCTCTGCCACCAACCCCTATGGCTACACCAAGGTCATGATCGAGCAGATCCTGCACGATGTCTGCAATGCCGATCCGGAATTCCGTGTGGTGGCACTGCGCTACTTCAACCCCATCGGTGCGCACAAAAGCGGTCTGATCGGCGAGGACCCGAACGGCATCCCGAATAACCTCCTGCCCTATATCGGTCAGGTCGCAGTCGGCAAGCTGGAGCAGCTTTCCGTGTTCGGTGATGACTACGACACGCCCGACGGCACCGGCGTGCGGGATTATATCCATGTGGTAGACCTCGCCAAGGGTCATGTCTGTGCCATTGCGTATGCAAAGGCACACACCGGCTTTATGCCCATCAACCTCGGCACCGGCAACGGCGTTTCGGTGCTGGAGATGGTTCACGCTTACGAGAAGGCTTGCGGTCATCCGATCAAGTACCGCATCGCTCCCCGACGTGCCGGCGATATCGCAACATCCTACGCCGATGCAAGCCGTGCCAAGGAGCTCCTCGGCTGGGAAGCTCACGAGACCCTCGAAACCATGTGCGAGGATAGCTGGCGCTTCATGCAGAACAATCCCAACGGTCTTTGATCGTAAACGCAGAAAGGAAATCAGATGATACAGTATTTGTTAGCTGTGCTGGCTGCCGTTTTGGTTCTGCTGCTGGTGCTGCTGCTGTTGACAGGCGGTTCGGTGCGCAATCTGGTGGGATTTTTCGTGGAGGAACTGGACGAGGACAATGTGCCGCTGCATCCGGTGAAGCTCTTTCCTGCCAAAGCCGCTGCATCTCCTGCCCCTAAGAAAGCTCCCGCAAGACCTGCCCCGGCACCCAAGGCACCTGCCAGGACTGCTCCTGCACATAAGCAGCAGAATGCCCGGAACGGCGCACGGCGCAATCCCAATCAGGCATACACAGAAATGGCGATCCTCACCCACAAGATCGATGAGCGCCGCCGTGTGGTGGACAGCAGCGGACATTCCACGCTGTTTGATGAATATTTCGAGCTGGTGTTTGAGACCCGCCGTGGCGAGATCCTTCGCCTGGTGACAAGCCGTGCCGCCTTCAAGGAGACACCCTTCAACCAGGACGGCGCCCTTACCTATAAGAAAGGCAGACTCATCCGCTTCAAGTATGCCGGCGGTATCGTCACAGACGAGCTCCCGACGAATGCCCGGTAATCTGGCAGCCCTCACAGCAGTGAGGGCTTTTTCGGGCTGACCATGCAGATTAGATTTACGTTCAGGAGGTAGGTATGCGCTATCACAAGGAAAGCTTTCAGAGCTACTATCAGGAAATGTCCGCAGCGCTGCGTGGATATGCGCTGCCAAGGTGGGAGGATTTCCCCGATCTTGAGATCTACATGGATCAGATGATCGTCCTCATCAACCGGTATCTCGCCTTTCAGGACAACGAAAAGAACGTCACAGCATCCATGATCAACAACTACGTCAAGGCTCGCCTGATGCCGCCGCCCGTCCGCAAGAAGTACGGCAGGGCGCATCTTGCCTATCTCGTGGTGATCTGCACGCTCAAGGATGCACTGGGCATGGCGGTCATCGAGCAGATGTTTCCGCCGGGCATGGAGGGGGAGCTCCTCCGGGAGCGCTACAACGCCTTTGTTGCCAACCAGGTCAAGGCGTACCACTTCGTTGCGGACAACATCGACAGCGTGGCGATCCCCCTTTTGCAGGAGGAAAACCGCATTTCCGACCGCATCCATGACCTCGTCATGCAGGTCGGGGTTTCCGCCAATATTGCGAAAAATATCGCCGAGCGCTTTGCCGCACAGCAGGAAACGGAAGCCCTTGACACGGACAAATAACTGCATTTCCAAAAAGTCCCCTTGGTGCAAAACCAAGGGGGCTTTGCTGTATCCGGTCGAAAGCAGCTTTGGGGAATGAGCGCAAAAGAAACCGGGCAGCCGCTTTGTACGGCTGCCCGGTTCTGTGTATGGAGGTGTTGATCGTAAAAGATCGACTGTGTAAGCTTACTTGATCGGGAAATCAGACTGCTGAATCAGCTCAACAACGCACTTGAGGATGTTCAGGGAGTCATCAGCTTCCCACTTCTTATTAACGTTGACGTCTGCATTGGTCTTGCTGTTGTCACTCAGAGTCTCTCTGCCGAGCAGGTACTTGTTGAGGAGGATAACGTCCATGATATCCACATCGCCGTCGAGGTTTACGTCACCGTACATCGGAACGAACGGCTCAGTCGGCTCCTCCGTCGGAGGCTCAGTCGGTGCCTCAGTGGGCTTCTCAGTCGGCTCAACGCCTTCTGCATAGTAAACATCAACAGACTTCAGGGTCACAGAGCTCAGCTCCTTGCCTGCATTTGCACCGTACCAGTAACCGAACTGGAAGTTGCCAGCCTCGGTATTCGGGGTAACGCCCTGCGGTACGAACCAAACGATCTCAACTTCGCCCTTCTTGGTGTTGAGCATGACGTAATCCCAGTTCTCATTTTCAGGAGAATACATCTTGAAATCATCGCCAACGGAAGTACCTACGCCGTAAACCAGCTTATCGAGGTCGGAGCTTACATCAAGGGTGAATACCAGAGCCTTGACTTCGTTCCAGCCAGTCAGACCGATGTCTGCGTAATCGATCGCCTTGGAGGTCTTGCCAGCCTTGATGGTCTCGTTGATATCATAGGAGAAGGTGCCGGGGTTCTTGATCTCGCACTCCTGGGTGTAGGTCAGGATACCGCCGATCAGGTCAACTGCATCGACCTCCGTGTATTCCTCAGCGTCCTCAACGCCATACCAGTACTGGAAGGACAGGTCGCCGTTCTGCTCATACTGCTTGACCTCAGCCGGAACATCCCAGATCACGCTGAAATACTCGCCGAGCTGGTTGTCCTCGTTGGACAGGAAGTAACCATAACGGGGATCCAGACCGAACTCAACGCCGGCTGCCTCGTACTTCTCGATCATTTCCTCGCCCATGTCGTTGTACCAGTAACCGGAATCCTCGCTGATGGCAACGCCCTTGGCTGCCTTAGCGGACTCGGTATCTGCCGGGGACTTGTTCTCAACGTTCAGACCGCCGCCGTACATGAAGTCCTTGATCGGAACCTTGCTGGTGATGGTAGCAGTCAGGGACTCGATGGTCACATAGTCACCGATACCGGACAGACCGAAGGAAGTATATGCAAACTTGTGTGCATTCAGCTTATCCTTGCCCTCGACCGGCTTGATACCCTCAGCAGCGTAGTACTCCTCATCAAAGCCACGGGTCAGGGTCAGCGGTGCATCTGCGAATTCCTGCTGACGAGCCAGGGTAGCGGTCAGCTTGCCGTTCTTGTAGCTCCAGCCGTCGCCGGTGGTCTTGTTGGTGGAGGTAGAACCGTCGTGGATGGACAGGGAGTGCTCATCCTCAGGGGTGCTCGGATTTTCAGAAGGAGCTTCGATATTGGAGGTCTTCTTGGAGTTGACCTCAACGCCGGTCACGGTGATGGTGCCAGCGACCTTGTTACCGTCGGTATCGCCGGTGTAATAGTTACGGAACTCGAAATGTCCCGGATACTTCTCATCCTTGGGAGTGTAGGAAAGCTCATACTTGGAGGTATCGAATACAACGGTGTACTCCTTGCCCTCCTCAACAGCAGCGGAGGTGCCCTCTGCATCTACGGTGCCATCCTTGGTGTCGATCCAAGCTTCCTTGACGCCGTCCCACTCATACCAGTAGGGCTTTGCGGCAACGCCGATACCCATGCCAAAGCTTACGGTACCGGTGAAATCCGGTGTAAAGGTGATCGCAACGTTCTTGATGCCGGACTCTGCATAATCAGCCCAGTAGCCGGTGAATACGTCCGAAACAGCAAGCTTCTCGTTGACTTCCTCAACCGGAGCCTCGGTAGACTTCTCGGTGGGCTTCTCAGTCGGCTTTTCGGTCGGAGCCTCGGTGGGATCTTCCTCGGACGGCGCCTCAGTCGGCTCATCGGTCGGAGCCTCAGTGGGCTTCTCGGTGGGCTTTTCGGTCGGCTTTTCGGTCGGCTCCTCAGTGGGTTCCTCAGTCGGCTCGTCTACCTCGGCATTTGCCACAGCGGAAACAATGGTCACAGTGCCGTCCTCACCGCTGTAATAGTTACGGAACTGATATGTGCCGGGATACTCGTCTGTCTTGGGATTGTAAGACAGCTCCAGAGTAGATGTATC
>CACXGK010000282.1 GCA_902767115.1 uncultured Ruminococcus sp.
GCAGCTATGCTGCGCAAAACATAGCGTGCGCAGCACGCGGTTTTCTTCTAATCGCTTATTAAGCGATTAGAAGAAAAATAGTATTAGTGTTCTATCAAGTTAGTACACTCCGGCAGGAAAATATTACAGACATTTCAAACAATTTTTCATTACTGATATACAAGAAACCCTCTCCGTTCCGGAGAGGGTTTAGGAAATGGGGGGGCAGTCCCCGATCAATCGTGAATCAGTACCGGCATACCGGTCTCTACGGTCTCATACAGAGCCTTTGCGGTGGCCCACTTGAGGTTCAGGCAGCCGTGAGAGCCGTTGTACATATAGATGCTGCCGCCGTATGCGCCTCTGCTGAGGTCATGGAAGCCGCAGCCAAGCCAGTTGAACGGCATCCAGTAGTCAACCGGGCACTCGTAGCCCTGTACCGCCATCGTACCGAGTACGACCTTGGTATTACGGGACAGGATGCAGCAGACACCACGGGGGGTTCTGCGGCTCGGATTGGTCTCCGTACCGGAAACGAAGTCGTCATCAAGCACCATCTGACCATTGATATATACCCAGAAATGCTGTGCGGAAATATCCGCTTCCACATAGGTATTGCCGATATCATCGGTCTTTCTGGTATAGCCCTTGCGGGAGTACTCCGGCTCGACCGTCACGGTCTTGCCAGCCTGCATCAGCCCGATGAGCTGTGCGGTGGTCTCCTCCTGGTTGATCTGCCAGCCGTAGGTGCTGGAATTATCGCCGTTCCACGGCACATCGATCCAGCCATCGAGGGTCGCATAGAAATGACGGGGCTTGCCGACAGTGTCGGTCTCTGCCGCCATCTGTGCCACAAAGGTCGAAACTGCACTGCGGTCGAACTGCACCTTGCCCTCGCTGTCGGTGAGGACGGTGCCGTCCGGGTAGGTCATGATCCAGTCAGCGATCATGTCACTGGTAACGACCTTCTTGCGGTCGTCGAAATCATAGGTGATATTGCAGCGTGCGTAGCTGTTGTACAGATCGAGCTCCTGTGTCAGGTCGCTGGCACGGACTGCCGCACGGTAGCCCTCATAGCAGCCGCTGTCCTCCATGGTGAAGGTATTCATACCGCTGGACATCTGCTCACGCAGATAAGCAAGGAGCACCTCAGTGTCGAACTCGTCGCCCAGAGTCTCCTCCTGGATCCGGAAGGAGCCGTCATCCTGACGGACGATGCACGCATTCTGGGACACATCCTCGCCCCAGTCGTAGTTATTGATGAGGTCACGCAGTTTGCCCTCGTCGTAGGACAGGTCGTAATTGACCTTATATTCAGTCTCGCCGAACAGCTTTGTCACCCAGTTATAGGGGTTTTCGGAAACCGCCTCATCGAGTGCGCCGTAGGGCACAGAGTACTTCACGCCAAAATCTGACGCCTTGAATACGACCTGATCGCCGTCATGGGTAATCAGGGTGAGATCCTTGACATCGGTCTTCTGAATCAGGGTATCCTCTGCCTGCTCCACGGACATACGATCGACCTCGATGCCGTTGACGAGCGTATTCGGGAGGAACTTCTCCTTGTATGTAGCCGCCACGATCAGGTAGCCGGCTACGGTGGAAATTGCCAGACCCACGCCGACAGCCGCAGCGATCATGCCATATGTGATGCCATGCTGTGCGAGTGCAGGCGGTCCTGCAACGTGCTTGTTTTTCTTGGAACCGGACTTCTTCTTGCCGGACTTCTTGCCGCCGGACTTTACCGACGTGCTCTTAGCGGACTTCTCCGCAGCGGGTCTGACGGGCTTCTCGGCAGAAGGTGTTGCAGCAGCAGCAGGCTTTTCTGCCTTTGCTTCGTCCTTTTCGGGTTCTGCCGGAGCAGACTTTTCCGGAGCCGTCTTTTCCGCAGCCGGCTTATTCTCAGCCGAAATCGGCTTGAGCGGCTTGAGGGGCTTGAGCGGCTTCACAGGTGCAGCCGGTGTTGCCGTTACAACGGTCTCAGGCTTTGCAGCAGACGCCGCATCTTCGGTGTCATCGTGAGAAAGTGCCGCACGGATCTGCTCCATTTTGGCTGCCTTTTCCCTGGAGGCATCTTGATTCATCGAAACGTCAAGCTTCTGGGCATCCGCACTGCCCTTGTGTTCGATCTGTTCTTTTTTGGCATCCTTGTCTTTGGCGATGCTTCTAACCAACTCTTCCAGCGAGTCCTTATTCTCCAAGGCAGACCTTCCTTTCTTAATTCTCCATCAAAAACCCATTTTCCCTCTCTATGCACCGTCTTACGGCGGATGCATTGCATAGCTTTCATCTATACTATCTTAGTATACCACATTCGGGGGCGCATTGAAATGAAAATAAGATTACAATTAAGTAACAGCTTGTAACTATTACGTCATTTTTAGCAAAAACCAATTTCCGCACCGCCCCACATTAGGGCAATCTGTACATTTTTGCCGAAATGTGCAAAAAGTTACCACAAAAAAGTGAAACCGCCGCAGTTGGTCTGCGGCGGCACTTGATTTCAGCTCAGAGCGGCACTTACTGTGCAACGACAGCTCTCTTGAGCAGCGTCATATCGAATACGTCAACGCTGCCGTCACCGGTCATATCGGCATTGGCTGCCTCGGTCTCCTTGAGGCTGCACTCGCCCATCAGGAATTTCTGGAGGCGGATCATGTCCATAACATTGATATCGCCGTCCTCATAGACATCGCCGTTGCCCTTCTCGAAGGTCGGCTCGTCAGTCGGCTCATCGGTGGGCTCGTCCGTCGGCTCATCGGTGGGTGCTTCGCCGCCGAGATAGGTCTTGACGAACTCCTGCACTGCCGGAGAATCGCTGACAACCTTGATATTGGTGTCCACCTCCGGGTTTGCGCCCTCGCCGAAGCCAACTGCGAAATCGCCAAGCTCGGTCACGCCTGCCGGGAGGTTCACCTCTGTCAGGCTGGAGCAAGCAGCCAGTGCATACTGGTCAACCTTGGTCACGCCAGCCGGAATGTCGAGCGTTTCGAGGGACTTGCAGTTGTAGAGGACGTGGTTGGACAGGGTGGTCAGGGTCTCAGGGAGTGTGACCTCCTTCAGGCTGGTGCAGCCTGCAAATGTCCAGATACCGAGCTTATCGAGCTGTGCCTGCACATCAACGCTTTCGAGTGCATCGCAGCCGCAGAAGATAAAGCCGCCCATATTGGTCAGGGATGCCGGGATGGTCATTTTCTGGAGCGCATCGCAGTCATAGAATGCATAGTTGCCAATGCTGGTCAGACCGTCCGGGAGTGTGATCTCACTCAGACCGTCGCAGTCATAGAAGGCATAACCGCCGATATCGGTCACAGTCGCCGGAATATTGATATCCTCCAGCGCCGATGCATAGAATGCCTGCTCGCCGATACGGGTCACAGTTTCCGGCAGAACGACCTTCTTGAGGGAGGTGCAGTATGCAAAGGAGGTATTGCCGATGATGTGGATGCTGTCCGGAATGGTCACAGTCTCCAGTGCGGAGCACTCCATGAAGGTGTTCATGTTGATGATATCCATGCCGCCGGAAAGTGTTGCAGAGGTCAGGCGCTTGCAGTTTGCGAAAGCGTCGTTATCCACACGGGTCACGTTGTCCGGAAGCTCGACCGACAGCAGACCGGAATAGGAGAATGCACCCATACCGATGGTCTTGACGGTAGACGGGAAGTTGACCTTTTCGAGGTTCGGGCAAAGGTATGCAAAGTAGTTGCCGACATTCTTAACACCCTCGCCGAAGGTGATGGTCTTGAGGTTCTGGCAGGCACTTGCGATATAGCCAGCCATATAGGTAACGCTGCCCGGAATGGTCAGCTCTGTGAGTGCATCGCAGTGGTCAAATGCCTCGTTGCCGATGTTGGTCAGGGTATCGGGGAGGTTAAGCTCCTTGAGGCTGGTGCAGCAAAGGAATGCGTCCTCGTTGATGTACTTGACATTCTTCATGCCGACGATCTCCTCCAGCCCTGTGCAGTCGCAGAATGCACTCGGACCGATCTTATCGACGGTATCCGGAATGGTGACCTTCTTGAGGTTCTTCTTGCCCTCGAAGGCGCTGGAATAGATCGTAGCGACCGGGAACGTCAGACCGGTCTTCTCATCTGTGATTTCAGACGGGATCACGACCTCCTCTGCGGTATCGTCATCCATCGAGATGATCTGGATATGACCGGACTGCACATACTGGAATGTGAAAATGCCCTCCTGATAGTACTTCTTGACATCCCAGGACGGCTTTTCAGCAGCATACGCCGTCAGGGAAGTGCCGACAGAGCCCATCAGAGGTGCGCTGCCGCTGAAGATCATAGCTGCTGCCATCACACCGGCAGCAATCTTGTTCATGTTCATAGTGATCCTTCCTCTCTTGTAAGTAAAAAAGATATCTTCCCACCCGATTCTTTCCCCTGAAACCAGGTGAAAATCGACGATATTCTTTCGCATTTCTGCGTCGGATATATACATAATTATTATAACCGATAGTTCCCACATTTGTCAAGGGCAGGCGGCACTTTTTTCTTTGTTACTTTTATCAAAATTAGTGTCCGATATTTGTATATAATAGCAAAAGAAAGCCTTTTCAGGAAAGGATCTTCGGTGCCGGGGCGTTTTCCTTCGCCTGCTTCTCACGGAATTTCCGGATGCGGTACTCCCGTGCCGGCTCCGCAAGCGCCTGCCAGACACACAGGAGCACAAGCAGCACGGCAACGCCGGCGATGGGGAGCAGGCGTTCCCGGTAGAGTTCGCTCACGGGCTTCATGCTGTCGCCGATGCCGGGGAAGTGCTCATCGGCGTAGGTGCTGAACTTTTGCAGAACGGTCATGCAGGCGATGCAGCCGGTCACACCGGCAGCAGCGCCGGCAACGTTGCATTTCCACCATTTTCCACGAATCCCAAACAGCGCCAGCACCAGCCCGGCGCAAAGCAGTCCGCCCCCCGCAAACATCCACCCGGCATACGACCGGAAGATCGCCGGATAGGAGCCGGTGCCGACATTGTGCATCCAGCCGGCAGCGCTCATCATCGCCATAAATCCGGGGTATACGAGCGTCAGGCAAAACGTGATGATACGCAGGCAGATTTTCCCGATTTTTGAAACTTTTTCCATATATGCTATCCTTTCCTGCCGCACGGGCAGTATATCTGTGCGGTGTGCTGTCCATACTGTTACTGTGCATGGATTTTTCCTGTACAGAAAGCAGGTGACACATGAAAGCATTTGCTGCCGGGCGCAGAGACAAAATGACGTTCCTGCGCCGTTTTCAGCTTCATTTAACAGCCTGGGCTGCCGCTGCTTTGCTTCTTCCCACAGCAGCGGCGCTCTTTTATGCCGGACGGCTGCCGGACACCTATCTCATCCGGCAGGGCGAGGGGCTGCACATCACAAGTGTACTCCCCATCACCGCCGTTCCGACCGCTGCCGCCGCACAGACCGCACAGGCAGGCAATGTCCCACAAACGGCTTCCCTGCGGCTGTTCGGCTTATTTCCGATCAAAAATGTCCGAATGCAGCCCACGGAGGAGGTCATGCTTGTGCCATGCGGTGCGCCCTTTGGGGTGCGGCTGCTGATGGGCGGTGTGATGGTCGTGGGCTTCGGCGAAGTCGCCGGACGGGACGGGCATTGCTGTCCGGCGGTGGACGCCGGCATCGAGATCGGTGATATCATCGTCGGTGTAGGCGGCAGGGAAATACGCTCCACGGATGATTTCCGGGCGGCTGCCGCCGGGGGAGAAGCCCTCTCACTGACCGTGATGCGCAGCGGCACGCTCCAGGAATTAACGCTCCTGCCGGTCTATTCCGTCACGCAGGACTGCTGCCAGACGGGGCTCTGGGTGCGTGACAGTGCCGCCGGCATTGGTACGCTGACCTACTTTGACCCGGAAAACGGGCATTTTGGCGGACTGGGGCATCCCATCTGCGACCCCGACACGGGCGAATGCCTGCCGCTTGCGCAGGGGGAAGCGGACGTGGTCACGATCAGCGGCGTTATCCGTGGACAAGCCGGCAATCCGGGGCAGCTCCAGGGGTATTTTGCTGCCGACGCCCCCATCGGGACGCTCTCCTGCAACAGCGAAGCCGGTGTCTTTGGCACGCTCTCAGCGATCCCACAGGACATCCCGGCGGTGCCGATGGCATTGCAGCAGGAGGTCGTGACGGGGGATGCCGTCATTCTCGCAACGCTTGACGGCACGACGCCGGAGCCTTACACCGTCGAGATCACGGCCCTGGACTACACCAGCAGCACCCGGAACATGATCATCCACGTCACAGATCCCCGGCTGCTCGAAACAGCCGGCGGTATCGTGCAGGGCATGAGCGGCTCGCCGGTGCTCCAGAACGGGCACCTGGTCGGTGCAGTGACGCACGTATTTGTCAGTGACCCATCACAAGGGTACGGCATTTTTGCGGAGCATATGTACGCCTACACCCAATCGGCTGCCAATATCGAATAGACCGTCCGGAACAAAGAAAAGGCGCTGCCAACTGCGGCAGCGCCAACTTTAGGTCTTTGCGTATCTCTTATCTGTTGTCATCGCTGAAGCCGCTCTCTACCAGCTCAACCAGAGCCTCAACAGCAGCCTGCTCATCAGAGCCGTCAGCAATGATGCGGATGTCTGTGCCGCCTACAATACCCAGAGAAAGGATGCCGAGCAGAGACTTGGCATTTACTCTGCGCTCCTTCTTCTCGATCCAGATAGAGGACTTGTACTCATTTGCCTTCTGGATGAAGAAGGTTGCAGGTCTTGCGTGCAGACCAACCTGATTCTGAACAGTCACATCTTTTACAAACATAATCAAACTCTCCCATCTTTGCAATGTAAATTGTATTCGTATTTGTTTACCTTTGCATATTGTTATTATACATGGAAATTCGCAAAACGTCAACCGGTTTTCGGCACATCTGAACGTTTTTGAGCGATTTTCTACGCTTTGCCAAAATCCAAAGCCGCTAACAGGCGGCAGATTTGTATAGTATCACAATAATGAAAATTGTGAAATATACTATCCGTATGAACTAATTTTCAACAGAACATTTTGTTCACATTGCTGTACTTTTAGGCGAATTGCGTAAAATTTCACGTTCCGTTTTGTCTGTTTTGAGAAGTGTCGCAAAATAGGGATAGTTGGGCTATCAGAGCAGATTTTTGACCTGGAACAGTAAAACGCCTGCTTCCCGTATGGAAAGCAGGCGACAGTCTGTCAAAAAACATTCTTAAAAGCGTGATGCAAACGTAAAAGTTTTTGGTCCAGCTTTTTTCAAAAAGCTGGTCAGGTCCAGGGCTGAAAGCCCTGGTCGCCGTCC
>CACXGK010000283.1 GCA_902767115.1 uncultured Ruminococcus sp.
GTATGCATACTGACCAGACTTCATGACAGCCTGCTTGGCCATCTTGAAATGCTTGCTCTTTGCACCAAAGTAGCCCTTTGCGAGCTTGAGAGTCTTATTTCTTCTCTTGCGAGTCATCATTGCACCCTTAACACGTGCCATAATTCTATACCTCCAGTTACTTTTCTGTTCTCAGTTTCGTAGCGCTATGCAGTCAAGCCAAAGGCTTATGCATACGGAATCTGCTTCTTGATTACCGGTGCGTTTGTTACGTCAGCAACACCTGCACCTCTTGCGATTCTCTTGCGCTTGGTGTCCTTCTGGGTCAGTCTGTGGCGCTTGTTGGTGTGCATATACTTCACCTTGCCAGTTGCGGTCAGCTTGAAGCGCTTCTTTGCGCCGGAATGTGTTTTAACTTTCACTTTCTTTGCCATGATAAAGATCCTCCTTCTAATGGATGCTTACTTGGATGCCTTCGGGGATATGAACATTACGATGCTTCTGCCTTCCATCTTGGCAGGCTTCTCCACCGTACCGTACTCGCTGCACGCTTCCTTGAAGCGGTCAAGCAGTTCGCTGCCGAGCTCCGGATGTGCGATCGCACGCTTTCTGAAGCGCACGGACACCTTGAGCTTGTCGCCGCCCTTCAGGAATTTGACTGCCTGATTCACCTTGGTCTCAAAGTCATGGGTATCGATCGCAGAGAACATACGGATCTCCTTGATGGACATGACTTTTTGATTCTTCTTGGCTTCCTTCTCACGCTTCTGCTGCTCGAACTGATATTTCCCGAAGTCAAGAATGCGGCATACAGGCGGCTTCGCCTGCGGTGCGATCTTGACCAGATCCAGGTTCTTCTCATATGCGAGCTTCTGCGCATCACGGGCAGACATAACGCCGAGCTTCGATCCGTCAGTGTCGATGACCAGAATTTCCTTATCCCGGATCATCTCATTGATCTGAATGTCCTTAGTTTCCTTACTTATTGCTGGCACCCCCAAGCATAAAAATTTGAAACAAAAAAGAGTGCGGACACAAAGTCAGCACTCACCAAACACCCACCCGGTACCATTTTCGTACTGGGTTCCGGAGTTATTGACCGTTTCGACAACGAGCCAAACGGTGAGCCACATATGTGCCTGCTTTGTTTTCGTAGTATATTATACCCCATCTTACCGGATTTGTCAAGAGGTTTCGGAAAATATTTTTTCATGATGTGCAATTCATGACAAATATATGAAATCTTGCCGCCGGCTCTTGACTTTTTTCACCAAATGGTTTATAATTATTTTGTATAATACTGTGTGCTTTGCCGAACGATTTTCACTTTTCAACAGTACGTTTGTAGCATGATATACGAGGTATCACACGGTTTTACGCCCGACAGCAGGTCTGACAGAAATATGTGAGCACGATTTGCACATGACTTTCCTTTTTTATTTCTGTTTAGAAGGTGATTCTATGAAACGATGCACTGTTCATGGCTTTACGCTGGTTGAGCTGATCGTAGTCATTGCCATCATCGGTATCCTTGCGGGTATCCTTGTGCCCTCGCTGATCGGGTATGTCAATAAGGCGAAGCGTTCTGCGGATGCCGCCTCCGCCAAAACACTGTACAATCAGGTTGAGCTCATCTTCACGGAAGATACGCTGTATGACGGCTTTAACGGCAAACGTGAAACGCCTTATCAGGCATTTAACACCCATAATTTCAAGACGATTCACACCGTAAAGGTCGGGAATGAATCTTATGATTTGCACGTTGTTGCAAAATGTGCCGGCTGCGGTCCTGCACAGAGCCAGCCGTTCACCAATGGTTTTTATCACTGGAACGGCAATACTGAGGGTACTGCTATCTATGCAGCACTCGAACAGTCATTTATGTATTCCAAGCAGGGAAAGTACCAGATCCGAATGCAATCCTCCAAGTATCAGGGCAAAAAGACTGACCTCTGGATGATTTGCTATCGTGAGGTCAAAAGCGGCAAGGATAAGAACGCCAAAACGGATCGTGTTCTGGAAATCTGGGCAGGAGATTCCACTGGAAAGTGGGCAAGCCTGCCGCAGTTCCGTCTTTACCCCAATCCCAGTGAGGGATATTAACAGATACTTTTATTAGATGTAGGAGAAGATATTATAATGTCAGAACAAACCATCTCCTTTGAACAGCCCTCCGAGTTACAGGCAGTGCTCGGAAGCTGCGATGAGAATTTGCTTACCATTCAGCGTGAATACAATGTCGTGCTGTTCTGCCGTGGCGCTGATATCCAGATCACCGGCGAGCCGGAAAACTGTGACCGTGCTGCTGCGGCGCTGCGCCTGCTGGGCGATCTTGCACGCAAGGGCAGCCATCTGTCCGAGCAGACCGTCCGGTATGTCATTTCGATGGTCGAGGACGGCGAGGGCGAATCCCTCCGGGAGCTCGACGGTGACGGCATCTGCATCACCACCTCCGGCAAGGTCGTCCGTCCCAAAACCGTCGGACAGAAGAAATATGTCGATCACATCCGGAAGAACACCATTACCCTTGGCGTCGGCCCTGCCGGCACCGGTAAGACCTACCTTGCCGTTGCTTTGGCTGTCCGGGCTTTCAAGGCGCATGAGGTGCAGAAGATCATCCTGACACGTCCGGCAGTGGAAGCTGGCGAAAAGCTTGGCTTTCTGCCCGGTGATCTCCAGGACAAGGTCGACCCGTATCTGCGGCCGCTGTATGATGCGCTGTTTGATATGTTCGGCGCTGAGAGCTTTGCACGGATGCAGGAGAAGAATGTCATCGAAGTGGCGCCCCTTGCCTATATGCGTGGACGAACCCTCGATGATGCGTTCATCATCCTCGATGAAGCGCAGAATACCACGCCGGAACAGATCAAAATGTTCCTCACCCGTCTGGGCGAGAACAGCCGCATGGTCATCACAGGTGACGTCACGCAGATCGATCTGCCTGAGAAACGGCGTTCCGGTCTGATCGAAGCCATGCGTGTCCTGAAAAATGTGGATGATATTGCGATCATTCGCTTCTCCGAAAAAGACGTCGTTCGTCACAAGCTCGTACAGGACATCATCAAGGCGTATGAGAATTATTATCGTAAAAACTCGGATCGGAATTCGTGACCAGCACGAGACCGATACCGTTATCCATTGAAAGGAAGAATGTAACAATGCAGGCAACAGGAAAATTAAAAGTAAGTATCAAGAACAATCAGAACGCTGTGAAGATCCCGTCCGGCATCCGGCTGCTCATCCGCCGCTGCTGCCATGCGGTGCTGATCTCCGAAGGCTTCTTTGATAATGCCGAGGTCAGTGTCTCCTTCGTTTCCAACCAGGAGATCCGCTCCCTGAATAAAACCTACCGTGACAAAGACAGCGTCACCGATGTGCTCTCCTTCCCCCT
The DNA here is from genome assembly GCA_902767115.1 of uncultured Ruminococcus sp. Lineage (GTDB taxonomy): Bacteria > Bacillota > Clostridia > Oscillospirales > Ruminococcaceae > UBA3855. The sequence continues at coordinate 3,371 of CACXGK010000283.1, forward strand.
GACCAGCGAGGACGGCACGAGAGAGATCGATACCGAGACCGGCAACGTCCTGCTCGGTGATGTGGTCATTTCCATCGAGACCGCTGTCAAGCAGGCAAATATCTACGGGCATTCCCTGTCCCGTGAGATCGGCTTTCTGACAGTACATTCCATGCTGCATCTGCTCGGCTATGACCACGAAAAAAGCCCCCTCGATGAACGCATCATGCGTGAGAAGGAGGAAGCGGTACTCGAAAAGCTCGGCATCTCCCGTGAACTGACCTTCACCGAGCCTGAGGAGCAGTGAGCATGACAAAATCCATTTTTCTGACCCTCTCCGGCAGAACCAATGCCGGTAAATCCACCTTGCTCAACGCCCTTGTCGGTGAGAAGATCGCATCCGTTTCGAGCAAGCCGCAGACCACCCGTACACGCATCACCGGCATCCTGACGAAGGGGGAGACACAGTATGTCTTTATTGACACGCCGGGGCTTCACCAGGGCAAGACACGGCTGTCTGCCCACATGATGAAAACAGCAGAATCCTCCGCTGCGGATGCGGACGCTGTGCTGTACGTCATTGACTGCACAAAGAAGCTCCACGAGCAGGACGAAAAGATGCTTGCTGCCATTACCAGCCGCAAGATCCGCTGTATCATCGTGGTGAACAAGGTCGATCTCCTCGAAGACAAATCGAAGATGATGCCGCTGCTCCTGCGGCTTGAAAATGCCTATCACCCGTATGCCATCATCCCGGTCAGCGCCCAGAGCGGCGACGGACTGGATGATATCATGCAGACCGCCGGAGAGCTTGCCCAGCCCTCTGTGCATTTCTTCCCTGATGATAAATTCACAGACCAGCCGGAACGTGTACTCGCAGCAGAGATGATCCGTGAAAAGCTGCTGCGCCTGCTCAATGATGAGGTGCCGCACGGCATTGCAGTCACGATCGAGAAGATGAGCGAGCGTGACGACAAAGATCTGCTTGATATTTCGGCGGTGATCTACTGCGAACGGGATTCCCACAAGGGCATCATCATCGGCAAAAACGGCTCGATGCTCAAAAAGATCGCAAGCTCTGCCAGACGGGAGCTGGAGCGTTTCTTTGAGATCCAGGTCAACCTCCAGTGCTTCGTCAAGGTCAAGGAGGACTGGCGCAATAAGGAAGGTCTGATCCACAGCTTCGGACTCGACCAGGATATTTGATGTTTCACGCATAAAGCCTGCATCTCCTGTTCATACTACGAACAGGAGGGATGCTATTATGACCGCATGGGAACAGTTTGAATACAGTGGCTCCGTGGCAGATTACCTTGCCTACGCCGCCATAAAGGGGATGGAATATGCTGACAGTGAAGGGCGTAGTCCTGACACAGAGGATGATCGGGGAACAGGACCGCTTCATTGACATCCTCACCGCCGAATACGGCGTGATCGAGGTGCTCGTCAAGGGCGCCGGCAAGATCAGCAGCAAAACAGGCAGCGGTACGCAGCTTTTTGCGTACTCGGAGTTCTGCCTGCACGATAAGAAGAAAGGGGCGAGAATGCTGAGCAGCGTTTCGCCCATTCAGATTTTCTACGGGATGCGCTCCTCCGTCACGGCAGTGGCGCTGGCATCCTATTTTTCACAGGTCATCACGTTTGCAGTGCTGCCCCGCAGCGGCATTCCGGAGATTTTGCGGCTCATGCTCAACTGCCTGCACTTTCTCTGTCAGAAGGACACAGACGAAGCCATGCTCAAAGCCATTTTTGAGCTGCGCATAGCGGCGCTTTTAGGCTTTATGCCTGACGTGGTCATGTGCCGTGCGTGCGGCACGTATCTCCCGGAAACGCTGTACTTTCTGATCGAGGACGGGTACTTCGTGTGCAAGGACTGCCAGAGCACCGAGGAAGCACTCCGCCCCTCGGTCGAAATGCCGGCAGGCACCTTGCAGGCGATCCGGCATATCGTCCTGTCAGACCTCGAAAAGATCTTCTCCTTCCGCCTGCGTGAACACTGCCGCCAGCCGCTGTTCGACTTTGCAGAACAGTTCCTCGGCTACCATGTGGACAGACAGTTTCAGACGTTGGAGTTTTATCGGATGATTAAGGGAGGCACATAAATGCTGATCGATTTACTCTTAGACAGCCTTGATAAGCTCATCTGGACGGATGAGCGCATTGGCAAATACGGTGAAACACTGACCGCACGGAAACTTAAAGTATCCAATTTTCTTGGCAATAAAGGAAAGATTCTTCGGAACCTCTATCTTCCCACTGAAGAAGGCGGAACCTCAGAGATTGATCTCATCTACATCACACAAAAAGGAATCCTGGTGATCGAGAGTAAAAACTACTCCGGCTGGATCTTTGGACGGCAGTATGACCAGTACTGGACGCAATCACTCCCCAATCACAGCAAGAATCGTTTTTACAACCCCATCCGGCAGAATTATAACCATATCAAATGGTTGCAGCAATACTTAGAGCTTGATATACCGTTATTTTCATTTATCGTATTCTCTGAGCGATGCACGTTAAAGAATATCTCACTCAAGGACGACAGCGTTTTTGTCATGAAGCGAAATGATCTGCGCAGCTATATCAAAAAAGTATGGAAAGATCATCCGGATGCGCTGACGCCGGAACAAATCACTCAGATTTCCGAAAAGCTGTTTCCGCTGACACAGGTCGATGCTGCACAAAAGGCAGCGCACATAGAAGCTATCCGGCAAAAATTTGATCTGGAAGCTGTGGTCTCCGAACCACTCCCCACTGAACCGGCACCCCCAGAACCTGCGCCGGAACCACCTGCCGAACAGTCTGTTGTTCCGGATGTCCCGTCTGTTCCTGAACCCCCGGAACCATCTGACAGCGAAACAGAAGAAAAAGTCTGTCCCCGGTGCGGTGCAAAACTGACCCTGCGAACTGCCAAACGCGGAAACAACGCCGGAAATCAATTCTATGGATGCTCGGCTTTCCCGAAATGCCGCTATATTATGAACATTACAAATCAAACAGAGGAATCTGACAGTTCTCATTCCCCGAATACATAAAAGGAGAAACTATGCAACCATTTGAACAAGTCTTAGAACTCGACAAGGTGCTTGCCAGGGCGGCGGAGTTCACCTCGAATGAAACCAGCCGCCGCATGATGCTCGCCACCAAGCCCTCCTCTGACCTTGCTGAGGTGCAGCAGGAGATCCAGAAAACCGATGACGCTCTCCAGCTTGCCATGCAGTTTGGCACGCCGCCTTTTTCCGGTTTCAAGGACATCTGCGGCATGGTGACACGGGCTGCCTCCGGCGCACGGCTTTCCCTGCGTGATCTGCTCGATGTGGCAGACCTGCTCCGCCAGGTGCAGGGGCTTCATGCGTGGTACGGACATTGCAGCGAATCGGCAACCTCGCTCGATTACGTCTTTTCCCTCATCACGCCCCTTGATGACCTGCTCACGACCCTCGAACGCTCCATCGTGTCTGAGGAGGAGCTCGCCGACGGTGCCAGCCCCACGCTGACCGAGATCCGCCGCAAGCTCATCCGGGAGCGCTCTCACCTGCGTGAGACCCTCGACCAGATGACCCGGAATAAGACCATGCAGAAATATTTGCAGGAAACCTCCGTCACCATCCGTGACGGCAGATTCGTGCTGCCTGTCAAGGCGGAATATCGCAGCCAGGTCGCAGGTCTGATCCACGATACCTCGTCCTCCGGCGCCACGCTCTTTATTGAGCCGATGCAGATCGTGGAGGCAAACAACGATATCCGCCTGCTCGAAAGCCGTGAAGTGGAAGAGATCGACCGCATCATGCAAAAGCTCTGTGCCGCCGTAGGCGCAGAGAGCCGGACACTGTGCAGACTTCACGCAGCCTGCGCCGAGCTGAACTACTATTTTGCCAAGGCAAACTACGCCGCATCCCTGAAAGCTGTCAAGCCTGCCATCAGCGACGACGGGGTCATCGAGCTCAAAAAAGCCCGCCATCCCCTGCTCGACCAGCAGAAGGCTGTTCCCATCGACATTGCCCTTGGTGAGGAGCACAACGCTCTGATCGTGACCGGCCCCAATACCGGCGGTAAGACCGTTGCTCTCAAAACCGTGGGACTGCTCACCGCCATGACCATGTGCGGACTTCTTATCCCCACAACGGACGGGAGCCGCATCTCCATATTCCGCCATATCTTGGCAGATATCGGCGATTCTCAAAGCATCGAACAGAGCCTTTCGACCTTTTCCTCGCATACATTGAATGTGGTGGAGATCCTGAACACAGCAGATGACTCCACGCTTGTGCTCCTTGACGAGCTCGGCGGCGGCACCGACCCTGTGGAGGGCGCTGCGCTTGCCATCTCCGTGATCGACCACCTGAAAGCCCTCGGTGCCAAGCTCATGGTCACCACCCACTACCAGGAACTCAAGCTCTATGCGGCGGATACGCCGGACGTTATCAATGCGTCGTGCGAATTCAACACGGAAACCTTAAAGCCGACCTACCGGCTCATCATCGGCTCTCCCGGAAAATCCAACGCCTTTGCGATCTCCGGGCAGCTCGGTATCCCCAAGAGCATCCTCGACCATGCAGAATCCCTGATCTCTGAGGAAAACAGACGATTTGAAAACGTCATTTCCCGGTTTGAGGAAGCAAGGCGTCAGCTCGAAGCGGAACGTGCCGAGGCACAGGCGCTCCGTCAGGAGGCTGAACGCTACAAGGCGGAATGGCAGGAGAAGCGTGACAACGCCGCCCGTGAGGAAAAGGAGCTCCTCGAACGAGCTTCCGCACAGGCAAGCCGCATCGTGGAATCCACCAAGGCACAGTCCAACGCCCTGCTCGACGAGCTCGATGCCCTGCGAAAAGCCAAGGACAAGGCGGATTTCTCCGCCCGTGTCTCCGCCGTCAAGGGGCAGAGCACCCAGCAGCTCCGGGATATGTACAA
>CACXGK010000284.1 GCA_902767115.1 uncultured Ruminococcus sp.
TGCCGCCAGCTTTCGGAATTGTCGTATCCAAGCCGCACCGCATCCTCACGGCGCAGGGACACAACGTGCGACCAGACATTTCCCTCGTGCTGCGCAATTTCATCAGCGACCTGATTTAACACGATCGGTGCATCGCTGTCCGTGAACAATCCGTGCGCCCCACGCTTTTCCGCACCGGGGCGCATCGCCATGTAGCCGACCAAGTTTTTCTTGTTGCCGATCACATCCGCATTGCGTTCGATCACAGCGTTGATGAGTTCGCTGCAATTCTCCGCGGACGGATGCATCTTGTAGTCCGTGTACTCATGATACCTCTTTGCCTCCGGAAAGTCAAGCAGCAATTCTTGGAGAAGATCTTTCTGTGCGGCAGTTGCATCGCCGTGCAGATCATATTTTTGTTGCGGACGAATTTCAACCGTTTCGCGTGTTGCAATATATTTCGTATAATTTTTGCGCTTTGCCAATGACTTTTTGCTGCCGCTTTTGAGGTAACGGCTTGCTACAATTAACTGTGCACCGTTCATGTATCTGACCGCTGATAGCGCACGGCGCTTTCAAAACTGATCGTGCCGTTGATGCGCTTGACCTCATCCGTACACATCGCACGCAGTTTGTAGAGCGTTTCATCATCCACGTCATTCACCGCCGCAAGCAGGTGCGTGACTGCGCCGAGTTCAACTGCAATTTTGAACATTGCACGGGACAGCCGATGCTCCGTGCCGGACAAAATGCCTTCGGTGACGGATGCGATCTGCGGCGCAAGATACTCCGTTGCCGCATTTTCCTGCGTCAACAAATAGCCGCAGTAGAAGCGCACCGCCTTTTGCACAAACTCACTTTTTGTGCGGCAATTGTTCTGCTGATACAGGCGGTTGACCAGTTCCATGACCTCCGGCGAGAAATAATTAGAAAACTTGATTTTCTTGCCTGTGACGTTATCGGAAACACCGATGCTCTTGGATTTTCTCTGCTGATTTTTTGCATTTGACTCTGCCATTTCTGAAAACTTCCTTTCATGACGCCAATGGGATTCGTTTCATTTATGCCGATGAATCGGCGGGCTTTGCCCGTCCGATGTGATCGCACCGGTGCCCACGGCGCCGGTGCTTTTTCCTGCAAACCAACACGCTCCCCCAAAACCGCCTTACCAGTGAAACAGGCTGTTCCCAAACTGCCCTCCAAATCGGCTCACAAACCGCCTGACCGTATCGGGGGATCGTTTTCCGATCAGACCTCGCACCGTGCCACACGGGGTGACCTCGTGCAAACGGGGGCGCATCACGATTCATCTGAATCGGGCAGACGGTGAGGACGCGGCTTCCTTACGGGCTTTCTGGCACCTGTCATCTCAATGAAATCCCGCACATTCTGCGGCACGACCTTGAGATAGAGCTGCTCTGTAAATTTGGTCAGCTCAGCATCAAGTGTGGTGTTTTTCTGTGCGAGATACATCTCCAGCGCAGTGAGCTTTTCCTCGCTCACGTCAATTGTTTTTTTCATAGGTGCAGACCTCCCATCCCATTGTCAAGATCTTCCGCTTGTTCCGTCGGCGACTCAATCACAGCATACAGCGGTTCGTCGTGAGAGATCACGCCGTAGCTTGTCAGGCTGCCATGTTTTCGATGAAGCAGCGCCGTCCCCAGATCGAATAATTCCGCACCGCCAAGCACTGCCGCATCTAACTCCGGCGGCAGATTCTGGTGCAGATACCGCTGTGCAAAGGCATCCTCGTCAGTGATCGAAGCATCAAAATCATACTCGCCGAGCCGCTGTACAAGCGCCATCGTGTCGGCAAGAGAGTACACATTTTCTGCTTCCATGACCGCCTTACATTTGATAAATTCCTCACGGCTCAGGCAGGACAGGTGATGTGCGAGTGCATTCAGCGCAAAAATCTGCTCCATGCCGCCGGTCATATTCCATGTGAGATTCGGCAGTGCCGACTCATATTCATAGCAGCAAAGCGCCTTGACGGATATGCCGTTATCAGAGAAATGATCGAGCGAATCCGTCGGGCAAGGCAGGTCGAGCCACTGGGAACGCAGCGCACCGTCCGGTGTATCCGGCCCGATCCGCAGACGGAAAAACACCTCCTGCGGCTCATGGATTTTAATTCGTATATCCGGCACTTCATAGCCCCCGACTTCGCAGTAGTAGCCGTTTACGATCACGCCGACGTTCTGCTCCGCCATCATCCGACCGACCTTCTCGCGGTCAAGCAGAGGGAGAAGCTCATCGGGACAGCGCTCGATGATCGGCAGCATTTCGCCGTCAATGCAAAGTTCTCCGACTTCCGCAAAGTCCGCCGCCGGAATCACCGGAATCTCATCCAACCCA
>CACXGK010000285.1 GCA_902767115.1 uncultured Ruminococcus sp.
GGAAGCATTTCAGACAATGGAGCCGAATAAGGTGCGGATGTACGTCTGCGGCCCGACGGTCTACAATTTTATTCATATCGGCAATGCCCGTCCGATCTGCGTTTTTGACGTGTTCCGCCGGTTTCTGACGTATCAGGGCTATGATGTGACGTTCGTGCAGAATTACACGGATGTCAATGACAAGATCATCAAGCAGGGTGCGAAGGAAGGACTCACGCCCGAAGCGACTGCCGAAAAATACATCCACGAGTACGAGACCGATGCCAAGGGTCTGAATGTCCTTCCGGCAACGGTTCACCCGAAGGCTTCGCTGTATATCGACAAGATCATCGCTTTCATCGGCAAGCTCATCGACAACGGCTACGCCTACGCTGTGGACGGTGACGTGTACTACCGCACCAGAAAGTTCGCAGATTACGGCAAGCTGTCGGGACAGTCTCTGGATGATCTCATCGCCGGCGCCCGTGTGGATATCAACGATATCAAGGAGGATCCGCTCGATTTCGCCCTCTGGAAGGGCTGCGGCACCGATGAACAGCATTGGGATTCCCCGTGGGGTCCGGGTCGTCCGGGCTGGCATATCGAATGCTCCTGCATGGCAAAGGATACCCTCGGCGACACCATCGACCTGCACTGCGGCGGTCATGACCTGATCTTCCCCCACCACGAGAACGAGATCGCACAGTCCGAAGCTGCCAACGGCGTCCCCTTCGCACACTACTGGATGCACAACGGTCACATCAATGTGGATAACAAGAAAATGTCCAAATCTCTGGGCAATTTCTTCCTGACCCGTGACGTGGCTGCACAGTATGGCTATGAGGTCATTCGTTACCTGATGATCCAGGCGCAGTATCGTGCGCCGATGAATTATACCACGGAGCTGCTCGATGCGTGCAAGGCATCCCTCGACCGCCTGTACCAGTGCCGTGATACCGTGACGGCTGCCATCTCTGCGGCAAAGTCCGGTACGATCGACCCCAAGGCACAGGAGGAATTTGACAAGCACAAGGCGGATTTCATCGCAGCGCTGGAGGACGACCTCAATACGGCGGATGCACTCACTGCTGTCTTTGAGCTGGTGCGTGTGCTCAATGTCCTTGCAGCCGATGCCAATACTGCCAAGGAAACGCTCGAAGCCGGACTTTCTACGTTCAATGAGCTGATTGACGTGCTCGGTCTGCTCTATGAGCGCAAGGAGGAGACTGTTCCGCAGGAAGTCCTCGACCTCGTGGAGCAGCGTGCTGCCGCAAGAAAGGCAAAGGATTTCGCAGAAGCAGACCGTCTGCGTGATGCGATCACCGCACTCGGCTGGTCGGTGCGTGAGACTCGTCAGGGCGTTGAGATCAAGAAGCTGTAAGGAGAACCCATGCATAAAAAAAACAAAGCCCTTTCCGTCCTGGGCATTTTCCTGCTGGCATCGTCGATCGTCAGCTTTATCGTGTTCTATTTTGTGGTGATGGCGTCGCAGCAGGGGTACAGCTATATCGACCCCGAAAGCCTGGAGCTTGTCCAGACGGAGGAGATTCCGGAGGGCGCACCCATTGCCATTGTCAATACGTCGCTGGGCGAATTCCGGGCAGTCCTCTACCCGGAGTATGCCCCCGAAACAGTGGCGCAGTTCATCGAGCTTGCGGAAGACGGATACTATGACAATACCTACGTCTTTGAGGCGAAGAATGACGTTTATTTCGCAGCAGGCGCCGCCGATAATGACGGGCATCTCCCGGAGGATCTCCCGGCGGAACGGGAGAAGGTGCCGGTCGAGACACACCAGAATCTCTGGCCGTTCAAGGGTGCGCTGTGTGCGATGAATACGACAACAGAGGGCGGTTTTTTTAAGCGCCTGTTCAAGAGCGAGCAGAAATACTCCGGCACCCGGTTTATGGTGCTGGGGTCGGTGGATTTCTCGGATGAGGAATTTGTGGCGCAGTTCCGGGAAGCGTCCGGCAGCGAGGCACTTGCAGATGCGTTTCTGGAACGGGGCGGCGTGCCCAATTTCAGCCAGCAAATGACCATCTTCGGGCAGACCTACGAGGGGCTGGAGGTCGTGGAAGCCATCTGCGCTGCGGAGCTGTTCGATGCCCCCTCCGCCACCACCGGCTACACACCGCCAAAGGAGGATATCCAGATCATTTCGGTGGAAATTTCGACGTATGCTGCGGAGTGACTCTTTGCGGAAATGACGCTCTCTCCTACGAAATTCACAAGAATTTGCACGAGCGCCACGCAATCTTATCCATTTTCTCTAAACCGGCTGTTTAAGACTTTACAAAATCAGCGAGATGTAGTATAATAGTAATAATAGGGTGATTGTGCCCGTTTTTACGATGAAAGAGGAATCCAGTTTCATGAAATATAGATGTCTTGCAGCGGCGATGTGCGCCGTGATGATCGGTGCGGCGTTTTCCGGCTGCGCCAGAAAACAGGTAAAACTCGATGAACAGCCCATTCTGAACTATACTGCACCTGAAGTCGGTGACGACATCGTGCGCATTACGGTCAAGGATTACGGCGATATCGTGGTGCGCCTGTTCCCCGATGAATTGCCGGAGGCTTGCGAGAACTTCACGGAGCTCGCAAAGTCCGGTTATTACGATGAGCTGATCTTTCATCGTGTGATCGAGAACTTCATGATCCAGGGCGGCGACCCCAAGGGCGACGGCACCGGCGGTGAGTGCATCTGGGGTGATAAGTTTGACGGCGGTTCCTGCGAGCAGATCATTCACCTGCCCGGCGCACTCGCTTACGCCAATTCCCAGGGAACCTCCACCGACGGCAGCCAGTTCTATATCGTGACCGGTGATACGGCGGATGCGGATACGCTGGGCAAGATCACGGAACAGGGCGGTACCTATTTTACAGAGGAAGCGAAGGAGCTGTATGCCCAGCACGGCGGTGCACCGTGGCTGGACGGCGGCAATTATACCGTGTTCGGACAGGTCATTGACGGGCTGGATGTCGTGTACGCCATCAGCCATGTGCCGACCGGCGAGAACGATAAGCCCAAGCAGGCTGTTTATATCGAGAAAATGACCGTAGAACAGTACGACGGCAGCGAGATCCGCTGGTATAAGTCGGATTATGCCGGTCTGGAATAAGGAGCATAGATAACAGAGCTCCGGCAAAAGAGGAGAGAAGAACGTGGACAAGCTTGTGATACAGGGCGGGAACCGGCTGACCGGCGATATTTACGTGTCGGGCGCCAAGAATTCCGTCGTGGCGATCCTGCCGGCAACATTGCTGCTGGATGTGCCGTGTGTGATCGAAAATGTACCGGACATCAGCGATGTGAAGATCTGTCTGTCGATCCTCGAAAGCCTCGGCGCACAGATCGACAAGCTGGCGGAGGGTACGTATAAAATTTCCTGCGAATTCGTCAGGGAGTATGAGGTGCCGGAGAAGTATGCGCAGAAAATGCGTGCTTCCTACTATTTCCTCGGTGCGCTCCTGGGCAGGTGCGGCAGAGCAAAGGCTGCAATGCCCGGCGGCTGCTACCTCGGTGAACGCCCCATCGATCAGCATTTGATGGCGTTTGAGGCGCTCGGTGCCGGGACAACTCTGATTGAGTATAAAAATGATGAGGGCGTCGGCTATGTCGGCGCTGTGGAGCTCCATGCGGATCATCTGTATGCCAACCACATCACCATGAATGTGGTCAGCGTCGGCGCTACCATGAATGCCATTCTCAGCGCTGTCAAGGCAGAGGGCACAACAGTCATCGAGAACTGCGCAAGAGAGCCGCATATCGTTGATCTTGCGAACTTCCTGAACTATATGGGTGCGCACATTTCCGGTGCCGGCACCCACAAGATCACCATCGAAGGCGTCAGAGAGCTGCGTGGCAACGTCAGCGAGGGGTCTGTCGAGCTGCGGACGTATTCCATTGTCCCAGACCAGATCGAAGCCGGTACCTTTATGATCGCTGCGGCTGCGACCAGAGGGGATGTGTACATTCATGGCGTCATTCCGCACCATCTGCGTGATATTGCCGACCGTATGGCGGAATGCGGTGTGGAGGTCGAGGCGATCGAGAACGAGGACATCGTCCACGTTTATGTCAAGGACGGCACTGCCTTCCACGGCACGAATGTTATCACAGAGCCGTATCCCGGCTTTCCGACCGATATGCAGCCGCAGATGGCGGTGCTGCTTGCCCTTTCCGAGGGGCAGAGCAATATCACCGAGAGCGTGTGGGAGGATCGGTTCAAGTATGTCGGCGAGCTGCGGCAGATGGGTGCCAATATCGACCTGACCCGTGACGGTGCAATCGTCTGGGGTGTGCCGGGTCTGCACGGCGCCAAGGTCAAGGCTTGCGACCTGCGTGCAGGCGCTGCGGTCGTGATCGCAGGTCTGGCGGCAGAGGGTACCACTGAGATCACCGATATCCATCACATCGAAAGAGGCTATTCCCATCTTGTGGAAAAGCTCCGTGGCATCGGTGCGGACATCCAGCGTGTCAGCGCGGCAGATTGCCGCTGATGAGATAGCGATGAGAGAAAGTCCTGTCATTTACAACCGCAATGTGCCAATTGACATACGCCAAATGGCACAAAGCTAAAACCCTAAGCTGTTAGGAGTCCCCTATATATAATGTATGATCCCAGTCGCCCACAGTTTGCTAAGCCTGTGGGCGATTGGTTCTATGGAGCGTGAAGGTATGGCAAAGTTTTATCCGCTGTTCTCGTCGTCCAGCGCAAATGCGTCGTACATCGGCACACGGAATGCCGGTGTGCTGGTGGATGCCGGGGCTTCGTGCAAGCGCATTGTGGAGGCGCTCGAACGCAATGACCTGCCCAAGGAGGCGGTGCAGGGCATTTTCATCACACATACGCATTCCGACCATATCAAGGGACTGCGTGTGCTTGCCGGAAAGCTGAAGGTGCCGGTTTATGGCACGGAGGAAACGCTGCATACGCTCGAAGAAAAGGGACATATCCCCGCCGGCGTGGAGACCGTTCCGGTCGATACCAGAGCCATCGACTGCGGCGGCTGTGAACTGACGGCGTTTCCGACGATGCATGATGCACCCGGAAGCTGCGGCTATCGCATCCATACGGCGGATGATAAGCTTTGCGCTGTTTGCACCGATCTCGGCGTGGTGACAGATGCCGTGATAAATGCCGTGACCGGCTGTGATATGGTGCTGCTCGAAGCCAATTACGACCCCGAAATGCTCGTGAGAGGCCCCTATCCGCCGGAGCTGAAATGCCGGATCATGTCGGATTATGGGCATTTGTCCAATCCGGATAGTGCGGCGTTCGCTGACCATCTCGTCGGGATGGGCACCACCCGTGTGCTGCTCGGACATCTCAGCCCTCACAACAATACCCAGACCCTTGCGGCAAATGCCGTGCTGACGGGGCTTTCACGCTTTACACAGGGGATGGATTATCTCCTCGGCATTGCGCCGGTCGAAACACAGGGAGGAGCCGTGATTTTCTGATGCTGATCCAGCTTCTGACCGTCGGCAAGCAGAAGGAACCCCACCTCCTTGCCGCACAGGAAACCTACCAGAAACGCCTGACACCGTTCTGCAAGTGGGAATTTACCCAGCTCCCGGCTGTCCGGCTGTCCGATAAGCCCTCCGACAAGGAGATCACCGCCGCACTCGAACAGGAAGCTGCTGCCATCCGCCGTGCCGCCAAGGGCACTCTCATTGCCATGTGCATCGAGGGAAAACAGCTCTCCAGTGAGGGATTTGCAAAACTCCTGACACAGGAGCTGCCGATGCGCAGCAGTGCTGTGACGTTTGTGATCGGGTCGTCCTTCGGGCTTTCCGACAGCATCAAGCAGGAGGCGTTCCGCAGAATGTCCATGTCCGAAATGACCTTCCCCCACGCCCTCGCTTCCGTGATGCTCATGGAACAGATCTATCGGGCGTATCAGATCGATAAGGGGACGGGGTATCATAAATGAGGGCTTTCGGGGGCTTTTGTCGGCTTGCGCCGACTTAGGAGGGGCTACGACCGAGGATGAGACAAGATGCTGTCCGAAGACGAGCAGTGCTGTGCCAGGATGTGACCACAGTCTCGCCCCTCCTAAACCACCCTCGGCAGGGCGGTGACCGCCCTGCGACCGAAGCTGAGGTAGGATATTGCTCGAAGCTGAGTAGTGCTGTGCCAGGATGAAACACAGCCACCCGCAAGATTATATATTTATATCTTGATTTTTTTGATCAAACTTTTTTTCTCCAAAAAAAGTTTGCGAGGGGTCAAGGGGGCGAGAAGCCCCCTTGTTACCGCAGCAAGCGGCGAAATTCTAAAAGGAGTGACAACAATGAAAAAAGCAATGACCTTGACCTACGAGACAGGCGGCAACCTGTACCTGAACGTGACCAACCAGTGCCCGTGTGCGTGTGTGTTCTGCATCCGCAAGAATGACGACGGCGCCTACGGTTCGGATCCGCTCTGGCTGGAGCATGAGCCGACCATGGAGGAAATGCGTTCTGCCCTCGCCGAGCGTGACCTCACAAAATACCCGGAGATCGTGTTCTGCGGCTATGGCGAGCCGACAATGCGGCTGGATTTTATCCTCGAACTTGCGGCGTATATCCGGGAGGTATGTCCATCGGCGGTGCTGCGCATCAATACCAACGGTCTGACCGAGCTGTACTACCCCGAAGCGAACGGCACAGCGGCGGAGCGTGTGGCAAAGGCATTTGACAAGGTCTCCATCAGTCTCAACGGCGGAAACAGCGAGGTTTACAACCGGGTCACACGCCCGAAGGGTCTGCCGGACAATGCGTTTGCGACGATGCTCGATTTCGCAAAGACCTGCAAGGCGCAGGGGACGGATGTGGTATTCACGGTGGTGGATGTCATTTCCGCCGAGGAGATCGCCGAGGCACAGGCGCAGGCGGATGCGCTCGGCATTGTGCTGCATATCCGGGCGTATATTCAGTGAAGCATGGCTCTCTCCGGGATTCCGGGGGGAGCTTTTTTGGCGGAATATACAAATTGTAACACGGTAAATTGGGCGTGTCTCTGAAAAATTGGGCTTTTTTGGTAAGGCTATTGACGGTTATGTGGATTTTGAGATATAATAAAGACGTTGAGACCAGCATTTTCAACAATCTGGAAAATGCGTGGAAATCGAAATCATGGAGGGACAGATATGAGATCTGGAAAATGGACAGCCCTGCTCTGCGCCGGTGCGATGCTCCTGACGGCAGCGCCGACCGGGGCAATCGGTGCCGTGACAGCCTATGCGGAGGAAACAACACCAACCTCCGGCACCTGCGGCGAGAACCTGACGTGGACGTTTGACGAGAGCACGGGGACGCTGACCATTTCCGGTGAGGGGGAGATGACGGAAACACCATGGTACCATCTGAACGGGCAGATCAAGGCGGCCGTTATTGAGGACGGTGTGACGAGTATAAGATGGTGGGCATTTTCCTACTGCATATTCCTGACCTCAGTCACCATCCCGGACAGTGTGACGAGTATCGGGAAAGGAGTATTTGCATACTGCTCCGCTCTGACTTCTGTGACCATCCCGGACAGTGTGACGAGTATTGGGGAATTTGCATTTTACGGCTGCTCCGGTCTGACCTCTGTCACCATCCCAGACAGTGTAACGAGTATCGAGTTATGTGCGTTTGACTTCTGCACAACCCTGACCTCTGTCACCATCCCAGACAGTGTAACGAGTATCGGGTTATATGCATTTAGAAACTGTGAATCCCTGACATCTGCCACCATTCTGAACCCGGATTGCGAAATTGGCGATTATGGCGGCACGTTCAGCAATGGTAGGGATGGTGAGAATTACGTTTATTCCGGCACCGTCTCCGGCTACGAAGGCTCCACCGCCCAAGCCTACGCCGAAAAATACGGCTACACCTTCCAATCCCTCAGCGCCGCCCCCGTATCCGAGCCCCCTGCACTGGAGGACGCCGCTGTTGGTGATGTTTCCGGTGACGCCAAGGTCGATGCTTCCGATGCCGCTGACCTGCTCATTGTGCTGGCGGAGATCGGCGCTGGCGGCGAAAATCCGCTGTCCGATGCTCAGAAAGCTGCCGCTGATGCCGACGGCAACGGCGAGCTCAATGCCGGCGATGCTGCGACCATCCTCCAGTATGCCGCTTTCATTGGTGCCGGCGGCACAGGCACCCTTCCGGACTTCCTGAAATCCTTTGCATAACGGCACGGCTCCCTCTCCCTACGCTGCGTTGGAGGGGGAGCTTATTGGTTTGGGGTATAGATTTAGTCTATTACCGGTTCAAGAATGCTCGTCATACAAAAAGACCGTTTCCCCCTTGACAAATCGCCTTCGGCGTGCTATACTATAATCATACAAAACAGATAGGCGATAAGTGCAAAGTAGGCGTACTCATCGCTTCACTGAAAGGAGTTTCATTATGGCTAAGATTTACACAAGCTTCACCGACCTCATCGGCAATACCCCCCTGCTCGAACTGACCCATATCGAGCAGTCCTACCAGCTCCCGGCTAAGGTGCTCGGCAAGGTCGAGTTCTTCAACCCGGCTGGCTCCGTCAAGGACAGAGTTGCCAAGGCTATGATTGATGATGCCGAGGAGAAGGGTCTGCTCAAGCCCGGCAGCGTTATCATCGAGCCGACCTCCGGTAATACCGGTATCGGTCTGGCAGCCGTTGCCGCAGCCCGTGGCTATCGGCTCATCATCGCAATGCCGGAGACCATGAGCGTGGAGCGCCGCAACCTGATGAAGGCTTACGGTGCAGAGCTCGTCCTCACCGAGGGTGCCAAGGGCATGAAGGGCGCCATCGCCAAGGCGCAGGAGCTGGCGCAGGAGATCCCGAACAGCTTTATCCCGTCGCAGTTCACAAACCCTGCTAACCCCGCTATTCACGAGAAGACCACCGGTGTGGAGATCTGGAACGACACCGACGGCAAGGTGGATATTTTCGTTGCCGGTGTCGGCACAGGCGGTACCATTTCGGGTGTCGGCGCATATCTCAAGGCGCAGAACCCGGATGTCAAGGTCGTTGCAGTAGAGCCGAAGGGTTCCCCGGTGCTGTCTGAGGGCGTTGCAGGCCCGCACAAGATCCAGGGTATTGGTGCCGGCTTTGTTCCGGAGACCCTGAACACCGACATTTACGATGAAGTCATTGCGGTGGAGAATGAGGATGCCTTTGAAGTCGGCAGAGCCATCGGCAGAACCGAGGGCGTGCTGGTCGGCATTTCCTCCGGTGCGGCAGTTTATGCAGCGATCCAGCTCGCAAAGCGCCCCGAAAATAAGGGCAAGACCATCGTTGCTCTCCTCCCGGATACCGGCGAGCGCTATCTGTCTACCCCGATGTTTGAATAAGCGGCGGTGCCGCCGCTGGCAAGATAGCGGCGAGGGAGAGTCCGTCTTCTGTTGTCCGCAATACCCCCCAATGGCTTACGCCAAAGGGGGGCATTGCTTTTTTTCAGGGGCGATTTTTTGGATGTGATTTGTAAATATAATACAATCAGTAAATCAATCCAAAAAACATCCCAAGATTTTATCATTTCCCACCTCAAAACCCATTGACAAATACCCCCTTTTTCAAGTATAATAGAGAATGAGAACCTATTGGAAATCCACTCTCAGAAATGTTGAATCTCATCTAAGGCAGCACCGCACAAAGGACAGTGCGTCAGGTGCGCCGCAGATGGCGTGCTGAGCCGTCAGGCGGTTTTTGTGCGGTGTTGCTCTAACAGAAAGGGCAATGCTATGGGTATTTTTCGATTTACCAGACAGAATCATGTCCTCCTGTCCGAGGACTGGAAGCTTTTTTCTGAGCTGTTTCATACCATTGGCGCATTTACATATAAAGACTCCGTGCAGACCGTCTACTTCGATGACAATGCACAGCGCATCCTCAGCGTGCCGAAATCGCTGACACGGGAGGAGTATCAGGCTTTGCTCAAAAAGCTCATGGAGGAGCCGGTCGATGGCGAACAGAACCTCTATGTCAGCCGTTCCGGTGCCGAGAAACGCTATCTCAAGCTCCACCTCACACGCCGTGCCGATGAGGAGGTCGGCTTTGTGGAGGAGCTCACCCGCCGGGTCGCTCAGCAGAATGCCGACCAGGAGGAATACGACGATGTGACCAGTATGCTCAAAATCACAGCGTTTTCTCATGCGGTACAGCGCCGGATGCAGGAGTGCTCTCACATCTGGCTGGCGGCGCTGCGCATCTCCGGACTTGACAAGGTGGCGGATTTTTCCGTGTCCGGGTCGAGCAACGACTGCATGGCGTCGGTGGCAGAGGTGCTCGGTCGCTTTGCAAGCGAACAGATCCTGTTCAGCGTCAAGGGCTTTCAGGATTTTTACGTCTGCTTCTTCGACATGGACGAGCAGAGCGTCAGACTTCAGCTCCAGCAGATGCGGCAGGCGATCTCGGAATGCATCATTTCCGATAATTTCGGGCAAGCCATCCAGACCGAACAGGCGAACAGCCTCGATCTTCATGCCGGACTTGCACTCTACCCGGAGGAGAGCGATACGTTCCGGGGACTGCTGTCCTATGCGGAATTTGCACTCTTTGAGACACAGCACAATGCGCAGAACGCCGTGACACGCTTCTCGATGGATGATTTCGCCCGGAAGAAGGACGAGTACCGGGAGGAGCAGATCTTCAACAGCATCATCGGGGATAATTCGCTCACCTACCATTTCCAGCCGATCGTGGACGCACGAAACGGCAATATCGTCGGGTATGAGGCACTGATGCGCTCGGAGCATTTTCCGCCGGTCAAGATTTTGCAGCTTGCGGAGAAATATGGGAAGCTCTACGATGTGGAACGTGCGACGTTTTTCAATACCATGCGGTTTTTGTCGGAGCATCAGAGCAATTTCTCCGACCGTGCGCTCTTTATCAACTGCATTCCGACAAGGCTCCTGCATGAGAGCGACTGGAATGAGCTGTTTCTGACGTATCAGGAGCTGTTCAAGAAAACCGTCATCGAGATCACAGAGCAGTCCAATGGCTCGGATGAGATGTTTGCGCTCCTGCGGCAGCGCTGCAAGGATATGGGGTCTTCCCTGGCGATCGACGATTACGGCAGCGGCTACGCCAATACGGCGACCCTGCTCGAAAATATGCCGCAGTATGTCAAGATCGACCGTGCGCTCATCGACGGCATCTGCAAGAATACCAAGAAACAGCAGCTCGTTGCCGGCATCATTGACTATGCGCATGACAACCAGATCATTGCGCTGGCGGAAGGCGTGGAGGAGGAAGCTGACCTCAAGACCCTCATCCGTATGGGTGTGGATCTCGTGCAGGGCTATTTCACGGGACGTCCCATCCCCTATCTGCTGGAGGAGATCACCAAGGAAGTACGGGATATCATCGTCAATACCAATCTCGAAACCTCCACCTGCCAGAAGAAAATTTACAATGCGCACAATGACACCGAGCTTGACCTCGTGGAGCTGGCACTGCAAAAGTACACCGATATTCACGTTTACCGCCATCAGCTCACACTCCGGGGCGACCCCGAAAAGCAGGTGCCCATGCACATTGCCATCATGGACAACCATAGCTGTGAACTGACCATCCGGGATGTCAATATCATCTGCCAGGACAAGCCCACCATCAGCCTGGGCAGCTATGCACAGCTTACGCTGATTGCGGAAGGGCGCAACGAGCTGAATTACATGGGCATCCGGGTGCCGGAGGGGGCGTTCTTCCATTTGATGGGCAAGGGCGATCTCAAGGTCGATTGCTATTCCAAATTCGGCTACGGTATCGGCGGCGACTGCGACAACAGCTACGGCAATATCACCCTCGAATCGGAGGGCAAGGTCGAGGTGCTGTGTAATTCCGACCGTGGCATCGGCATCGGCGGCGGTCTGAATCCGGATGATTCCGAGATCTGCCTCGAAAGCGGCGAGGTCCATGTGGCAGTCGGCTCCCCGAATGCGGTCGGTATCGGCTGCGCAGACGGATTGTCACTGATCTACTCTAATCCGGGCTGCAAGCTCGATATCGAGGTCAACGGCATCAGCGGCGTCGGCATGGGCTCGCTGACCGGCGAGACACAGATCCGCTGCTATTCCGATGTCAATTTCAACGGCGGCGGCACCAAGGTCGTTGGCATCGGCGTGCTGAATAAGGGCACCGGCTTGCTGGAGATCAAGGATGCGAATATGAAGTTCTTCGTCCGGACGAATTTTGGTGCGTGCATCGGTGCGCTCGGCGGCGAAGTGGACGTCGTGACCCAGAACTGCAAGATCGAGGTCAACGCCGAGGGCGGCGAGATCACCGGCATCGGCGACGCCAAGGGCTCCGGTAATGTCACCCTCGAACACACGGAGCTGAAGGCTTACATCCTCGCTGCCAAGCCCCATGAGGCTGGCTCCAAGGAGGGGCAGTTCACCATGAAGAGCTCCACCATCATTGCGGACATCAACGATAAGCATAACGAAACGTAAGGGAGAAGTCGCCCTGACGGGCGATTAGGGGACGCTGTCCCCTAACCAATGCTAACAACTTAGGCTTTTTTGTCGGCTTGCGCCGACTTAGGAGGGGCTCCTCGCCCCTCCTAAACCTCCCTCGGCAGGA
>CACXGK010000286.1 GCA_902767115.1 uncultured Ruminococcus sp.
ATCTGCCTGTATGCGGCGGCTGTCTGCGGTGAGGTCTGCGTGTTCTATCTCAACCGCCTGCTCATCAACATCCGCAAGGAGCAGGTCTTTATCCCCACCAACTGCCATTGCCTGCGTGTGATCTCATGGTGCTGCCTGCTGGCGGCGATCCCGTTTTTTGTCTTTGGGTTCTGGCGGTTCATCAGCTTTATGGTGGCGCTGGCGGCGGCGTTTTTCGGTGTGGTGCTGCGTGTCCTCAAGAATGTCTTTGAGCAGGCAGTTGCCTTGCAGGAAGAAAACGACTACACGATCTGAAAGGAGGAACTGCCATGCCGATCATTGTCAATCTCGATGTCATGATTGCCAAGCGCAAGATCTCCTCCGGCGACCTTGCCAAACGCATTGACATCACCCCGGCGAACCTGTCCATCCTCAAGACGGGCAAGGCGAAAGCCATCCGCTTCTCCACCCTCGACAAGCTCTGCGAAGCCCTCGACTGCCAGCCGGGTGACCTGCTCGAATGGAAGGAGGACGATCATGACTAAATCGACCCGTGTCTATTATCTCGCATGGAGCATTTTGCTCTTTCTGTCGGAATTCGCCATTGCGCTGTGGGCAAAGGGCTTTCTGCGCAACAATGTGGGCGATCTGCTCATCATCCCTCTGCTGTACTGTATGGTGCGTGTGCTCACGCCAAAGCTCCCCCGGCTCCTGCCGGTGCTGGCGTGTGGGGCGGGATTTGCGGCGGAATTTTTACAGTACATCCGTCTGGTCGATCTGCTCGGACTTGACCACCACTCCCCTCTGGCGATTGCCATCGGCACCAATGCCTCGTGGGAGGATCTGGTCTGCTATCTCGTTGGAATGCTCCTGATCTATCTGGGAATGTATGTGCGTTCCTGCTTTCAGAAAGGTGTGTGTACATCATGAACAACTACGAATCCATTTACAACCCCGGCAGCGTGGCTGTCACGGAGGAAAAGCCGGCTGTAACCTTCACAAAGGCAGAGCGCATCACGGCGATCCTGATGCTCCTTGCAGGCTTTCTCTGGATCCGCCTGTGTCTGTACCATGCAAGCGGCGTGTTCACAACGCTTCTGTATGCCGGCATCATCACGGCGCAGATCGTATGCCTGCACCGCAGCGGCGTGCAGCTCACACGCAGCGAAAAGCTCACCTGTGCGGTGCTGTATGTGTTCTCCCTCGTCTACACCATCACGGACAACGACCTGCTCAAAGGGCTGACGACGGTCTTTCTGGCGCTGACCGGATGTCTCTTTCTCGTACACGTCGGCAATCCCAACGGTGATATCCTGCGCTATCTCCCGGTCTCCCTGGCAAAGGGTCTGTTCGTGACCCCGACCTGCAAGGTCGATACTGCCTTCCGCTCTGTCTGCACCGGCACCCGTTCCAAGGGCTTCTGGAAAAATGCAGGCTTTGTCGTGCTCGGACTGATGCTTGCTGTACCGGTGACGTTCATTGCCGGTGTGCTCCTCTACCAGGCTGACGACAACATGGCAAAGCTACTCGATTCCCTGTTCCAGATCCCGTCCAGCGAGGTCATGACGCTCTTTCCGCATCTGCTCATTGGTCTGGTGGTAGGGTCATTCGTATTCAGTGCGCTCTACTGCGCCCTCCACAAGCTCCAGGGCGTCCACCCGGAGACCTGTGCCGAAATGGCAGGCAACTGCCGCATCATCCCCACACCCCTCCTCTGTGCGATGGCAACGCCGCTGTGTCTGCTGTACATCCTGTTCTTCTTCTCGCAGCTCCAGTATTTTCTGGGGGGCTTCACCGGGGACATCAAGGGCTTTACCTATGCGGAATACGCACGCCGGGGCTTCTTTGAGCTGTGCGGTGTGTGCTGCATGAACGTGCTCGTGATCGGCTTCATGGGCTTCTTCGCCAAGCTCAGAGATAACCGCAAGCCCCTTGCGCTGAAGCTCTACGGTGCCTTCCTCTGCGTCAGCTCTCTCCTGCTTGCCGGAACAGCCATCGCCAAGATGTTCCTCTACATCCATGTTTACGGCATGACGCCGCTGCGTGTCTACACCACATGGTTCATGCTGCTGCTGGTGATCGGGTTTACGCTGCTGCTCATCCGGCAGTTCAAGGAAAACTTCAACCTCGGCAAGGTCATGACAGTGGCATTTACCCTCATGTTCGCCGTACTCTGCTTCTCCCGTCCGGATGCGTGGATGACACGCTACAACGCCGAAATGTACCTTTCCGGCGCACTGGAGCGCTTTGACTGTGAACTGCTGACCGAGATGAGCGATGACGCCTATGCAGCGCTCTCGCACTACAATGATACAGACCTGCAAAATCTCCTGACCGACAAGAACTACAGTGCTGTCAAGCGCTTCACCCTCAAGGCTGACCGCACGAATGCGGAATTCTGGGAGAACACCAATCTCCCGGCGTGGGAGCTGATGGCATGGGAGGGCTCACTCGATGGCGAATAATCCCTTTCCCTACTCCGACGACAACAAACGCTACCACACCCTCTACTACCACAACAAACACACCTTCGGCGGCAGGGTCTACAAAGCCGTCCTCAACGGCGGCTTCACCTGCCCGAACCTTGACGGCACCAAGGGAATGGGCGGCTGCCAATTCTGTGACGGCGGCAGCGGCGCCTTCACCAAGCCCCTTTCCTTAACCGAACAGCTCAAAAGCGAAATGCACCGCATCCGCCAGAAGAACCCCAACGCCAGAGCGATCGCCTATTTCCAGGTACACACCAACACCTATGCCCCGGTCTCCCGGCTCCGGGAACTGTATGAGGAAGCTTTGCGCTTTCCGGGCATCATCGGGCTGTCCATTGGAACACGCCCCGACTGCCTGCCGGAGGAGGTGCTGGATTACCTCGCAGAGCTCCAGAAACGCACCTACCTGACGGTCGAGCTTGGGGTGCAGACCGTGCATGACCGCACCGCACAGCAATTCGGGCGTGGGTATGACTATGCGGAATTCCTGGCAGGCTATCATGCATTGCAGGAGCGTCACATCCGCACCTGTCTGCACCTCATCAACGGCTTGCCGGGTGAGAGCGCACCGGACATGATCGAGACTGCCCGGACTCTCGGTGCTCTCCGACCTCAGGCAGTCAAACTCCAGCTTCTCCATATTCTCCAGGGCACCCCCTATGCCGACCTCTGGCGGCAGGGCGACATCACCCCCATGTCGCAGGAGGGATACATCGCCACGGTCGTGGAACAGCTCACGTACTTTCCACCGGAGACCGTGATCGAACGTGTCACCGGCGACGGCGAAAAAGCCAAGCTCCTTGCCCCCCTATGGAGCATGGACAAGATTCGCACCCTCGGCGGCATCGACAAGCTCCAGGCGGAACTGGGGAGCTTTCAGGGAAAGCGCTGCTGATAGCGGAGACATTTTGTCGGCTTGCGCCGACTTAGGAGGGGCTCCTCGCCCCTCCTAAACCTCCCTCGGCAGGACTATGCAGCCCTGCACCCGC
>CACXGK010000287.1 GCA_902767115.1 uncultured Ruminococcus sp.
ATACTGGATCGTAGACCCGGTCAGCCAGAAAACACTGGTGTACTTCTTTGAGAAAAGCGACCTGCCGGATATCTACACCTTCGATACCCCCATCCCGGTCGGCATCTACGACAAAGCCCTGAGCATCCGCATAGCGGACTTGCTGGCGTAACGTTTCCTTTCCCGGTGTCATGGGCTGGCACCGGGATTTTTTTATCCGAACCGTTCCCACTTTGCCCGTGCAGTCCGATTTAGTAGAATAGAGAAAGGGGGAGAGCCTATGCAGGAAACCAGACATCGTGCGGTCTTTGAGCAGTATTACAGGCTCGTGTACACGATCGTAGCGGGACATCTGCGCAGCGTTGCACGGCACGAGGATATCGAGGAATGCGTCAGTGATGTGTTTGCGGAGGTGTTCTGTCTGCTGGACGGGCAGTTCGAGGGCGAGATCAAGACCTGCATCCGCATGGTCGCCAACCGCCGTGCCATCGACCGGTTCCGGCATTTCGCACCGCAGTCCGGGCGTCAGGTATCCCTGGAGGAAAGCGGTGACATCCCGGATACAGCCAGTGCCGCCGAGGACGCCGAACGCCATGCGCTCCAGCGGCTCCTGTTCGACTGCGTGAAGTCTCTGGGAGAGCCGGATACAACGATATTGCTGCAAAAATACTGGTTTGGGGCAAGCTCTGCACAGATCGCCAAAGGACTTGGCATCACGCCGTCCGCTGTCCGCAAGCGAGCAAACAAGGCGCTTGGCAGGCTCAGAGCCATGCTGAAGGAACAAGGTATCGAGGAGGGATCGCTATGAAACATTGGAAGCAGTCTGGAATGCCGGACGAGGAACTCACCGGGGAGCTGTCCGCTTACGCACCGGGCGACACGGACACGATGGAACGCATTTTCAAGCGAAGCGAAGCCAAATACCAACAGATGCAGGAGTCCTTTGCCGAGGAGGAAACGTATCAGGTGGAGCACGAACCGCCAAGGGTGCTTCTGCGTGCCATGGCTGGGCTTGCGGCGTGTGCGGTCATTGGCGTGGGGGGATTCGGTTTGTGGAAGCTCTCCCGGCATACGCCGCCGGTTTCGATCATGTCACCGGGTGAGCGTGTGGATGCGGTGTGGAAATTTCCCTTTGCGGAGGATATGGAACGCAAGACGGTCACATTTATGCGGTGCCCTGATGCGCCTTTTGCAGAGGGAGAAAAGACGCTGCCGGATGCGGAGCTGACGGCATTCCGGCAGGCACTCGATACCCTTTCGTGGACGGAAACGATGCTTTATGATGCCGACAACGAGCATCCTGTCAACATCACAGGCGAATACTTCACGATGTATCTGGGCAACGGCACACCAGACGGCTCGGCTGTCATTTTCCTGCGTGATGAACAGCGTGTGCTTTGGAGTGGGTTTGACGGCTCTCCCGTTCACGAATACGCCCTGACAGAGAGCCAGTATGATGCACTCTTTGCGATCGTTTCCGGCGGTGAGATGCAGACAACACCGGAAACCATCAGCATCACCCTCACCGCCAAAGACGTCACCCCTGACGGCTTGACGCTTGTCCTCGACACGACGGAACCCATCCCGGCGGATACGATCCTGTACGGCAAGGAGTTCTCCCTCTGGGCGCTGCAAGACGACGAGTGGGTGCGTGTACCGCAGTTCAATGAGACCGCCGTATTCACCTCCGAGGGCTATCCGTTCACACGGCGCACGGAGCTTGCCATCGACTGGAACTGGATCTACGGCACGCTCTCACAGGGGCACTACCGCATTGGCAAGCGCTTCACCGACAGCCGCCGGACAGGGGACAATACGGATTACGAGCTGTATGCGGAATTTGACATCACACCCGAAATGGCAGGCACACCCGTGAGCGAACTGCCGTTTTCGATCAAAAAGTTCCGGAATGACCTCATGTTCATGATGGTGCCTGCCTATGCGCCGAATCTGTTCTCCGTGACCGGATTGCAGGAGAGGCTGGCGGATGCGATGGAGCGCTCGGTCTGGATCGAAACAGAGCCGACGCTCAGGGACGGTGAATCCGCGTCCCTGTATGTCTGCGGCGGCGAAAAAGGAGAGCATTATGCGCTTGAATTCGATCATCTGGGCTATGTGTATGTGCATTTCGGGGACGGCGAAACGATCGCCGACTGCACGCCGACAAAGTGCTACCGCGTTTCCGCGGAGCTGACCCTTGCCGCGCAGCAGCTCGCTTCCAAGCCGACGACGGAAGCTAAGAACGGCTTGGATCCCACCAAGGGGATGTTCCATTACGAACCGCAGGGCGGCAATGCCGTCAATGAGGTCTGGGAGCAGATGGATGACATGGCACAGCAGGCAGATATGTCCGCCTATGAGGAAGTCATCCGCGACCACAACCAGCGCCATGGCGACAGTGTCAGCCTGCTGACACGAGAGGAATGCGAGGCGCTTGGGATTTCCTACTGCAATTACCTCTGGCAGACCACACGCATGACACCGGAGGAATATGGCGAATATCTCGAACAGACATGGCAGGACACCTACAATCGGTAAACTCTGACGGCTTATGAATTTTGCGGGTGCAGGGGGCGAAGCCCCCTGCAAAAATAGCCCCCTCCCTGGGGAGGGGGTTGGGGGTGGGGGGAAAGAAACGCGCCTGTTCTCTTAACAGAACCTGAAAAATGATTTCCGCATCCCATCTCGAAAAAGATTTGACATCCCGATGCATTTGTGCTATAATAGAGAAGTATTTTGAATTTACCGAAAGGAAGCGTACTTCTCATGAGCAAGAACCTCGAAGATATGAGCTTTACCACCCGTGCCATCCACGTTGGCAATGAGCCGGATCCGGCAACGGGTGCCATTGAGCCGGCTGTTTACATGGCAAACAGCTTTCTCCTGCCTTATGATGCGTCCCAGATGAACTGGTCGGCATCCGAAGCCAATATTTACACCCGCAACGGCGGCGTCAACCAGGGTATGCTGGAAAAGAAGATCGCCAACCTCCACGGCGGTGAGGACTGCGTCGTTCTCGCATCCGGCGTTGCTGCACTGTCGGCACTGTTCTTCACGTCCCTGAAAAAAGGCGACCATGTCATCTTCTCGACTGTGACCTATATTGCGACCTACCGCATTTTCCACGAGCTGTGGACAGAGAAGTGGGGCATCGAGACCTCCATCGTGGACTGCACCGACCTGGACGCCATCAAGGCTGCCATTCGCCCCAATACCAAGCTCATCCACTTCGAGACCCCCGGCAACCCCACCTGCTGCATCTGCGATATCGAAGCGATCGTCAAGCTTGCACATGAGCACAATATCCTCGTATCTGCGGACAATACGTTCTCCTCTCCCTACAATACCCGTCCGCTGGAGTACGGCGTGGATTACGTTGTCGAGTCCCTGACCAAGTATATCAACGGTCACGGCGATTCCATGGGCGGCGCCATCATCGGCGACCATGAGATGATGGACAAGATCCGCTATCAGGCACAGGTCAACATCGGCGGCTGCATCAGCCCGTTCAATGCATGGCTCATCCAGCGTGGTGCGGCAACGTTCCCGCTGCGGATGCAGGTGCATAACGACAATGCCCTGGCTGTGGCAGAGTGGCTGGAGAAGCAGCCCTGTGTCAGCTTCGTGGCATATCCGGGTCTGAAGTCCTTCAAGGGTCACGAGCTTGCCAAGAAGCAGATGAAGCATGGCTTCGGCGGTGTGCTGAGCTTCGGACTCAAGGGCGAGCATGACCTGTACAACCGTGTCATCACCCACCTGAACGTGTTCACATCTGCCGTTTCCCTCGGCAATGCGGAATCCCTGATCGTATTCCTCGGCGAGGACGACGAGAGAATGTATCTCTATCCGCAGGAATTCCATAATGGTTTCTACCGTGTTGCCATCGGCATCGAGGACAAGAATGACCTCATCTACGACCTCAAGCAGGCATTTGAGGCAGAGGGTCTGGAGACAGTGGACTGATCCTGTTTGCATAGATACTGCTATCGAAGTAACCGTCTTTCCTGCACAGCGCAGGGGCGGTTATTTCTTTTTGCGCAATGGATTTGACAATTCCGCTTCCGTATGCTATAATGAAGCGGTAGCAAAAGGAGGTGAAGCCCATGCAGTTTACGTACCAGGGGCAGACCTATACCTACACCATCGTCCGCAAACGCATGAAGAATATCATCCTGCACGTCCGCCGGGACGGGACAGTTTACGTATCGGCGCCGCCGGCGGCTCCGGAAACGGTCATTCACCGCTTTGTCGAGGAAAACGGCGCACGCCTTGCCGCCCGGATCACGGACGTCACACGCAGCCGGCAGGCAGAGCCGGATTTCACAGACGGCTCGCAGATACCGCATTTAGGGGAGCCGGTCACGCTGCATTACAGCGACCGCCCCTGTCCGACCGTGCTCACTGACGGGGTGCTGACGCTCTTTGCACGGACGCCGGAGGAAGCACGGCTTTCCCATCGGCGCTGGCTTGTGGAGGAATGCGTGGCGCTCTACAAATGCATCAACCGTGAGGTCAGCTCGGCATTTATCCAGGCTGGCTACGATGTCCCCCTTGCACGCATCGAGATCAAGGAAATGCGCTCACGCTGGGGGAGCTGCACGGCGAGAACCGGACGCATCTCCATGAATTTCCGGCTGATGCAGTATCCGCTGGGGTGCATTTACGGGGTGTTTTACCACGAATATGCGCACTTTATCCACATGGACCATTCCCCGGCATTCTATGCAGTCGTCAGACAGCTCTACCCGGACTATGACCGCTATGATGCCATCCTGAAACGTAAGGAGAAGTAATTATGAACAAACACAGACTGGCTGCACTCCTGCTGGCACTGGCTGTCAGCGTGCTCTTTGGCGGATGCGTGGCGTACAATACCTACGAGGTGAATGACAGCTCCCAATCGATGCTCAGCGTCATGACCGAGGAGGCGACCACCGAAGTCACCGCCGTCCCCACAACAGAATCCCTGACGGAACTGGAAACCGAGACCGAAACGGAGCGTGAGACTGAAACCGAGACTGAGCAGGAAACGGATGCCGCACCTGCCACAGAACCGGCAACTGCCATCCCGGACGAGCTCCCCTCTGATGAGCCCCTCCCGGCATCGGTCGAAAAGGATGGCTCCTACACCTCGCCGGAGGACGTTGCCGAGTACATCCACACCTTCGGCACGCTTCCCCAGAACTACCTCACCAAGAAGGAAGCTCAGAAGCTTGGCTGGGACAGCAGCGCCGGGAATCTCTGGGACGTTGCCCCCGGAATGAGCATCGGCGGTGACCGCTTCGGCAACCGGGAGGGCTTGCTCCCGGACGGGACGTATACGGAATGCGATGTCAATTACGCCGGCGGCTATCGTGGCGCAGAACGCCTGATCTTCGGCGAGGACGGCAGCATTTACTACACCAATGACCATTACAAGAGCTTCACACAGCTCTATTAAGGAGAAAGCACGATGATGACCAATGTTTACGAGCTTGACGGCACACAGATGCAGGAACGCACCGCAGCGCATGACTATCTGATGGAAGCGATGGGCTTTCCGTCGTGGTACGGCAAAAACCTCGATGCCCTGTACGATATGCTCACCGCCTATGGTGCGCCGACCATGATCTTTATTGAAGCCGCTGACGATGCGGACGAGGATATCCTGCGTGTCTTTTCAGATGCAATGGAGGAGAATCCGCAGCTTACGATCATTATGGAGGACTAAGGCTATGAAACGAATTGCAATGGGAATGGCAGCGCTCCTTGCGGCTGTGACGATGACTGCCTGCAACGGTATGGGTGGCCCCGGCTCTGCCACGGAATCGAGCGGCTGGGACCTGGGGGAGATGCCGGCGGTGGATGTGTCGGTACCGGATGTGAATGTTTCGGTGCCGGATGTGCAGGTGCAGGTCGAGAAACCGGATATCAGTTTCCCGGATATGAGTGTCCCGGATATCAACGATGCAGGGATCGATGTCAAGACCGGAAAGGTCAGCACCGGTGACGCCGATGCGCAGATCACGGATGAATCCGGCGATTTCGTCTACGAGGGCAAGCTCCAGCAGGTGGGCGACGATGAAAATGGCTATATCCAGGTGCCTTTTGGGTATCTGCCGTTCCAGGACGAGGACGTGGAGGGGCTGTTGCAGTATTCGGACGCAACGGGTTCCAATATCGTCACACTCGATTACTACAAGGGCGTGGATTACCAGACCGGTGCGGATAATCTGCACGCCTACCTTGAATCCCAGGACAATGTTGAGGGTCTGACCGGCGCACAGGTATCGCCTGCCGGATACAAGGCATTACAGGTCTATGGGCATTACACGGACGGCTTTTTTCTGGTGGCATGGATGATCGAGGACCCGGCAGACCCGACCAGCTCGTACTATATGGCAATGGAATTTGACAACGCCCACTCCTACCTCATGGCGTGCTCCTCGACCTTCCGCACGGTGGAGGACTATCATAAGGAGAATGATTGAGTTAGGAATGGCGCCGCCCTCTCTCTTGACATTTTCTGCGTTTTATGGTATACTGTTCTGGGCAAAGAAATTTGCTCTGGTTTGAGAATGTGTGATTTAGGAAAGGACGGGGTGATTTGTATGAGCAATGAGACTAAGGACATGGATTCGCTGTACAACGAGCTGGCGGCTGAGGCAGACAAGGAAAACGCCAAGGCAAAGAAAACCAAGATGGAACAGAAATCCAGGGATATGCTCGATGACATCGAGGAAGCCACCATCAGACGCAAGCGTGACAGCAATGAACTGCTCCGGTTTTTCGGCGGACTGCTGCTCTTTGGTGCAGGACTGTACATGATCTTCCAGAATCTGGTGATCTCCAGCACATGGGGCACCGGCGGCTATATCTTCCACTTCGGCGGCTTTGGACTGCCCAATGGCACGATCATGCTCCCGCTGCTGCTCGGCATCGCTCTGCTGTTCCTTCTCGACAGAAAGCTCTGGGGCTGGCTGTTTATCGCCATCGGCATCGTCATCATCATTGCGGCGGTCATTATGAGCGTCAGCATCCAGTGGCGCACGTCCAATGGCTGGATGTTTGTGGTGATGTTCGGTCTGACCTTCGCCGGCGGCGCAATGATGCTGCGTGAGCTGTTCCGGAGTAAATAAGGAGAGCACCGAAAAAAAACTTGACAAGCACGGCGAAATGTGCTATAATGATTCCATCGAAATGCAATGACGGAGAGAAGTACCACAGGGATTCACTCCCAGTGAGCGTGGGATAGTGCGAACCATGCAGCAGAGCCTGTGCGAATAACACTTCCGAGCAGCAATAGCTGAAAACCAAATGGGGCTTGTTCCCGGCGGTCAGTAGGTGCGCCGTATGCCGTGCGTTAAAGGGCAGCGCTTCGCAGAGAGATTTCACTGCTGTGCGCATGAGAGGTCTTGCCGATATGGCAGGGCAATTCAGGTGGTACCACGAGAGTTTTGCTCCCGTCCTGATGCGAATTCATCAGGGCGGGATTTTTATTTGCCCTGAAATCACGAAAGGAAGTCTGATTTATGAAACACATCGACATCAAGGAGATCTTTTCCAATGCGTCCTACATCGGTCAGGAAGTGACCGTCTGCGGTTGGGTCCGCACCTCCCGTAATTCCAAGACCATGGCGTTCCTCGCCCTGAATGACGGCACATCCCTGCCGCACCTCCAGATCGTCATCGACAAGGCGACCGGCATCGAGTTTGAGGATGCGATGCCCGGCGGTACTTCTGTCAAGGTCGTTGGTACCGTGGTAGAGGGACAGAACGGCGGCGTGGAGATCAACGCCAAGGAGATCACTGTCCTCGGCAAGTGCCCGGCTGAGTACCCCCTCCAGAAGAAGCGCCATACCCTCGAATTCCTGCGCACCATGCCCCATCTGCGTGGCAGAACGAATACCTTCAATGCTGTGATGCGTGTCCGTTCGGTGTTGGCACAGGCAATTCACCGCTACTTCCAGGAGCGCAATTATGTTTACGTCAATACGCCTCTCATCACCGGCTCCGACTGCGAGGGCGCAGGTGAGATGTTCCAGGTGACAACCCTTGGTTACCAGGAGGACGGCAAGTTCAAGAATGCGGATGAGTACTACGCTGCGGACTTCTTCGGCAAGCGTGCAGGTCTGTCCGTTTCCGGTCAGCTCGAAGGCGAGATGGCAGCCATGGCAATGGGCAAGATCTATACCTTCGGTCCGTCCTTCCGTGCAGAGAACTCCAACACCCCCAAGCACCTTGCGGAATTCTGGCATATCGAGCCGGAGGTGGCTTTCATGGAGCTGCCGGATGTCATTGAGCTTGCAGAGGATATGGTCAAGCACGTTATCAGAACCGTGCTCGACACCTGCCCGGAGGAAATGAAGTTCTTTGACCAGCACTTCGAGAATGGTCTGATCGACCGTCTGGAGGAGCTGATCTCCCATGAGTTCGCCGTTTGTGACTACACCGAAGCAATTCGCCTGCTGAAGGAGTCCGGTGAGAAGTTCCAGTACCCGGTAGAGTGGGGCTGCGACCTCCAGACAGAGCACGAGCGCTATATCTCCGAGAAGGTCTTTAAGAAGGCGACCTTCGTCACCAATTACCCGAAGGAGATCAAGTCCTTCTACATGAAGCAGAATCCCGACGGCAAGACCGTTGCAGCCGTTGACCTGCTCGTTCCCGGCGTTGGTGAGATCATCGGCGGCTCCGAGCGTGAGTATGATTACGACAAGCTCGTGGCAGCCATGGAGGAGCGTGGCATGAACATGGACGTTTACGCCGACTACCTCGACCTGAGAAAGTTCGGTTCTGTGCCGCACGGCGGCTTTGGTCTGGGCTTTGAGCGGCTTATCATGTATGTGACCGGCGTACAAAATATCCGTGACGTCATCATGTTCCCGAGAACCGTTGGTTCCATTCGCTGATTGGATTTTGAAAGTTTTGCATACAAAATGGTTTGAAAAAATAAGAATACGCCGCAGGGACTTGACAAAATCACCTGCCACGGGTATAATATAGTATGTAATCGTCAGAACAAAGGCGTTCTGGGTTGTATGCGTACTGTGTGCAGCCCAGAAC
The DNA here is from genome assembly GCA_902767115.1 of uncultured Ruminococcus sp. GTDB lineage: Bacteria > Bacillota > Clostridia > Oscillospirales > Ruminococcaceae > UBA3855. Next base: position 9,022 of record CACXGK010000287.1, read on the forward strand.
GCTTTTCTTTTGGTTTTTAGAGAAAGGATGGTCACTATGTCGAAATCTCTTTATTTGCCGCAGGGCTATGCATCTGCCCTGACATTGCGTGAGACCCAGCACGCTATCAAGTACATCAAGGATCTGTTTCAGCAGACATTGAGCTTTGCGCTGACCCTTGACCGTGTGACAGCGCCCCTGATCGTGGAGAAGGGAAGCGGTATCAACGACGACCTCAATGGCGTGGAGCGCAAGGTCGATTTTACCATCAAGGAGATCGGCAATAAGGAGGCAGAGGTCGTACAGTCCCTCGCAAAGTGGAAGCGTATGGCGCTCTACCGTTACGGCTACCGTCCGGGCGAGGGCATTTACACGGATATGAATGCGATCCGCCGTGATGATGATACTGACAACATCCATTCGATCTTTGTCGATCAGTGGGACTGGGAGAAGGTCATCACCCGTGAGCAGCGCAATGAGGAATTCCTGAAGGAAACGGTCAAGTCCATCGTCAAGGCGATCATCTACACCAAGCGCAAGGTGAGCCTGCGTTATCCGGTGCTGAACCACCCGATGAACGAGAACGTGGTCTTTGTGACGACCCAGGAGCTGGAGGACAGATTCCCGGACAAGACCCCCAAGGAGCGTGAGGATCTGATCTGCCGTGAGCACGGCACTGTCTTCATCCAGAAGATCGGCGGCAAGCTCGCAAGCGGTGAGCGCCACGACGGCAGAGCACCTGACTACGACGACTGGAGCCTCAACGGTGACCTGTTCTTCTGGAACGAGACCCTTCAGCGTGGCTTTGAGGTATCCTCGATGGGTATCCGTGTAGACGAGAAGTCTCTGGCTGCGCAGCTTGCAGAGCTCGGTGCGGAGGACAGAATGCAGTACAGATACCACCAGATGATTGCAGACGGAACATTGCCCCTGACCATCGGCGGCGGTATCGGGCAGTCGAGACTCTGTATGCTCCTGCTGGAGAAGGCACACATCGGTGAAGTTCAGGCATCCATCTGGCCGCAGGAAATGCTCGACCAGTGCAAGGCAGCCGGCATCACACTGCTTTGATCTCACGCAAAGACAGATAAAAATACGCAGTACCCTGAAAAAAGTCGGGGTACTGCGTTTTTCCTTTTTGGGGGTCTGGGGTAGCCCCCGATGCTAATAACCTAACATCACGCAAAACTGCGGGTGCAGGGCTGCATAGTCCTGCCGAGGGGTTGAGGGGGCGAGCAGCCCCCCTAATCGGGCGTAAGCCCGAATATTCATCCCTGCTGCGGATTGGCGAGGTTGGAGTAGTAGCTGCTGAGGTATTGGGCGATCTTGGTGATGAGCTGGTTGGCTCTGGCGATGCGGTCGGCGTTGGCGTAAATGCCGATCTCCGCTTCCTTGGCAGCGCTGCGTGCGTGCATCACAGCAAGCTGCAAGCTCTCCGTTTCCTCACTCTCTGCCATACGATGGGCGATTTTGAGGTGTGCAATGCTCCGGATGGCGTGGAGCTCATCCGCTGCAACACCCTGCGGTTCGCAGGTCTCCAGGATCTCCTCAAACTTGTCCTCACGCAGCAGGCGCTTGGCATCTGAGAGGACGGCATAGCCGTCGGTGCTGGTGCTCTCACCGCTTTCGGACAGCAGCCTGTCGATCGGGATCTCCAGAACACCTGCCAGATATTCCAGGGTCTTCATAGAGGGCGTGGCACTGCCGCTTTCGATCTGACTGAGCATATTGCGTGTGATGAAATTGCCGACCACGTCACTCTGGGTCATTTTCTTGGCAAGCCGGGCTGCCTTCAGCCGTCTGCCGAGCTCTGCATTGTCCATTCGATCATCTCCTTTTGCAGCGGACACGGGTTACATACGTAAATTTCGTTTACTAACCTAATTACTATCATAGCACAAACGAATTGAAAAAGCAAGCCCTTTTTGCAAATATTCTACTCTTTGCGAAAATTTCATTTACTTTTCACGAAACGGCGTCCACAAATTGTCAATTCTGTTGAATACTCCAAATTTGATAACTCGAACTTGTTCAAAATGCAGCAAAAGAAATTATCAAAAAGCTATTGACAAAAGGATGCAAATGCTGTATAA
>CACXGK010000288.1 GCA_902767115.1 uncultured Ruminococcus sp.
GGCAGCCAGATTGCTGCGAGGTCTGGAGGAAATGGGACTGATCGAGCGCGAGAAGGTCGGACTTGGCAAGCCGGACAGGATCTATGTTAAGGACTGCTGCAAGGCGGTAACGGCGAACGAGGAGGCGGGTGAGGGGCAGACACAGGACACGGCAGAGAAGATTGTTGAAAATGCAGAAAACCAGTCTGTTACGATGATTGAAAATCCGCTGTCTGAGGACGGAAATGCACACCCGGAAGATGTGATTTCCCCTATGCAGAGTGATGCAGATTCACACGCCCCTCTTTATAGTAACCAGAATAACAGAACCAGACTGACTGAATCAGATCCATCCATTCAGTCCGCCGGACAGACAGATGGGATGGAGCAGCGCAGGGCATACGAGCTTCTCATCAAGCAAAACATCGAGTACGACTGGTTCCTGTCGGCATATACGCTGCCGGAATCCGATCCGCAGCGCCCGAAAGGGACGAAGGATGAACTGGATGAACTGGTCGCCATCATGGTGGAATGCATTTGCACCCGTTCAGGCACGATCCGTGTTGGCGGACAGAAGATGCCAGCGGAAGTTGTCCGGAGCCAGTTCCTGAAGCTGAACAACGAGCATATCCAGTATGTATTCCGACGGCTTTACGGCTATGCCGGGGAGATCGCCAACATTAAGGCATACATGATCACAGTGCTGTATAATGCGGCACTCACCATGAATACGGCGTTTGGTCTGGATTTCTGGGCAGCATTCGGCGCTTAAAATAATGGCAGTACAGCAGCTTTTCGAGGCTGCTTTTTTGTACCCACACGAAAGGAGTTTTATCATGAGTGAAATCTATTCTTACTACAGCGAAGCCGGCATTCGCCCATTCCGTGCAGATGCGCAGGTGGATTGCGACAGCATGGTCATCCCGTGTAAGGAGGTGCAGATATGAACATGAGCGAAGACGTTGCCGGCGCAACGCTACAAGTCACAAGCAAGGTCGCAGAAGTCGGCAGCCATGCCGTGACCAAGGTGATCGACCTGATCGCCAAGCTGTTTGACGCATGGATGTCGGTGAAACGCAGCAGCGCGGCGGCAAAATCGCAGAAGGTCAAGTCTACCGATCTCACGAACATCAAGCCCGGCGCGGTGTCAATCAAAAGTCTGGTGCAGAGTGCGAGAGCAAGCGGCGATCAGGTGGTGTTCTCTGAGCAGGGTGTAACCAAGTCAGACAAGGCATACATTGCTGAAAAAGCAAGGCAATTCGGCATTCCGGTCGCATTTGTGCAGGCGGACGGGAAGGATAATATCTTCGTGCAAGTCCGCAAAAGTGACCTTCCGGTGTTCCAGAAGATCTGCACGGACAGGATAAAAGACAAGCTGGCGGAGCGCCCGCAGACTCTCGGCAATTTCAAAGTGCAGGCGTGGGAGATGCCGTTTCTCACGAATGAGCTGAACCATTACGACCTCGCGGCGAGCTTCGGCGTGACGCGCGATGGGGAGCGATTCTGCCTGTACGAGAAAGCCGATGAAAAGGCGATTCTCATTGCACGCGAGGAATTCCACCGGAAATGCGAGGATGTTGAGCAGGATCTCTTTTTCAGCAAGGGCGAGGACGGTTTCTACACGCTCAAATCCGAAAGCACCGGCATGGAGATCTCATTTGACGAGCTGCCCAGCCGTGAGGAGCTTGCGACGCAGATTGGCGAGAAATTCGGCTATGACGAAAACAAAGCGAAGATCGCGTGTGCAAAATTTGCAGAGGAAATGCTGAACGCCGAGGACAAAACGCAGTTCTTTTCCGAGGATCCGCAGCAGGAATTTTCCAGCATCAGCGGCAATATTTCGGTCGAGGGCGAGGACGTGCGCTGCAAGGCGTACACCTGCTGGCACGTCACACCGAAAGCGGACGAAATGCCGCGCATCGTGTTCCGGGATGCGGATGGAAAATTCGCCGTCCTTTCGCCGGAAACGCAGTCCGCAAAACAGATGCAGGCGGTGCTGCGTGAAAGTTTGGGCGTCGAGGATGCGGCAACGCTTGCGGCGCTGACCGCCAAGGCGCAGAAGGTGTCAGATAGCTGCATCGCTCAGATGAATATGACGCTGGATGCGGATTTTGACAGGAGCAGCTTTGACATGTCCGACCCTGCCGTCGTCGAGGGGATGCGCCGGACGAATGCGGACGGTCTGGTTCTCACAAAAGCGCAGCCCGTGGACAGCGTTCACAATGAGATCGAGCGCACCGGAAAGGATGCATTCACTGTGAAAAGTGCCGTCAATGCGACAGAATTTGATGAGAATGGCACTGAATACCGCAGCACCGATTCGCGTGAATTGGTGCTTTCTTTTTCCGACAAGAAAAATGCGATTGCCGAGCTGAAAGACCTGTACAAGGCGCAGGGCATCCCCGACCACGCCGCCATTGCGATGGCGAAGGACGTGTTTGCAAGGGCGAAAGCGCATCCGCCGGAGAGAATCGTGCTGCTTGAAGAAGTCCGCGCGGAGACGATCAAGGTCAGCTACGGCGGACGGACGGCGCATATTCCGGTCGCGGACAGGGATAAGGCTGTTTCAGAAATTTGCCGGAAATTCGGCATTTCTAAGGAGGTAGCCGAGCAAGTTCTCTCCCGTTCGGCGCAGCATCAGATTGCGGCACCGCAGGCAGCCGACAGAACGATTGAAGCCGCACGACTGAACATCGCCGCGCATCAGGCGCAAAAAATGGATTTCCATTCCGCACTCGACCGCATGACCGACCGGGAGACGCTGGCGCGGGATTCGGTCATCCTTTGCAGCGCCGCCAACCCGCAGAGCTATATCAAATGCACCGGCGAGCACAACGGTGAGCGCGTCGTGCATCAGTATGATGTGTACCGCGATGGGTTGCAGCAGCAGGCGGCGGATCGGTTCGGTACGGGCTGTGTTTTCACGGACGAACACAGCAAGAATGCGGACGGAAAGGCGGTTCGTGTGATGCTGGAAAACGGCAAAAACACGAGCTATTGGAGCGCACTCAAACAGGACATGATGGAGAAAAGCGGCATCGGTGAGGAACCGGTGCTTGTGTTTGAATCGCAGGAGGAATTCGATCGGTATAGGGAGGATTCCGCGATGGTGGAGCGTGTGGAGGTGCTTGCATCTGCCAAGGATATTGCGCCGGAAATTCCGGATACACCGAAGCTGGATGCGCCGAAGATCGAACTTTCCAAGCCAAGGGGCAGACACTAATGGCAAAGAAAAAATCGGGCAACTCCCCTGTCCCCAAAAAAGGCATCAGTCCGTCCACGCTTGCGATCTATGCCGTCATTGCACTGGTATTGCTCGCCCTCTGCATCCTGCTCGGCACGGCAATGGACTTATCTGTCAAACCGGACGGCAAGGTGGACGGTGGGAAGATCGGGGACGGATTTCATACTGTCATGCAGTCGCCAAAAGTCATCGGTATCGCGCTGCAAACCAAGGGCAGCTATGCGCAGAAAATGCCGTTTCTCGGCGCGATGGCGATCGGCATTTTTGCGCTGTACAAATACAGCGAATCCGGAAAACGTCTGCATCGGCGCGGCGTGGAGCATGGCTCGGCAAAGTGGGGGGACAAGTCGGAAATGAAGGGATTGAAGGATGCTGGAAAGCCCGAATTTAAGCCATTGCTCACATCGGATGGCAAGCGCGTATTTGATCGCAAGGGAAATTTTGCGGGTGTCATCATCGACAACAATATTCTCCTGACAAAAGAAGTTTTTCTGTCCTTAAATGCAAAACAGCATCTCCTGAATCTGAACGTCCTTATCATAGGCGGTTCCGGTTCTGGTAAGACCAGATTTTTCGCGAAGCCTAACATTATGCAGCTCAATACGAGCTATGTTGTCACTGATCCAAAGGGCGAAATTCTGGGGTCTACGGGCAAAATGCTCACCGAAGCCGGCTATGTGGTGCGCGTCGTGAACCTCATCGAAATGACGCATTCCAACAACTACAACCCGTTCCATTACGTCTACGATCAGAACGGCGACCTGTCCGAGGACAACGTGAAAAAGATGGTGAATGTGCTGTTCAAGTCCACCAAGGGTGACGGCGAAAAGGACGATTTCTGGTCACAAAAGGGGCAAACGCTGCTTGAAGCGATCGTGTTTCTGCTGTTTGAGGAAAGCGCCTACAACGCAGAGTTTGACGAGAACGGCAGGCTCATTCCGGAATCGAGGGATATTGCCCATCTGAACTTTTTCTCCGTCACGGAAAAGATGCGAGGGCTGCAATATCCGCCGCATGGCAGTCAGATTCCGGACGGATTTTTCTTAGAACGCAATGCAGACGAGGATGAAGCGGCATTCCGGAAGCGTCAGAATGAAGCCTTTTTGTGTCCATTGGACAAGGATTTTATCGAGCTGGAAAAACGCAAGCCCGATAGTCTGGCGCTGCGGCTTTACAAGGAAGTCCGCAACGCGCCGGAGGAGACTGGGCAATCATTTCTTTCCAGTGCGAACGTCAAAACGTTCATGTTCAATCTGACCAATCTCCAGAATCTCACCTGCTGCGATAACGTCGAGCTGGAAAAGCTGGGCGACCGGAAAACGGCTTTGTTCCTGATTTTGTCGGCAACAGACAGCACCTACAATTTCATGGCGGCGATGCTGTATACACAATTGTTCGATGTGCTGGCGAATCGTGCCAATTTCAAATACGGCGGCACACTACCAGTTCATGTACGCTGCATCATGGACGAATTCGCGAATCTTGGGCAAATTCCTGACTTTGACAAGGTGATCGCTTTCGTCCGGTCGATGGGAATGTCGCTGAATGTGATTGTGCAGAACCTCGCCCAACTCAAAGCACGCTATGAAAAGACCTGGGAGGTCATCACCGGAAACTGCGATTCTTTGCTGTTTCTCGGCGGCAAGGAGGAGTCCACGCTGAAATTCATCTCCGAAGCGCTCGGCAAGGAGACGATTGATGTGCGCGGCACGAACCGGACGAAGGGGCGGCAGTCCAGTACGTCCGAAAATAACAGCATTATGGGGCGCGAGCTGATGCAGCCGAATGAAATTTCCACGATGCCGATCTCGGATTGCATCCTGATGATCCGGTCGCATAACCCGTTCTACTGCACCAAATATCCCATCGAGACGCATCCGAATTACA
>CACXGK010000289.1 GCA_902767115.1 uncultured Ruminococcus sp.
AAGTCAATCGAATTACAGAAGAGATGAATAGCATGGCAAAAATCTTATAGAAGAAAATCCGACTTTGAAGTCTACAAATTCTGATTTTGCATAGCATCCGGATCAACACAATGCCCCTGCGTACTACAATGCACGCAGGGGCATAGCTTCTATCTGGGACTCCGTGATTCTCCTTGGGTTATTGATTCAGTAACGTGCGCTTGAGCATGGACAGATCGAAAATATCGATCACGCCATCATCGCATACATCCGCCTGTGCAGGATCGTTCAGCTCTGCGCTGCCAAGGAGATAGCGCTGCATCAGGATGACATCCGACACGGCGATCGTTCCGTCCGCATCCACATCACCAAGCAAGGCTGCCGGCTCCTCAGTCGGTGTTTCACTCACGGGCTCGGTCGGCTCCTCTGTGGGGAGTTCAGTGGGCGTTTCAGACGGTGCAGTCGGTTCCTCGGAGGGCGCAGTCGGTTCTTCGGTCGGGGTCTCACTCACCGGCTCGGTCGGAAGCTCGATGGGGGCGCCGTCCGCCTTCATTCTGCCGGCAAGCGCAAGGATGGTCGCCTTGGCATCTGCCGGGGACTGCGGTGTGTAGGCGTAAAGGTCGAGGTCGAAGTTGTCATACCCATCGCCGCCATCGACCAGGTTCGGGATGGCAGGAGAAGCATTGCGGTCGGTCACGATCTCGTAGGCAAGCCCCTCGTCCGGGGTGCAGTTGTCAAACACATCCCCGAAGGACTTGATCGTGCCGGAGTACTGATCCTTGCCCATGTTGATGGCATAAAGCGGCGACTTGGTCTGCTCGAAATAGTTGTGATCGGAGAAGATCTTGGAATTGTACGAAGCGCAGACGCCGTACTCGCCATTGGCAAGGAAATAGTTGTTGTACGAATGCACATGGGCATTGCGCACTCTGGGGTTGCGGGATTCGGTATGGTTGAACCAGTTGTGATGGTAGGTGATGTGATCCTGGAACTGATCCGCCTTGCCGCCGACCAGTGAGGTCTTGTGGCATTCGTTGTACACATTGTAGGAAATGGTCACAAATTCCGACCACTTCATATCGGTCGAGCCGTCACCGTCTGCCTTGTCCGCATCCACATGACCGCCGCCGGCATAGGCATTGTAGCCTTTCTCGATGGTGTTGTTATGCACCCAGATATGCTCGGAATGGATGTCCGCATTGCCTGTCATGGAAATGCCGTCATCCGGGTAATTGCCGAGCCAGAGATTGCGCACCTCGCAGCTTGTGCAGCGCTTCATCTCAATGCCCCACTCGTTTAGATCGGTGTCCGGTCCGATACCCTCGATGGTCACATTCGAGCTGTTCTGGAGGTAGAGCATATTGGAGCCGTCGTTGTGGGTGCCGTCATTCGCAACGGTGCCGGCAGGCACATCGAGCTTTCCGACGAAGCGGAATACCACATTCTTGGGCTTGGCGCTGAAGAAAATGTTGTACAGTCCGACCTTGCCATTATAGGTGATGGTATCCTTATTTTCGTTCGTGACGTAGATCACATCCACATCCGGCTTGAGGGTGCCGTCGTCCTTGTAGCCGCCGATGTCCGAAAAATTCTGATGCGCATATCCCGTGCGGTCATAGGCAAGCGTTGTGACATTGCACTCGGCGATCCCGTTGGCGCCTGCAATGCGTACCGTGTAGGCGGTATTACCCTTGAGTCCCGGAATATCCACACGGTTTCCACGGATGAGCTCTGCATCGACGGGGACAAAATCGCTCTCCCCCACCGGCGCATAGCTGACGGTGACACCGGAACCAATGGCATTGCTGTCCCATTCCGCATAGGCGGTCTCGAACCAGCCGCCGGATGCTGTGATCTTCGCATCCTCCGCAGCAGCGGTCGCCGCCGGGAACACCTCCGCCATCGGCGGCATCTGCGACAGCGGTGCAGCCGCCAGCAGCGCACAGGATAACAGTGTCAGGCAGGTTTTATATATCTTTTTCATAATCCATTCCTCCCAAGTTGATAACATTCTGGATAATTCCAATATTATTATACAGCTTTCGGGCATCCGTATCAATCCAAAATCTGACACAAGCTATTCGCTATCTGACCCAATTGCTGCCCCCTTGCAAATTCTCCACCGATGATGTATAATAGAATGGCAAACCAAAACAAAGAGGTGTCATGTATGATACAGGATATTTCCCCAAGCCGGCTGAACAATCACTTCACCGACTATCCGCTTCAGCCGGAGGATACACTGCTGTACTTCGACGACAGCGGCAGGCTCCTGGCAAGCACCAAAGCCGGCAAGCTTGCCTTTCCCACCGGTGCCGACCATACCGGCGGCGATGCGGTCTATCTGTTTTCCTGCGATGAGATGCGATTTTTCCTGTGCTTTGAGAAGCCGGATGCCCCGGCGCATTTCGGCAGCTACACCATCCGTGAGCTCCGGGATCAAAGCGGCGGCAAGCTGCTGTTCTGTGCCTTCACCGCCTACCATCTCTGGAAGTGGTACCACGATAACCGCTATTGCGGTGTCTGTGCCGGTGTACTGCGGCGTCACGGTGCGGAGCGTGCGCTGACCTGTCCGGACTGCGGCAATGTCCGCTATCCACGCATCAACCCTGCTGTCATTGTCGGCGTCATCAAGGGTGACAGTCTGCTCATCACCCGTTACAACCGTGGCTATGCGCACAATGCGCTGGTTGCCGGCTTCACGGAGATCGGCGAAACGCTGGAGCAGACCGTACAGCGTGAGGTCATGGAGGAGACCGGCATCCGGGTCAGAAACATCCGCTATTACAAATCCCAGCCGTGGGGCATGGCGCAGGATCTGCTGGTCGGCTTTTACTGCGATGCAGACGGCGATGATCCCATCTGCATGGATGCCAGCGAGCTGCGGTTTGCTGAGTGGGTGAAACGGGAGGAGATCGAGCTCCAGCCCAATAACCTGAGCCTGACCAACGAAATGATGCAGATGTTCCGGGATGGGAA